>NZ_JBHDLJ010000008.1:0-141636 GCF_041877255.1 Arthrobacter halodurans
GCCATTCACCAATCGATAAAAAATCGGTGTCAACAAACATGGCACACTATTGAGTTCTCAAACAACAGACAGCTTACGGTTCCGAGCGAATGAATTCGAAAGAATTCGTTTTCTTTTCGCTTTTCGTCCGTAGCGATATTTATAATTTATTCGACGATCTGCTTGCTGTCAAATCGGTGTTTTCCGACTCGATCGCGACCAGATCGGCGCTCCCTGCCTCTCATCCGGCGTTCTCCGGCGCTCTAAAGCGTCCGGTGATTTCCGGGTGATGGGAAGGGGGTGGCCGCCCCGCGATTCCCAGCGTTTCCGCTGTCCTCGTCCCGGCGACTCAGAAAACAATACAGGCGTCCGCGGTCGACGCCAAATCGTCCCCGACGCCCGGGCGTGTCGCGCCGTCGTCGGGCCGTCGTCGGGCCGGACAGGCGCCTCTCCCCGGGCCCAGTAATGCAGAAAGGCCGCGCCGCCGGGAGCAATCCCGGTGGCGCGGCCCCTCGGCGAACCGGTTCGGCTAGCCTGCGACCTCGACCATCGCCAGGTGCTTCTTGCCGCGGCGCACCAGCAGGTAGCGGCCGTGGAGCAGGTCGTTGCTGCCGAGTACCTCGCCGGCATCGGCGATCTTGCGGTTGTTCACGTAGGCGCCCCCCTCGGACACCACCCGGCGCGCGGCCGATTTGGAGTCGGACAGACCGGAGGCGACCAGCAGGTCGACGATTCCCAACGCATCGGAGGCAACGGTCGCGCCGGGCAGTTCGGCCGTGGCGGCCTTAAGGGTCACCTCGTCGAGGTCCTCCAAGGCACCCTGGCCGAACAGCGCCCCAGACGCGGCGATCACGTTCTCGGTCGCGCGCTGCCCGTGCACCAAAGTAGTGACCTCGTAGGCCAACGCGCGCTGCGCCTCGCGTGCGAAGGGGCGTTCGGCCACCGCCGCCGCGAGCGCCTCGATCCGCTCCCGCGTCATGAAGGTGAAGACCTTGAGACGGTCCACCACGTCGGCGTCGGCGGTGTTGAGCCAGAACTGGTAGAAGGCGTAGGCGCTGCACATCGCCGGATCCAGCCAGATGGCGTTGCCCTCGCTCTTGCCGAACTTCGTACCATCCGAGTTCGTGATCAGCGGCGTACCGTAGGCGTGCACCGACGTGCCCTCGACCTTGCGGATCAGGTCGGTCCCGCTGGTCAGGTTGCCCCACTGGTCGGACCCGCCCGTCTGCAGGACACAGCCGTAGTCGCGAAACAGCTGGAGGTAGTCCATGCCCTGCAGGATCTGGTAGCTGAATTCGGTGTAGCTGATGCCTTCGTCGGAGTTCAGGCGCGCCGCGACGATGTCCTTCTTGATCATGGTGCCGACGCGGAAGTGCTTGCCGATCTCGCGCAGGAAGTCGATCGCGGACATCGGGGCGGTCCAGTCCAGGTTATTCACCATGCGCGCCGCCGACGGCCCCTCGAAGGACAGGAAGCGCCCGACCTGCCCCTGGAGGATGTTGACCCACTCGTTGACGGTCTCCGGGGTGTTGAGCACCCGCTCGGCGGTCTGTCGCGGGTCGCCGATCAGGCCCGTGGAACCACCCACCAGGCCGAGCGGCCGGTGCCCCGCCAGCTGCAGCCGGCGCATGTTCAACAGCTGCACGAGGTTTCCGAGGTGCAGAGAGGGCGCCGTTGGATCAAAACCGCAGTAGTAGGTGATCGGCTCCCCCGCGAGGAGCTCCTCCAGCTCGGACTCGTCGGTCGAGACGTGGACGAGCCCGCGCCACTTCAGCTCCTGCCAGATGTTGGGGAAGGACGGATCGTTGCTCTGCTCCGCGATCGCGCGGTTCTGTTCGCTGGATAACACGCGCTTAAACCTAGCAGTAGGGACCGCCCCGCTAGTCGAGGGACTCGATCCCGTCCGGGACATGACCTTCCGCGAGCACGCGGAGCCGCTGGGTGGCGCGGGTCATGGCGACGTACAGCGCCCCGACAGTCCCCTCGGCCTCCTCGACCAGTTCCTGCGGCTCGAGCACCACGACGACGTCGAACTCCAGGCCCTTGGACTCCGCGGCGGTCGTCACGACGATGTCCTGGTCCAGCCCGCCGGAACCGCCGCCGACGCGCCGCCCGTACAGCCCGACCACGGCGGCCCTGGCAGCGCGCAGCCGCTCGGCCGGCACGATGACCGCGACCAGGCCCCCCTCGGCGAGATCGACCTCGCCCGGGAGCACCTCGACCAGCCGGCCGATCAACCCACCGGCGGGCACGCGGTCCACGATCGGCGCCCAACGGCCCTCCCGGACCGCCTTCGGCGTGGAGACCACGAGTCCCGCGGACTGCGCCATGCGGGCCGCGGCCTCGGCGATCTGGGTGGGCGTGCGGTAGTTCACGGTCAGCTCCTCGAGCGCGAACCGGTCACCCACGAACGGGGCCATGGCCGCGTCCCAGCTGGACGCACTGGCCGCGGAGCTGGCCTGCGCGATGTCCCCGACGACCGTGAAGGACTTCAGCGGGCAGCGCCGCATCAGCAGGCGCCACTGCATGGGCGAGAGTTCCTGCGCCTCGTCGACCACAACGTGCCCGTAGGCCCACGTCCGGTCCTGCGCCGCGCGCTCGGCCGCGGTCATGCTCTCCTCGGTCTCCTCGTTGAGGTCCGCGAGGTCCTCGGCGCTGACGAGCCCGTCGTTGCCGGTTTCACGCAACATCGAGTCGACGTTGCGCAGGGCCTGCTCGGCGTTGGCGATGTCCCGTTTGCGGGCCGCCTCGCGTTGGGCCTGCTCGTGCCCGCCCGTGGCGTCGTGTTCCCCGAGCAGCTCTGCGGCCTCGTCGAGGAGCGGCACGTCGGCCTCCGTCCAGGGCGCGTCCGGCTCGCGGCGCAGGGCCCGCAACTCGGCCTCGGTCAGATGCGGCGCGGCGGCGGCCAGCTGCTCGGGTTTCGAGAAGAGGTCGCGCAGGAGCTTCTCCGGCGTCATGGGCAGCCAGCACAGGTTCAGCGCGATCCGCACGTCACGCGAGGATCGCACGTCCTCGATGAGGTAGGCGCGGTCCACGGAGTTGCCGGTGCCCGAAGAGTCCTCTAGTCGCTCCTGCAACTGGTCTGCCAGCTCGCGGAGGAGGATCTTCACGAACGTGGTTCGGGCCTCGTTGTGCGGCTTGTGCGTGGCGCGCGCCTTGTCGCGGGCGCGCCTGACCTGCCGCACGCCCAGGACCAGCGACGTTCCCTCGACGACGACGCGGCGGTCACCGTTGGGCAGGCGCTGGCGGTTCGCAACCGCGCGGGCGACCACCTCCGCCATGTCCAGCCGGCCCTTGATGCGGGCGACCTCGCGGTGCGGCTCGGGGACGGCACGGATGCCGGGCAGGAGGCGGCCGACGCTGGCCATGACGACGCCGGTTTCCCCGAGGGACGGCAGCACGCGTTCGATGTAGCGCATGAACGAGGACGACGGTCCCACCAGCAGCACGCCGGCGGACTTGAGCCGCTCCCGGTGTTGGTACAGCAGGAAGGCGGCGCGGTGGAGCGCGACTGCGGTCTTGCCCGTGCCCGGACCGCCCTGGACGACGAGGACGCCCGCCAGCGGCGAGCGGATGATGCGGTCCTGCTCCGCCTGGATGGTGCTGACGATGTCGGCCATCCGGCCGGTGCGCTTGGACGTCAGGGCGGCCAGCAGGGCGCCCTCGCCCTGGTGCTGGGCACCCTCCGCCAGAAGCGCCGAGTCCAGCACGTCGTCCTCGAGCGCCACCACGTTGCGGCCCTTGAGGATGAGGTGCCGGCGGCGGCGCACGCCGTGGCGGTCGAACGCGGTGGCCTGGTAGAACGCGCCCGCCTCGGGGGCCCGCCAGTCGATCATCAGGCGCGACTGGTCCTCGGCGGTGAGTCCGATGCGCCCGATGTAGCGCGCGTCGGCGTCGCCATCGCGGGCACGGTCCTGCCCGGGGGGCGCCCCCTCGAGGTCCAGGCGCCCGAACACGAGTCGGTCCTCGACGGCGTTGAGCTGCGCCAGGCGGTCCTCGTACATGCTCGCGAAGGCGTCGCGCTCGGAGACATTCTGCATCGATCCGACGGCGCCGCTGCGGCGCACGCGAGCCAGCTGGCCCGCCTTCTCCTCACGGAGCTCGTCCAGTCGTCGGTACAAACCGGAGACGTAGCTGCGCTCGAGTTCCAACTCCGTCGATGGAGACGGTGACTCTGGCATGGATCCTCCCTCATGCGGATCGGCGGACAGACAAGTCTACTCCGCGGTTCTCAAACCTTTTGCAGCGCGTGGACCAGGTGGTCCGTCAAGTGCCGGCGCCCGTTCAGGCCCTCCAGTTCCAGCACGACGCCGATGCCCGCCACGGGGCAGCCGACGCGCTCCACCAGCCGCACGGCGGAACCCACCGTCCCGCCCGTGGCCAGGACGTCGTCCAGGATCAGCACGCGGGTCCCCGGCGGCACGTCGTCCCGGTGCAGCTCCAGCGTCGCCGTCCCGTACTCGAGCGCGTAGTCCTCGGAGTGCACCGGGCGTGGCAGCTTGCCCTTCTTGCGGATCGTGAGCATCCCCGTGCCCGTCGCGTAGGCCGCCGCGGCGGCCAGCACGAACCCCCGCGCCTCCAGACCGGCGACGACGTCGAACGTCCCGACGAAGGGCTCGACGATCGCGTCGACCACGCGGCGCAGCCCCTGCGCGTCGGCGAAGACGGGGGTGAGGTCCTTGAAGGACACGCCGGGAACGGGGTAGTCGGGGACGACCGCGCAGAGGCGGTCGAGGAGTTCCGGGATGCTTTCCGTCCGTGATTGCACGCAACCACTCTATCCGTTGGAGAGAACCGCCCGGTCCGCGCCTCCCACTGCCGACCCTGGCCGGCCGCGCCGGACCCGGACCCGGACCCCGACCTCTCCAGTGAGCCGCACCGGCTTCTTCGCGCCGGCCTACTTCGGCCGGGCTACTCCGCCGCCCCGCGTGGCGGGCGGGCGACCGCCGCCCGATAGCGGGACACGGTCTCCTCCCCCGGCAGCCAAAACCGCCAGGCGTAGGCGTCTCCGCCGCCCGGACCGGAGACGCCGACGCGCGGGCCGCGCATCATGCCCGCCGGCGGGCGCGCCGCCACCCCGTCGAGGGTCGCCGCCGGGGTGCCGAGGGTCAGCGCCGCGGTGCCGAGGACGGCGCCGTCGTACCGACGGTCCAAGCCGAGCGCCTGCGCCAACTTGGCCGGCCCGTTGGCCAGGTCCCTGTCCCGTGCCGGGCCGCGCCGGCGTGCGGCGGCGGTCGAGCGCCCCTCCACGACCTCGCCGGCGCGCATCAGGACGGCGGAGGCCACGCCGTCGCCCCCGCACACGATGTTCGCGCAGAAGTGCATCCCGTAGGTGAAGTAGACGTAGAGCGTCCCCGGCGGGCCGAAGAGGGCGGAGTTGCGGGCGGTCCGGCCGCGGTAGCCGTGGGAGCCGGGGTCGCGCGCGCCCTCGTAGGCCTCCACCTCCGTCAGCCGGACGGCGACGCGCTCCCCGTCCACCTCCGTGGCGACGACGGCGTTCAGCAGCAGCGGCGCCACGTCGAGGGCGCCGCGGCGCAACGCTCCGAGCCCGACGTCGTCGGGCGCGGGTCCGGTCGAACCCGTCGCGTGCCCGCCGGTCACGCGGACGCCGGCACCGCCGACGGCCAGGGGCCGAGCGCCGGCAGCTCGCTGGCGTCGGCCGAGGCGGTCGCGCGGATCGGCCCCGAGGGCTCGCGGCCGGCGATCCAGGCGGCGAGGTCGAACTCCATGCCCGTGATGACCGTGCTGTGGCCGCCGGCGCCCAGGACCACCGGCGGCCGCCCGGTGGGCTGCAGGACCACCCGGGTCCCGGCGGGCAGGCGCACGGAGAGGAAATCGAAGAGATGCCGGGAGAACTCGGACGGCCAGTCGACGGGCCCGGCGCCCAGCCCGAGGTCCGCCGTGTGGATGAGCGCCTCGCGCCAGGCACCCAGCACGCAGTCGCGGACCGTGCCCTCACCCCGGAAGCTGGTGGGGGCGTCCCACCCGTCCTCGGGGATGTCGCCGAGGGCGCGTTCCAGGAGGTCCAGCCCCTCGAGGGCGCGCTCGGCCAGCTTCGCCGGCGCCATGAGGGCTCCGAGCGCGATGCGGTCGTTCCGCCCCTCCATGCCGCCGTCGTAGAACGCGACGCGCTCCCCGCGGCGGGCGTGCTCGAGCTGCCGGGCGATCGCCCGGGACACGCCGTCCACGTGGGCGACCACGTGCGCGCGCGTCCAGCCCGGCAGCGCCGAGGGCTCCGCCATGGCGGTTCCCTCCAGGGAGCCGATCGCTGATCGGAGGCCGCCGACGGCCTCCCGGACGAAGGCCTTGAGGGCCGGGGGCGAGAGCGTGGTCATGCGCACAGCCTACCGCCGGCCCCGCGGGACGCGGCGGAGCCGGACGCGGGGAGAAAGGCACCAGCGGAACCGGGCCGGCGCGGAGGACCGGCGGACGCGGCGCATGCCGCGCCCGAGGTCCCCGGGCGCGGCGGTCGGGCGCTGGCTAGCCCTCGCCCGCGTACGCCCGCGCGGCGGCGGCCTGCTCCCGCAGCGCGGCGAGCTGCGCGGCGACGGCCGAGGGGGCCGTGCCGCCCTGGGCGTCCCGCGACGCCAGCGAGCCCTCCGTGCTGAGCACCGTGCGGACCTCCGGGGTGAGCGCGGGCGAGATGCCGGCGAACTCGGCGTCGGTCAGGTCCCACAGCTCGACACCGCGGGACTCGGCCAGCTTCACGGCGGCGCCGGAGAGCTCGTGCGCGTCGCGGAAGGGCACGCCCTGGCGCACCAGCCACTCGGCGACGTCCGTGGCCAGCGCGAAGCCCAGCGGCGCCAGCTCGTGCATGCGCGCCGTGTTGAACCCCAGCGTCGCGACCATCCCGGAGACGGCCGGCAGCAGCAGCTCCAGCGTGTCCGCGGCGTCGAAGACCGGTTCCTTGTCCTCCTGCAGATCGCGGTTGTACGCGAGGGGCAGGCCCTTGAGCGTGGCGAGCAGCCCCGTGAGGTCGCCGATGAGCCGGCCCGACTTGCCGCGGGCGAGCTCCGCGACATCCGGGTTCTTCTTCTGCGGCATGATCGAGGACCCGGTGGAGTAGGAGTCGTGCAGGGTGACGAAGGAGAACTCCTTCGTCGCCCAGAGGATGACCTCCTCGGAGATCCGGGAGAGGTCCACGCCGATCATCGCGCAGACCCAGGCGAACTCGGCGAAGACGTCCCGCGAGGCGGTTCCGTCGATGGAGTTCCAGACGGCGGAATCGAAGCCCAGCTCCGCGGCCACCGCGTTCGGGTCCAGCCCCAGGGAGGACCCGGCGAGGGCGCCGGAGCCGTAGGGCGAGACGGCGGCGCGCCGGTCCCAGTCCGTGAGCCGCTGCACGTCGCGCAGGAGGGCCCAGGCGTGGGCCAGCAGGTGGTGCGAGAGCAGCACCGGCTGGGCGTGCTGGAGGTGCGTGCGCCCGGGCATCGCGGCGTTCGGATGCGCCTCGGCCTGGGCGACGAGGGCGTCGACCGTGGCCAGGACACCGCGGGCGATGATGCGCGCGTGGTCGCGGAGGAACATCCGGCCCAGCGTCGCGATCTGGTCGTTGCGGGAGCGGCCGGCGCGGAGCTTGCCGCCCAGCGCCGGGCCCGCCCGCTCGATGAGCCCGCGCTCCAGCGATCCGTGCACGTCCTCGTCGGACTCCGACGCGGTGTAGGCGCCGGAGACGACGTCGGCCTCCAGCCGGCCGAGCGCGTCGAGCATGCCCTCCAGCTCGGCGTCGTCGAGCAGGCCGGCCGCGCGCAGGACGCGCGCGTGGGCCCGCGAGCCGGCGATGTCGTAGCGCGCCAGCCGCCAGTCGAAGTGGGTCGACTTGCTCAGCGCGGCGAGGGCGTCCGCCGGTCCGCCGGCGAAGCGCGCCCCCCAGAGCGCGCCCTCGTTGGTGGACGAGGCCATCTACTCGGCTCCGCCCGTGAGGCGGTGGTCCCGCTCCGAGGCGACCTTCGAGGTCAGGCCGAAGATGTCGATGAAGCCGCGGGCGCTGGACTGGTCGAACGTGTCCCCGGTGTCGTAGGTCGCCAGGTCGAACCGGTACAGGCCGGTGTCGGACCGGCGCCCCTCGACCGTCGCGCGGCCGCCGTGCAGGACCATGCGGATGTCGCCGGAGACGTGCCGCTGGGTGTCCTCGATGAACACGTCCAGCGAGCGCTTCAGCGGGGAGAACCACAGCCCGTCGTAGACCAGCTCGGACCAGCGCTGGGAGACGCCGGCCTTGAAGCGGGCCTGGTCGCGCTCGACCGTGATGTTCTCGAGGTGCTTGTGGGCCTCCATGAGGACCATGGCGCCCGGCGCCTCGTAGATCTCGCGGGACTTGATGCCGACGAGGCGGTCCTCGACGATGTCGATGCGGCCCACGCCCTGCGCGCCGCCGCGGCGGTTGAGCTGTTCGATGGCCTCCAGCGGCGTGACGGCGATGCCGTCGATGGCCACCGGGACGCCCTGCCGGAAGCTGATGGTGACCTCGTCCGGGGCCGGCGGGAACTCCGGGGAGTCGGTGTAGCTGTAGACGTCCTTCGTGGGGCCGTTCCAGATGTCCTCGAGGTAGCCGGTCTCGACGGCGCGCCCCCAGACGTTCTGGTCGATCGAGTACGGGTTCTTCTTCGTGGTCTCGATCGGGAGGTTCTTCTCCTCCGCGTACGCGATGGCCTTGTCGCGCGTCAGGGCAAGGTCGCGGACGGGCGCGATGCACTTCAGGTCCGGACCGAGGGTCTGGATGCCGACCTCGAAGCGGACCTGGTCGTTGCCCTTGCCGGTGCAGCCGTGGGCGACCGTCGTGGCGCCGAACTGCTTCGCGGCGGTCACCAGGTGCTTGACGATCACGGGCCGGGAGATCGCGGAGATCAGCGGGTAGTGGTTCTGGTACAGCGCGCCGGCCTTCAGCGTGGGCATGCAGTACTCGTCGGCGAACTCGTCGCGGGCGTCGGCCACGTAGGCCTCGACGGCGCCGCATCCAAGCGCGCGCTGGCGCACGGTCTCCAGCGACTCGCCGCCCTGTCCCACGTCGACCGCCACGGCGATCACTTCGGCGCCGGTGGCGTCGCCGATCCAGCCGATGGCGACCGAGGTGTCGAGGCCGCCGGAATAGGCGAGGACGATGCGTTCCTTCACGGGGTGCTCCTAGGTTCTCCCGGCGCTGCCGGGCAGGTGGCGATCATTTCTTATTCACAAGTCTACATAAATATGCAGTCACCGCAACGGGCGACCCGCCCGCGGCGCCGCCCCACCCAACGGTAACCTTTGATGCATGACACAGGACCCGCAGGGAGCGACTCCCGGACTCACCGAGGAGGAACTCGCATTCCTCCACTCCACCTTCGACCTGGCCCGTTCCGGCGACGCCGAGAAGCTGCTGGCGCTCGTGGACCAGGGGCTTCCGGCCAACCTGACGAACCCGAACGGCGACACCCTGGCGATCCTGGCCGCCTACAACGGCCACGACGCGCTCGTGCGCGGGCTCCTCGAGCGCGGCGCGGACGTCAACCGGCTGAACGACAAGGACCAGTCGGCACTCACCTGCGCCGTGTTCCGGCAGAACGAGCCCCTGGTGCGCCACCTGCTCGAACACGGCGCGGACCCCCGGCTGGGCCGCCAGAACGCCGTCGCCGTGGCCGAGATGTTCTCGCTGCCGGAGATGGCCCGGGTCATCGGCGAGTACCTCTAGCCATGCGGGTCGCGGTCCTGCGCGGGGACATCGCCGCCCAGGAGGCGGACGCGATCGTCAACGCGGCGAATTCGGCGCTGTCCGACGGTGCCGGCGTGAACGGCGCCCTCCACGCCGCGGCCGGTCCGGCGCTCGCGGCGGCCTGCCGGGAGCTGCGCCGCCGCGACCTCCCCCGGGGCCTGCCCGTGGGGTCCGCCGTGGCGACGGCCGCGGGCCGGCTGGCGGCCCGCTGGGTCATCCACACCGTCGGACCCAACCGCCACGCGGGCGAGACGGATCCGGCCCTGCTCGCCTCCTGCTTCACCTCGAGCCTGTCGGTCGCCGCCGGGCTCGGGGCGCGCAGCGTCGCCTTCCCGGCCATCGGCGCGGGGATCTTCGGCTGGGACGCCGCCGAGGTCGCCGACGTCGCGGCCGGCGCGCTGGCCCGCTGGTCCGCCACGGACGCGGCCGGGAGCATCGACGAGGTGCGCTTCGTCCTGTTCGGCCCCGAGGCCGAGGCGGAGTTCCGGCGCGCGTTCGCCCCGCGGGACTGACGCGGCGCCGCCGGACCCCGCGGGACCGGACACGCCGGAACCGGGGACCCCGGGACGGAACAACCCGGGTGGCGCGCTACTGCGGGTCGGCGAGCGTGAGGAAGCGGGCGGCGATCTCCTCGCCGCCGTCGGGCTCACGGGTGACCAGCACGACGGTGTCGTCCCCGGCGATGGTGCCCAGCACGTCCGGGAGGATCGAGTGGTCGATCGCCAGCGCCAGGAAGTTGGCGGCCCCCGGCGGCGTCCGCAGCACCACGAGGTTCCCGGATGCCTCCGCCGTCACCAGCAGTTCGGCGCAGAGCTTCGCGAGCCGCGCGTCGAGGACCTCCTGCGTGAGCCCCGTGCGCGGCGTGCGGTCCCCGCCGTCGGACCGGATCGCGTAGACCAGCCCGCCGTCGACGCCGCGCACGCGGATGGCACCGAGCTCCACGAGGTCCCGGGACAGCGTCGCCTGGGTGACCTGCACGCCCTCCCCCGCCAGCAGCGCGGCGAGCTCGGCCTGCGAGCGCACCGATTCGGATCCGAGGATCGACTTGATGCGCGCCTGCCGCGCGATCTTGGTCGACGGCTGCGCGGACGGCTGTCCCGGGGGCTGGACGCTCATCGTCGCGTCCCGCCGTCCGCTGCGGCCAGCCCGGACCGGACCATGAGCCAGGCCATGAGCGCCTTCTGGGCGTGCAGGCGGTTCTCCGCCTCGTCCCAGACCACCGACTGGGGGCCGTCGATGACGTCCGCGGAGATCTCGTACCCGCGGTACGCGGGCAGGCAGTGCAGCACGACGGCGTCCTCGGCCGCCAGGCGCAGGGCCGCGGCGTCCACGGCGTAGGCGTCGAAGAGGCGCATGCGCTCCTCCTTCTCCTCCTCCTGCCCCATGGACACCCAGGTGTCGGTGGCCACGACGTCGGCCCCGGCCAGCGCGGCGGCCGCGTCGGTGGTGACCAGCACGGACCCGCCCGTCTCCGCGGCGCGCCGCTCGGCCGCCGCGACGACCGACGGGTCCGGCAGGTAGCCCTCCGGTCCCGCCACGCGGACGTGCATGCCGGCCGTGGCCCCGGCCAGGAGGTAGGAGTTGGCCATGTTGTTGGCCGCGTCTCCCAGGTAGGTCATGGTCAGTCCCGCCAGCGCGCCCTTGTGCTCGCGCACCGTGAGCAGGTCCGCCAGCAGCTGGCACGGGTGGTAGTCGTCGGAGAGGGCGTTGATCACGGGCACCCGGGAATTCGCGGCCATCTCCTCGAGGCCGGACTGCGCGTAGGTGCGCCACACGATCGTGGACACCATGCGGGAGAGCACGCGCGCGGAATCGGCGACGGTCTCCTTGTGCCCCAGCTGGGACTCCCCCGCGTTGACGACCAGCGGCGATCCCCCCAGCTCGGCGATGCCCGCGGCGAAGGACACCCGGGTGCGCGTCGAGGTCTTGTCGAAGAACACGGCGACGGTCTGCGGCCCGGCGAACGGACGGTGGCCGAAGCGGTCGGCCTTCATCGCGGCCGCGAGGTCCAGCACCTCGTTCTGCTCGGCCGGGCTGAGGTCGGTGTCGGTCAGGAAATGGCGGACGGTGGCGGGCGTGCTCACGGGGTCTCCTCGGAGGTGGCGGCGGCGTAGATGGCGGGCAGGGCGTCGACGAAGCCGAGCAGCTGCCCCTCGGTGACGATCAGCGGGGGCGCCAGGCGGACGGTGCCCGGGCCCGTCGCGTTGACGATGAATCCGGCGTCCAGCGCGTGCCGGACGACGGCGGGGGCGATCTCGGCGGCGAGGTCGAAGCCGATCAGGAGGCCGTGGGCGCGCACCCCGGTGACGAAGTCCAGCGCGCCGAGCGCCGCGGCGACGGCCGCGCCCGCCCGCCGAGCGTGTTCCAGGAGACCCTGCGACTCGATGGTGTGCAGGGTCGCCAGCGCGGCCGCGGTGGCGACCGGGTTGCCGCCGAACGTGGTGCCGTGCTGGCCGGCGGCCAGCAGCGTCGAGACGTCCTCGCCGAAGGCGATGAGCGCCCCGATGGGGAACCCCCCTCCCAAGCCCTTGGCCAGGGTCATGGCGTCGGGGAGGACCCCCTCGGAGGCGAACCAGGAACCGGTGCGCCCGACGCCGGTCTGCACCTCGTCGAAGACGAGCAGCGCCCCGGCGTCGCGGGTGATCTCCCGCGCGGCGCGCAGATACCCCTCGGGGTGGCCGCGGACCCCGGCCTCGCCCTGCACGGGCTCGATGAACACCGCGGCCACCGTCTCGTCCACCGCGGCGCGCAACGCGTCGGCGTCGCCGGCGGCGACCCACTCCACGCCGCCCGGGAGCGGTTCGAAGGGCTCGCGGTAGGCGGCCTTCCAGGTCAGCGCGAGCGCGCCCATGGTGCGGCCGTGGAAGGCGTTCTCCAGGGCGACGATCCGGGTCCGCGGCTTCCCCCCGGCCCCGGGGGCGGAATTGCGGCGGGCCAGCTTGAACGCGGCCTCGTTGGCCTCGGCGCCGGAATTCGCGAAGAACACCCGGGAGCCGGCCGGGGCGCCGGAGAGCGCCAGCAGCCGCTCGGCGAGCGCGATCTGGGTGGGGCTGGTGAAGAAGTTCGAGACGTGGCCGAGCGTGGCCAGCTGGCTCGACACCACGCTGGTCACGAACGGGTGCGCGTGGCCAAGCGCGTTGACGGCGATGCCGGCCAGCAGGTCCAGGTACTCCTTCCCGTCCGCGTCCCAGACCGTGCAGCCGGATCCGCGGACCAGGACGCGTTGCGGGGTGCCGAAGACACCCATCAGCGAGCGGTTGTACCGCTCCAGGAGCTCGGGCCCGTGCAGCCCGGCCAGGGCTCCGAGCCCGGCGGTGTCGGCGAGCCCGGCGGTGTCGGCGAGCCCGGCGGTGCCGGCTGAATCTTTCACTTGTCCTCCTCGCGCGGGACGATCTGGGTGCCCACGCCGGCGGAGGTGAAGACCTCCAGCAGCATGGAGTGGGCCAGGCGGCCGTCGACGATGTGGGCGCGTTCGACGCCCTCCTCGACGGCCCGCAGGCACGCGGCCATCTTGGGGATCATGCCGGACTGCAGCCGCGGCAGCATCTCCCGCAGCTCGGACGCGGCGAGCGAGCTGATCAGCGACGACTGGTCCGGCCAGTTGGCGTACAGCCCCTCGACGTCGGTGAGGATCACCAGCTTGGAGGCGCCCAGCGCGGACGCCAGGGCCGCGGCGGCGGTGTCCGCGTTGACGTTCAGGACCTGCCCGGTGGGCTCGCCGTCCGCGTCGACCTCCGGCGCGATGGTCGAGATGACGGGGATGCGGCCAGCCTTGATGAGGTCGAGGATGGCGCGGGGCTCGACGCCGGTCACCTCGCCGACCAGCCCCAGGTCGACGTCCTCGCCGTCGACGACGGTTCCCGTCCGCCCGGCGCGCAGCAGTCCCCCGTCCTCCCCGGAGAGGCCCACGGCGTAGGGGCCGTGCGAGTTGACCAGACCGACCAGCTCGCGGCCCACCTGGCCGGTGAGGACCATGCGGACGACGTCCATCGCCTCGGGCGTGGTGACGCGCAACCCGCCCCGGAACTCCGACTCGATGCCCAGGCGCGCGAGCATGGCGCTGATCTGCGGCCCGCCCCCGTGGACGACGACCGGGTGGATGCCGGCGTGGTGGAGGAACACGATGTCCTCGGCGAAGGCGCGGCGCAGGTCGTCGTTGACCATGGCGTTGCCGCCGTACTTGACCACCATGGTGGTCCCGGCGAACCGCTGGATCCACGGCAGGGCCTCGATGAGGGCCTCGGCCTTGCGCTGTGCCGCGGCGCGCGCGCCGCCGTCGTCGTCGTGGTCTGGCCGCCGTGCGGCCTGCTCGGTGCTGCCCATGGGATTTCCTAGCTGCTGTAGGCGGAGTTCTCGTGCACGTACTCGTGCGTGAGGTCGTTGGTCCAGATGCAGGCCTCGGCGTCGCCGGCGGCGAGGTCGATCTCCACCAGCACCTCGCGTCCCGAGAGGTCGACGAGCGACCGGTCCTCGCCGATGCCGCCGTCGCGGCAGATCTGCACGCCGTTCATGGCCACGTTCAGGCGGTCCGGCTCGAAGGCGGCGCGGGTCGTGCCGACGGCGGAGAGCACGCGGCCCCAGTTGGGGTCGCGGCCGAAGATCGCCGTCTTGAACAGGTTGGACCGGGCCACGGCGCGGCCGACCTCCTCGGCGTCCTCCTCTGTCGCCGCGTTGAAGGTGCGCACGGTGATGTCGTGGGCCGCCCCCTCAGCGTCGCGGATGAGCTGAGCGGCCAGGTCGGTGCACACGGCGGCGAGCCCCGCGGAGAATTCCGCGGCCCCGGGCGCCGTCCCGGAGGCGCCGGAGGCCAGGAGGATGACGGTGTCGTTCGTGGACATGCAGCCGTCGGAGTCGGTCCGGTCGAAGCTGACGCGCGTGGCCGCCCGCAGGGCGGCGTCCAGCGCGGCGGGTTCGACCGCGGCGTCGGTGGTCAGCACCACGAGCATGGTCGCCAGCCCGGGGGCGAGCATTCCTGCGCCCTTGGCCATGCCGCCGATCGAGTAGCCGCTGCCGCGGAAGCCGGCCTCCTTGGGCACGCTGTCGGTGGTCATGATGGAGGTGGCCGCGGCCGCTCCCCCGTCCTCCCCCCGGCCTCCGGCGAGCGCGGCGGCGGCCGCGTCGATGCCCGGAAGCAGCTTGTCCATCGGCAGCTGTTCCCCGATGAGCCCGGTGGAGCACACGAGGACGTCGCCCGGGCTCACGCCCAGGGCGGCGCCGACGTGCTCGGCGGTGGCGTGGGTGTTCTGGAAGCCCAGGGGCCCGGTGCAGGCGTTGGCGCCGCCGGAGTTCAGCACCACGGCGTCGGCGCGGCCGTCCGAGACCGCCTGGCGCGACCAGTGCACGGGGGCGGCGGCCACGCGGTTCGACGTGAAGACGGCGGCCGCGTGCCGCAGCGGGCCGTCGTTGACGACGAGCGCGAGGTCGGGCTTGCCGGAGGCCTTGAGACCGGCGGTGACGCCGGCGGCGCGGAATCCGGCCGGGGCGGTGACGCCGACCGCGGGCGCGGCGGGGGCGGCTGCTTCGGGGGTGGTGGTCACGGGGCGATCCCTTCGAGGTCGAGGCCCGCGGATTCGCGCAGGCCCAGGGCGATGTTCATGGACTGGACGGCGCCGCCGGCGGTCCCCTTGGTGAGGTTGTCGATGGCGCAGACGACGATCACGCGCCCGGCGTGCTCGTCGAAGGCCAGCTGGAGGGTGGCGTGGTTGGAGCCCAGGACCTGCTTGGTGTGGGGCCACTGCCCCTCCGGCAGCAGGTGCGCGAACGGCTCCGCGGCATAGGCGGACTCCCAGGCCGCGCGCAGCGCGGCGGCGCCGACGCCCGGCCGGACCCGCGCCGTGGCGGTAGTCAGGATGCCGCGCGCCATCGGGGCCAGGGTCGGGGTGAAGGAGACGCGGACCGGCTCACCGGCCGCGCGGCCGAACCCCTGCTCCATTTCCGGGGTGTGGCGGTGGCCCCCGCCGACGCCGTAGGGCCCCATGCCGCCCATGACCTCGGAGCCGAGCAGGTGCGCCTTGGCGGCCTTTCCCGCCCCCGAGGTGCCGGACGCGGCGACGATCACGACGTCGTCGGGCTCCAGCAACCCGGCGGCGAAGCCGGGGACGAGCGCCAGCTGCGCGGACGTGGGGTAGCAGCCGGGGACCGCGACGCGGCGCGCCCCGCGCAGGGCCTCGCGGGCTCCGGGCAGCTCGGGGAGGCCGTAGGGCCACGAGCCGGCGTGCGCGGAGCCGTAGAACTTCTCCCACGCGGCCTCGGACTCGAGCCGGTGGTCCGCGCCCGCGTCGATGACCAGCGTCCGCTCGGGCAGGCGGGCCGCGAGCTCCGCGCTGGCCCCGTGCGGCAGGGCGAGGAAAACGACGTCGTTCCCGGCGAGGTTCTCCGCGGTGGTGTCCACCAGCACGCGGTCCGCCAGGGAGTGGAGGTGGGGCTGCAGCGAACCGAGCCGCTGGCCCGCGTTGCTGTGGGCCGTGATGGCCCCGATCGCCACGTCCGGATGGTGCGCGAGCAGGCGGAGGACCTCGCCGCCCGCGTAGCCGCTGGCGCCTGATACCGCTACAGAGATGGTCATGCCGCGAGTCTACAGCCGATTTATGCACACTGGCTAATAATTATTCATGACGCATGGCGCCGCGGACGGCGTCCGGCAACCCGCGCGGGCTACTGTGGTGCCCGGAAGCCGGAAACCGCCGCGGTCCGCGACAGCGCGCCGCGGCCGCCGGGCAAGCCTGCCCAGAAGGAGCGATCCCCATGCCCCACGCCGTCCAAGCCGTCCGCGCCGGCGGACCCGATGTGTTCGAGGTCGTCGAGGTCCCGCGTCCCGCGCCGGGTCCGGGCCAGCTGCTGGTCCGGGTGGCCGCCGCGGGCGTGAACTTCATCGAGACCTACCAGCGCTCCGGCGTCTACGCGGTGGACTACCCGTTCACGCCGGGCACCGAGGCCGCCGGGACGGTCGAGGAGCTCGGCGAGGGCGTCGAGGGGTTCGCGGTCGGGGAACGGGTCGCCACCACGGAGGGCTCGGCCACCTACGCCGAGTACACGCTGCTCGACGCGGACAAGGCCCTGCCGGTCCCGGACGGCGTGCCCGACGACGTGGCCGCGGCCCTGCCGCTGCAGGGCATCACGGCCCACTACCTCGTCAACTCCAGCTACGACGTGCGCCCCGGCGACGCTGTCCTCACCTACGCGGGAGCCGGCGGGGTCGGGCTGCTCCTGATCCAACTGCTGAAGCTGCGCGGGGCCACGGTCATCACCACGACGTCCACGCCGGAGAAGGCCGAGCTGGCGCGCGCGGCCGGCGCCGACCACGTGCTCCACTACGCGGACGTCCCCGCGCGGGTCCGCGAACTCACCGGGGGCCGCGGGGTCGACGTCGTCTACGACGGCATCGGGAAGGACACCTTCGACGGCTCGCTGGCGGCGCTGCGCACCCGCGGCACGCTGGTCCTGTTCGGCGGGGCCTCCGGGCAGGTCCCCCCGTTCGACCTGCAGCGGCTGAACGCGCACGGCTCCCTGACCGTCACCCGGCCCAAGGTGGCGGACTTCCTGCTCACGCCCGAGGAGCGGCGCTGGCGCTCCTCGGAGATCTTCGGGCTGGTCGCCGTCGGGAAGCTGGACGTGCGGATCGGCGGGCGCTACCGGCTCGCCGACGCGGGACGGGCGCACGCCGACCTCGAGTCCCGCGCCACAACGGGCAAGCTGATCCTGGTTCCCGGCGGGCCGGCTCCCGCCGACCCCGGCGCGGCCGCGCGGGCGTGAGCGCCCACCTCCCCCAGCTGCCCGGCTCTGCCTCCGCGCCGGAGCCGCGGACGCTGATGGACGTCCTCGCGGAGACCGCCGCCGAGCACCCCGAGGCACCGGCGCTGGACGACGGCGACGCGGCGCTCAGCTACTCCGAGCTCCTGGCCGCGGTCAAGTCCCGGGCGCGCGACCTGCACGCGTCGGGGCTCGGGGCCGGCGACCGGATCGGCGTCCGCGTGCCCTCCGGCACCCGCGAGCTGTACATCGACATCCTGGCGGTCCTCGCCGTCGGCGCCGCCTACGTGCCGGTCGACGCCGACGACCCGGACGAGCGCGCCCGCCTCGTCTTCACCGAGGCCGGCGTCGCGGGCATCCTCCGGGGCGGCCGCCGGGCCGTCGTCGCGAAGGAGCGCGCGGCGCCGCACCCCGCGCCGCGCGACCCCCGGCCCGGGGACGACGCCTGGGTCATCTTCACCTCGGGCTCCACGGGAACCCCGAAGGGGGTCGCCGTCACGCACCGTTCGGCGGCGGCCTTCGTGGACGCCGAGGCGCGGATCTTCCTGCGGCACGAACCGCTCGGTCCCGGGGACCGTGTCCTCGCGGGACTCTCCGTGGCCTTCGACGCCTCCTGCGAGGAGATGTGGCTCGCGTGGCGCCACGGGGCCTGCCTGGTGCCGGCCCCGCGTTCGCTGGTCCGCTCCGGCGTCGACCTGGGTCCGTGGCTCGTGATGCGCGGCATCACCGCGGTCTCGACCGTCCCGACGCTCGCCGCCCTGTGGCCCGCCGAGGCCCTCGAGAACGTCCGGCTGCTGATCTTCGGCGGCGAGGCGTGCCCGCCCGAGCTCGCCGCCCGGCTTGCCGTCGAGGGCCGCGAGGTCTGGAACACGTACGGGCCCACCGAGGCGACCGTCGTCGCCTGCGCCGCCCCCCTCACCGCGAGCGGCCCGGTGCGCATCGGCCTGCCGCTGGACGGCTGGGACCTGGCCGTGGTCGACGAGGCGGGCGTGCCGGTCCCGGAGGGCGGGACCGGCCAGCTGATCATCGGCGGGGTGGGGCTGGCGCGCTACCTCGATCCCGCGAAGGACGCCGAGAAGTACGCGCCGATGGAGACGCTCGGCTGGGACCGCGCCTACCGTTCCGGGGATCTGGTGGTCTTCGATCCGGAGGGCCTGCTGTTCGTCGGCCGCGCCGACGAGCAGGTCAAGCTGGGCGGCCGCAGGATCGAACTCGGGGAGATCGACGCGGCCCTGCAGTCGCTGCAGGGGGTCGCCGGCGCGGCCGCGGCCGTCAAGACGACGGCGGCCGGCCACCAGATCCTCGTGGGCTACCTCGCGGCGCCACCCGGCTACGACATGGCCCCGGCCCGGGAGCGCCTGGCCGAGGCGCTCCCGGCCGCGCTGGTGCCCCTGCTCGCGGTCGTCGGGGAGCTGCCCACCAAGACCAGCGGCAAGGTGGACCGCGACGCCCTGCCGTGGCCGCTGCCCGGCACCGGGGACGACGGCCCGGCGGCCCTGCCCGCCCTGGCGCCGGACGCCCGCTGGATCGTCGACCAGTGGGAGGCGGTCCTCGGGACCCCGGCCGCGGGCCTCGACGCCGACTTCTTCGCCAGCGGCGGCGGATCGCTCACCGCGGCCCAGCTGGTCTCCGCCCTCCGCCGGCGCTACCCCACCGTGACGGTGGGCGACATCTACTCCCATCCGCGGCTCGGGGCGCTCATCGAGGCCGTGGCCGGCACGGTCGGAATCGACGCCGACGCCCGGCCGCGGCACGTCGCCCGGACCACCCGGCGGGCCCAGGTGTTCCAGACGCTGATGGGGATCCCGCTCTTCATCCTCGTCGGCATGCGCTGGCTGACCTACCTCATGGCCCTGAACAACGTGCTCGCCGCGCTCGGGGTGCTGACCGCGGCGCCGACGCTCTCCTGGTGGTGGGTGGGTGCCTCCTGGCTCCTCTTCGTGAGTCCCCCGGGTCGCATGGCCGTGGCCGTGGCCGCCGCCCGCGTCCTGCTGCGCGGCCTCCGGCCAGGATCGTATCCGCGCTCCGGCAAGGTGCACCTGAGGCTGTGGCTGGCGCAGCACATCTCGGACCTCGTGGACCCCGTCAGCCTGGCCAGCGCGGCGTGGGTGCCCTACTACGCCCGGGCCCTCGGCGCGAAGGTCGGACGCGACGTGGACCTGCACGCGGTCCCGCCCGTCACCGGCATGCTGGAGCTCGGCCGCGGCGCGTCCATCGAGCCGGAGGTCGACCTCAGCGGCTACTGGCTCGACGGCGACCGCCTCCACGTGGGCATGGTCCGGGTGGGCGCCGGGGCGACGGTCGGCGCCCGCAGCACGCTGCTGCCCGGTGCGCTTGTCGCCGACGGTGCGCACGTGGCCCCGGGGTCCGCCGTCGAGGGCCGGACCAAGGCCGGTCTGGCCTACGCGGGCTCCCCCGCGCGCCGCACCGGAACGGCCAAGGCGCCCCGGCCCCGCGAAGGCACGGGTCCGGGCGCCCTAGGCACCGCCGCGTTCGGCCTCGCCTCGGCGGTGCTGGCGGCGATCCCCTACGCGAGCGTGCTGGCCGCCGTCGCCGTGGCCGCGCCGTGGCTGCGCGACCACGGGTCGCTCTCGGACGCGGTCCCGGCCCTCCTGGCCGCGGTCCCGCTCGCGGCGGCCACCTGGTTCGTGCTCAACATGGCGCTGACGGCCGGCGCGGTGCGCCTCCTGTCCCTCGGGATCGTCGAGGGCTGGCATCCGGTCCGCGGGCGCGTCGGGTGGCAGGTCTGGGCGACGGAACGGATCCTGGACATGGCGCGGGACCTGCTTTTCCCGCTCTACGCCAGCCTGTTCACCCCGGTCTGGCTGCGCATCCTGGGGGCCAAGGTCGGGCGCAACGTCGAGGCCTCGACGGTCCTACTACTGCCCAAGATGACCACCATCGGCAGCGGCGCGTTCCTCGCGGACGACACGATGGTCGCCTCCTACGAGCTCGGCGGGGGGTGGATGCGCGTGGCGCCGGCGAGGATCGGCAAGCGCGCCTTCCTCGGGAACTCCGGGATGGCCGGCGCCGGGCGCCGGGTCCCGAAGAACGGGCTGGTGGCGGTCCTCTCCGCCACACCGGCCAAGGCGAAGGCCGGCTCCTCCTGGCTGGGCAGCCCGCCGGTGCGGTTGCGGCGGACGGCGGTGGAGTCCGACGACGCGCGCACGTTCGATCCCCCGCAGCGGCTCAAGGTGGCCCGCGCGCTGTGGGAGCTCTGCCGGTTCGTCCCCGTCATGGTGACGGTCGCGGTCGCCGCCCTGGTGCTCGCGCTGCTGGACGCCGTCGCCGTGCGCGCCGGATACGTCCCCGCGGCGCTGTTCAGCGGCGTCGTCATGCTGCTCGCGGGCGCGGCGGCCGCGCTGAGCGCCGTGCTGGCCAAGTGGATCCTCGTCGGGCCGATCCGGGCCGGCGAGCACCCCCTGTGGAGCTCGTTCATCTGGCGCAACGAGGTCGTCGACACCTTCATCGAGATGGTCTGCGCCCCGTGGTTCGCCCGCGCGGCGTCGGGCACGCCCGCCCTGGTGTGGTGGCTGCGCGCCCTGGGCGCGAGGATCGGCCACGGCGTCTGGTGCGAGAGCTACTGGCTACCGGAGGCGGACCTGGTCCGGCTCGGGGACTCGTCCACCGTCAACCGCGGATGCGTGGTCCAGACCCACCTCTTCCACGACCGCGTGATGGCCATTGATACGGTGGAACTCGCCGCGGGGTCCACGATGGGCCCGCACGGCGTCGTTCTCCCGGCGGCCTCCCTGGCCGCCGGCGCCACCGTGGGACCGGCGTCGCTGGTCATGCGCGGCGAAACCGTTCCGCCCTCCAGCTACTGGATGGGCAACCCCGTCAAGCCATGGAGTGGCCCCAGCCTATGAGCCCCAAGCGCAAGCCGAGCCGCCCGAAGAACCAGCCGGTCCTCCCGGATCCGTACGTCCCCGGGTCCGGCAGTCCCGACTACCGGGTCCGGCACTACGACCTGGACCTCGAGTGCAAGCTCGGCGGGAACCGCCTGGACGGGCGGGCCCGCATCCGCGCGGCGGCGGAGGTCGACCTGCGGCGCATCGAACTGGACCTCGCGGGGCTGCGCGCCACGAAGGTGCTGGTCGACGGCAGGAAGGCGGCCAGGTTCACCCACGCCGCCGGGCGGCTCGTCGTCGTCCTGCCGGCCGACATCGCCGCGGGCGAGGACTTCGAGCTCGACGTCCGCTACGGGGGCAGGCCGCACCCGCGGCGGGCCACCTGGGGCGAGGTCGGGTGGGAGGAACTCGAGGACGGGGTCCTCGTCGCGGGCCAGCCCAACGGGGCGGCCACCTGGTTCCCGTGCAACGACCACCCCAGCCAGAAGGCGACGTACCGCATCGGCGTCACCACCGACGCCGGCTACCGCGCCGTGTCGAACGGGGACCTGGTCCGCCACGCCAGGAGGTCCAGCCGCGAGGAATGGGTCTACGAGCAGACGCACCCCATGGCCACCTACCTGGCGACGCTGCAGATCGGACGCTACGGGTGGTTCGACCTGCGCCCGCCGGCGCCGTTCGCCACCGGCCGCGCCCGGCACGCGGACCCGGCCGAGCCCCCCGAGCAGCACGTCGCGGTGGGACCGGCGCTGGCGGCGCGGGCCCGTGCCGCGCTGGCCGACCAGCAGCGGATGATGGAGGCCTTTATCGAGGCGTTCGGTCCCTACCCCGCCGGCAACTACACCGTCGTGGTCACCGACGACGAGCTGGAGATCCCCCTCGAGGCCCACGGCATCACGATCCTGGGGCGCAACCACCTGGCGCCCGGGTGGGAGCAGCAGCGGCTGATCGCCCACGAGCTCTCCCACCAGTGGTTCGGCAACTCGCTGACCGCCGAGCGTTGGGACGACATCTGGATGCACGAGGGCTTCGCCTGCTACGCGGAATGGATCTGGTCCGAGGCCTCGGGCTCGCTGACCGCGGATGCGCGTGCCCGCACCGCGTGGCGGGCGCTGGACGCGCTGCCGCAGGACATCGTCGTCGGGGACCCCGGGCCGCAGGACATGTTCGACGACCGTGTCTACAAGCGCGGCGCCCTCGCCCTGCACGCCCTGCGGCTCGCGCTCGGCGACCTCGCGTTCTTCGGGATGCTGCGCGCGTGGACGATGCTCCACCGCCACGGCTCCGTTTCCCACGCCGCGTTCGTCGAGCACGTCGACGCCCACGCGCCCGGCGGCTTCTCCGCCGGGGCGTTCCTCCGGCCCTGGCTCTTCGACGCGGCACTGCCGCCGTTGCCCGCGGCCTGATCCGGACGTCCTAGTCACGCGGGAGCAGCACGGCGGCGGCGACGAGGCCGGCCGGGAGGCCGACGCGTTCGGCGTCGACCTGCTCGGCCACCGCCCGCGGGTCCCGGAGCGCCTCGTGCCGCCCGGCGCCGGCCACCACCGGCGGGCCGCCGGGCCCCGCGATGCCCTCGCCCAGCGCCTTGCCCAGCGCCTCCTTCAGCGCCCACCACCGGGCACGCGCCAGCGGGCGCCCGCCCGGTTCGAGGGCCTCCAGCAATGCGCGCTCGCGCGGCGCGTAGGCGACGTCGTCCAGGGGGTTGCCTCCGGGTTCCTCGGCGAACGCCGGGCTGGCGGCGTCGGCCAGGTCCACCCCGATCCTCCACCCCGGGGGGCCGACCCCGACCAGCAGCCAGCCGGACGCGCGCGAATAGCTCAGCGGCACCGGCACCGCCGCGCCGTCGGCCACCAGCTCCGGGCGCCCGTGCGCTCCGGGCCCGCACCACGGGCAAACGGTCCAGACCTCCAGCGATCCGGGGCCGCCGGGCGCGTCAAACAGCCCCGCCGCCAGCTCGCGGACCAGAAGGCGCCCCGCGACGAAGCGGCGCCGGGCGTCCCCGGAACCGTGCGCGTCGGCGCGTTCGCGCTCCGCGGGCGTCAGCCACCGCTCCGGCAGCCCCGCCGCGGCCGCGAGGGGCGCTGCGGCCAGGGCGATGCTGGGTCGGGTGTCGCCCACCGGAACCTCCCTCGGCCTCGTGCGCCCTTGCGGACGCGCCCAGTCTAGGCGTCCCGGACCCGCGCCGCCCCTCCCCGGCTAGCGCTGCACGGCCCCGAAGCGGGCGGCCGCGGCGGCCACGGCGGCGGAGCGGGCGCCGGAGGCCTCGTCGGCGGTGAGCGTCCGGTCGGCGGCGCGGAAGCGCAGGCCGAACGCCAACGACTTCTTGCCCTCCTCGATGCCCGGCCCCGCGTAGACGTCGAAGAGCGCGACCTCCTCCAGAAGTTCGCCGGCGCCCTCACGGAGCGCCTCGAGCACGTCCCCGGCCACCACGTCGGCCGCAACGACCAGCGCCACGTCCTGGGTGCTGACGGGATACGTGGACAGGTGCTTGGCGACGATCACGTCGGCGGCGGAGTCGAACAGCGCGTCGGCGTTCAGCTCCATCGCCACGGTGCGCGCGGGCAGGTCCAGGTCGGCGAGCAGCCGCGGATGCAGCTCCCCCGCGTAGCCGACCGTCTCGCCCGTGCGCAACGCCAGCCGCGCCGTCCGGCCCGGGTGGAACGCCTGGTGCGTGCCCTGGTGGGTCAGGAGCTCCACGCCCAGCACGTCGGCGGCGAGCCGGGCGGCGTCGACCGCGTCCGCCCAGTCGTAGGCCCGCGGGGTGTGCCCGGCGGCCGCCGGGGAGTCGTGCCCGGTGAGGACCGCGGCGATGTGCAGCGGCTGGTCGGGCAGCCCGTTGTACAGGGAGTCCAACACGTCCTCGGACGGGCGGGCGCCCAGTGGGGGGATCGACGGGGTCCCCAGCGCCGCGCCCGGCAGGAACACCAGCCCGGCCTCGAAGAGCGCGAGGTCGCGGAAGCCCCGGGAGTGGTTGCGGCGCGCGGAATCGAGCAGTCCGGGCAGCACGGACCGGCGCAGGAAGCCGAATTCCGCGGAAAGCGGGTTGGCGAGCCTGACGGCGCGCGGCTCGGATCCGGCCTCCGCGGTGCCGAACGTGTTGTTCTGCGCGGCGGAGACGAACGGGTAGCTCAGCGTCTCCGTGAGACCGGCGGCGGCGAGTGCCTGGAGCACGCGGCGGCGCTGCTGCTGGACACGGCTCAGCCCGCGCCCCGGCGGCGCGACCGGCAGCGTCTTCGGGATCTTGTCGTACCCGACCAGGCGCGCGATCTCCTCGGTGAGGTCGTCCCGGTTCGTCAGGTCGTGGCGCCAGGTCGGCGCCGTGACGCGGAAGCCGTCGGCGTGGGCCTCGACGCGCGCGCCCAGGTCCGTGAGCGTGCCCACGATCTGGTCCTCGGTGAAGTCGATCCCGATGCGCCGGGACGCGTAGTCGGCGGGGAGCTCGACGACGCTCGGCTCCGGCCGGGTCCCGACGTCGGTGGCCGTCGTCTCCGGCGTCCCGCCGGAGAGCTCG
This sequence comes from Arthrobacter halodurans, assembly GCF_041877255.1. Lineage (NCBI taxonomy): Bacteria > Bacillati > Actinomycetota > Actinomycetes > Micrococcales > Micrococcaceae > Arthrobacter > Arthrobacter halodurans. The sequence goes on from NZ_JBHDLJ010000008.1 coordinate 24,779, forward strand.
ACGAGCAGGTCCACAGCGCGCTGCGCCGCCTCGTCGGCGACCTCCCAGTCGACACCGCGCTCGAAGCGCTTCGACGCCTCGGAGGGTAGCTTGTGGCGGCGGCGCGACCGGGCGATCGACACCTCCTCGAAGTGGGCGGCCTCGATGAGCACGCTGCGCGTCGCGTCGGAGACCTCCGTCGCCGCGCCGCCCATGACGCCGGCGATGCCGATCGGACCGCTGGCGTCGGTGATGAGCAGGTCCTCGGCGTCGAGCGTGCGCACCTTGTCGTCCAGGGTGCGCAGCGTTTCACCGGGGGCCGCGCGGCGGACCACGATCTCCCCGGACAGCCGGTCCAGGTCGTAGAAGTGCAGCGGCTGGCCGAGCTCGAGCATGACGTAGTTGGAGATGTCCACCACGAGGGAGATGGAACGGATGCCGGCCAGGCGCAGCCGGCTGGCCATCCACGGCGGGGTCGGCCGGGTCGGATCCACGCCGCGCACGGTGCGGGCGACGAAACGGTCGCAGCCGGGCTTGCCGTGGATGCCGTCCGCGTCCTCCAGGCGCACCGGATACCCGGGGCCCGACGGTTCCGCGACGACGACGAGGGAGGCAGGGTCCACGCTCGGCGTGCCCGTGGCGTGGCCGTACTCGCGGGCGACGCCGCGCAGCGAGAAGCAGTAGCTGCGGTCCGGGGTCACGTTGATCTCGGCGGCCTGGTCGTCGAGTCCCAGCAGCCCCAGCGCGTCGGAGCCGATCTCCGGGTCCAGCCCCATCCGCGAGAGCACGATGATGCCGTCGTGGTCGTCGCCGATGCCCAGCTCGCGCGCGGACGCGATCATGCCGGCGGAGACGTGGCCGTAGGTCTTGCGGGGGCTGATCCGGAAGTCCCCGGGCAGCACCGCGCCGGGGAGGGTCACCACGACCTTGTCCCCCTCGGCGAAGTTGTGCGCGCCGCAGACGACGCCCTGGACGCCGGAGGGGTCGATGCCCTCCTGCGTCAGCGTCTGCGCCTTGCCCTCGGGAACGACGCGGACCTGGCACCAGTTGATGGTCTTGCCGTTGGACTGCGGCTCCTTGACGATGCTGAGCACCTGACCGACGACGACGGGGCCGGAGATCTGGTCGGCGGGACGGTGCACGTCCTCCTCCTCGAGGCCGACCTTCACGAGCTCGGCCATGACGTCCTCGGCGGTGGCGCCGGGCGGGACCTGCGCGTACTCGCGCAGCCAGGAAAGTGGAATACGCATGGGTTAGATCTCCATCCCGAAGTGCTGGCTGAAACGGACGTCGCCCTCGATCATGTCGTGCATGTCGGGCACCTCGTTGCGGAACATCAGCGTGCGCTCGATGCCCATGCCGAAGGCGAAGCCGGAATACACCTCCGGATCGATCCCGGCCGCCCGCAGGACGTTGGGGTGGACCATGCCGCAGCCGCCCCACTCGATCCAGCCCGGGCCGCCCTTGGCGCCGGGGTGCCAGATGTCGAGCTCGGCCGACGGCTCGGTGAACGGGAAGAAGTTCGGGCGCAGGCGGATCGCCGCCTCGTCGCCGAACATCTGACGCGCGAAGTGCTCCAGCGTGCCGCGGAGGTCCGCCATGGAAAGGCCCTTGTCGATCGCCAGGCCCTCGAACTGGTGGAAGACGGGGGTGTGCGTGGCGTCGAGCTCGTCGGTGCGGAACACCTTGCCCGGGCAGAGCACGTAGATCGGCAGGTCGCGCTCGAGCATGGAGCGGACCTGGACCGGGGAGGTGTGCGTGCGCAGCACGAGGTGGGCCTCGGGCGGGTCGACGAAGAACGTGTCCTGCATCTCGCGCGCGGGGTGGTCCGGGGGGAAGTTGAGGGCATCGAAGTTGAACCACTCGGACTCGACCTCGGGACCCTCGGCGATCTCCCAACCCATGCCCACGAAGATGTCGCTGACGCGCTCCTGCAGGACGGACAGCGGATGTCGGGCACCGGCACGGCGGCGGCGCGGCGCGGCGGTCACGTCGACGGCCTCCTCGACGAGGATCCGCGCGGCGTCCTCCTCCTCGAGCACCGCGGTGCGTTCGGCGAGCGCCTTGTTGACCCGGCCGCGGGCGGCTCCGAGGAGCTTGCCGGCGGCGGCCTTCTCCGTCTTGTCGAGACGCCCGATCTCGCGGTTCGACAGGCTCAGCGGCGACTTCTCCCCCGTGTGCGCCAGGCGGGCGCTCTTGAGCTCCGCCAGGTCGGAGGCCGCGGCGATGGCGGCCAGCGCCTGCTCGGCGGCTCGCTCCACCGCTTCCGGGTCCGTGGGGTGGGGGACGGCCGGCCCCGCGGCGTCCGGGGCGCCGTCGGGGCGCGTCGATGGTTCAGACATGTGTGGTTGCTGCCCTTTTCCCTGTGGTTCGCGTGACCTGATTCGGGTCGAGTCTAGTGGAGGTCCGCGCCGCGCTCCGAACCGTTCCGCCGGACGTGACGGGTCCGCGCGCAGCTACACTGGCCGCATGCCGAGCTGGAAGCGGATCCGCACCGCAGCGAACTGGGTGAACCTCTCGACGCCCGCCGGGCTGGCCCTCGCCGCGGCCTGCCGCTGCCCGGTGCGCCGCGGACCGGACGGGCTGCGCCTGGCGTCGGGCTACCGCGCTCCGCTGCCCGTCGCGGGGGCGTTCACGGTGGGCAACGTCGTGTTCTTCCGGCCGCGGTACGAACGCCCGGAGGAGCATCCCCTCCTGCTCGGCCACGAATCGAGGCACGCCTCGCAGTACGCGCTGTGCCTCGGGTTGCCCTTCATCCCGCTGTACTTCGCGGCCGCGGCGTGGTCCGTGCTGCGCACGGGCGATCCGGCGTCGAGGAACCCGTTCGAGCGGTCCGCCGGCCTGGCCGCCGGCGGCTACCGCGAGCGCCCGGCCCGGCCGGTGTCCGCGGCGGTCCGCCCGGTTCTGTCGACGCTGCGCGGGTCCCGGCCGCACGACAAGACGGGGAACCGGTCCCTCCGGCCCCGCCGCCCGGGCCGGTGAACCGGTCCCTCCGGTCCCGCCCGCGGCTAGTGCTCCGCGCCGGCCGGCACCGCGGCGTCCGGCGAAGGATCGAGCGCCTGGAGGGCGATGGTCTGCAACGCGCGCGACAGGGCGTCGAGGCCCTGCCCTGGCTGGTCTGTGTGGCCGACGGGCGGGACGTGCACGAATCCCCCGCGGGCGGCTCCGCCGCGGGCACGCAGGGCGTGCATCAGGGCGTAGAACACCTGGTTGCACACGTAGGTTCCCGCGGTCTGCGAGATCTCGGCCGCCAGGCCCTCGCCCTCCAGGGCGGCAAGCGCGCGCTTGATCGGCAGCGTGCCGAAGTAGGCGGCGGGACCGCCGGCCTCGACCGCCCGGTCCACGGGCTGCTCGCCGGCGTTGTCCGGTATCCGCGCGTCGATGAGGTTGATGGCGACCCGCTCCAGCGACACGGCGCCGCGGCCGGCGGCGAGCCCGACGCAGACCACGACGTCGGGACCATGCCGTTCGATCGCCGCGCCGAGCGCGGCGGGAGCCTGGGCGAAGACGCACGGCAGCTGCTCGGCCGCGGCGTCGACCCCCGACGCGTTCAGGGCGGCCGCGGCCAGCCGGGCCGCGTCGATGGACGGGTTGGTCGCGTCGCCGCCGAAGGGCTCGAAGCCGGTCAGGAGAATCATCCGTCCATCGTAGGCCGGGGCGTCGGGGCGGTCCGCGGGTGTGTGGACGCGGCATTAGAAAGTATGTTCTAATCGTGGGGTGAGATGGGAAGCTCAGCTGGTCCGGCCCCCGGCCGGACCGCCGGAAGCGGGGTACGCCGACATGGTCGGCGCCCCGCTTCCGCTCGCCGGTTTCGGCGACGTCTCCGCCGCGGGCGCCCTGCCGCTGCCCGGGATCGTGCGTTCCGTTCGGACGCCGGAGTTCGCCGGCATGACGTTCCACGAGGTGCTCGCCAAGAGCGCTCTCAACAAGGTTCCCGAAGCCTCGAACATGCCCTTCCGCTGGACGGTCAACCCGTACCGCGGGTGCAGCCACGCCTGCGTCTACTGCTTCGCGCGCAAGACGCACACCTACCTCGACCTCGATGCGGGCGCCGACTTCGATTCGCAGGTGGTCGTGAAGCTCAACGTCGCCGAGGTGCTGCGCGCCGAGCTGCGGAAGCCCTCGTGGGGGCGCCAGCACGTCGCCCTGGGGACCAACACGGATCCGTACCAGCGGGCGGAGGGGCGCTACCGCCTCATGCCCGGGATCCTCGCGGCGCTGACCGACTCCGGGACACCGTTCTCCATTCTGACCAAGGGGACGCTGCTGGCGCGCGACGTCGACCGGCTCGTCGCGGCCGCCGGGGAGGTTCCCGTGTCGGTGGCGCTTTCGATCGCGATGACGAACGCCGAGCTCAGCGCGGCGGTGGAGCCCGGCACCCCCTCGCCGGAGGCCCGGTTCCGCCTCGTGGAGCGGCTCGCCGGCCGCGGCATCGACTGCGCCGTGCTCGCGATGCCGATCCTCCCGTGGCTCAGCGACTCGGACGAGGCACTGGACGCGTTGTTCGCGCGGCTCGCGCGGGCCGGAGCCTCCAGTGTGACGGCCGGGCCGCTGCACCTGCGCCCCGGGGCGCGCGAGTGGTTCATGTCGTGGCTCGCCGCGACGCATCCGCAGCTCGTGGAGCGCTACCGGCGCCTGTATCGCCGCGGGGCGGTGGCCGACCCCGAGTACCGCACGTGGCTCTCGGGCAGGATCAGGCACTTCCGGACCCTGCACGGGTTGGCGTCCGGTGGCGCGGCCTTCCGCGATGCCGCCGGCGCCGACGGCCCGGGTCCCCGGGCCGGTTCGGCCGCCGGCCCGGGGGCGGGTTCCGCCGCGGGGCCGCCCACCGAGGCCGCCCCCGGCCAGCCGGCGCTGTTCGACCTCCGGGGATAGCCCGCCGGCGCCCGCGCCGGCGGGGGGGGGCAGGCCACGTTGTTCGACCCGCGGCGAGCCATCCGCGCCCGCTGCGGGCCAGCGCCCCAACCCGCGGCTCGGTTCACACGCGACGGCAGCCGCCTAGAAGCCTCCCGCCCGGGCCGCAACGTGTTGCCGCAGAGCCAGAACGATCGGCCGGTCGGCGGGAATCCACTCGAGTTCGAGGAGCTCCGTGGAGTCGACCCCGACCCACCGCAACTGGTCGTGGTCCTGGAGCGGCCGGGGTTCGCCGGAGGCGACGGCGGCGAACCAGACCCTCATGGCCGCGGTGCCGTTCAGCGGCCACCCCTCCGCCAGCGGGCCCTCGATCTCCCCACCCAGGCGCGCGGAGACACCCAGCTCCTCGTCGAGTTCGCGCAGGAGCGCGTCCTCGCAGGTCTCGCCGGGCTCGACCTTGCCCCCCGGGAACTCCCACTGCCCGGCGTAGGCCGCCGGGCGGGTGCGCCGGGCGGCGAGGAGGCGCCGGGGAGCGTCCAGGGAGTCGACGATGGCCGCTCCCACGATCTGCCGGGGAACGGTCATGCGACCGCGGCCACCGGTCCACGCGGTGACCTTCGAGACCGCGATGGCGGGGTCGGCCGCCTGTGCCGCGGTTTCCCCCTTCGTACCGCCGGAAGCTGCCATGTTCTCCGCCTGATGTTCGGGTGCTGGGGGGCACGCGCTGAGGATTCCCCCCAACGCTACAGCGCCGGCGCCGGCGGCCCTAGCCGCGGCGTTGCGCGCGGGCCGAGGCGTAAAGGCAGACGGTGGCCGCAGTCCCGACATTCAGCGACTCGGCGACTCCGTAGAGCGGAACCGCCACCCGGTGGTCCGCCGCCGCCAGCTCGGCGTCGGACAGACCCGCGGCCTCGTTGCCGAAGAGCCACGCGGTCGGCGCCTCGAGGCGCGCGGCGGCCGCGCCGCCGTCGTTCCCCGCGCCGGGTGCCAAGCGCCGCGCTGCGCTCCGGTCCTGCAGCTCGTCGAGGTCCGTCGCCCCGTATCCGTCGGCGGCGAGGACTGCGAGGCCCGCCGCACGCAGGGTGTCGACGCCCTCGCCGAAGGAGAGCCCCGTGACGACCGGCAGATGGAACAGCGACCCCGCGGTGGAGCGGACCGCCTTGGGGTTGAAGATGTCCACGCTGCCTTCGGTCAGCAGGACGGCATCGGCGCCGGCTGCGTCCGCGGCGCGCAGGACGGTGCCCGCGTTCCCGGGGTCCTGCACGCGGCACATCACCGCCACAAGCCGGGGGCCGCGGGAGAGGACGTCGTCGAGCGTGGCGTGCGGCATCCTGCAGACGGCGAGGATCCCCTGCGGCGTCACGGTGTCCGCCATGGCCGCCAGCACCGCGTCGGTGGCCAGCCGCAGCGGCGCGCCCTGGGCCAGCTCGGCGAGGTCCGGGGAGCGGTCGAGGCACTCCGCGGTGGCGTAGAGCTGGTCCACCACGGGTTCTCCCCCTGCGGCGGCGCGTTCGCGGTGCAGGCGCAGGGCCTCGCGCACGGACTGCGGTCCCTCGGCCAGGAACTGACCGGCCCGGACCCTGCCGGAGCGGCCCGCCAGGCGCGCGACCTCGCGGACGCGGTCGGCGCGGGGGTTGGACATCGCGGCGGGGGATCCTGCAAGACTCATGCCGAAAACTGTAGCCGGGAAGTCCGGGGCCGACGGAATCCGCGGTGCACCGGCGGCCGGGGCCACCCCGTTGCGGGGCCACCGCGTTCCGGAGGCCACCCGCCCGGCGGGGCACGGCACGACGCCGGCGCGACAACCCGACGCGCCCGCCCGGTGGACGTGGAAGGGGGCGGAATCCTTGCGGATTCCGCCCCCTTCGCCGCGGTCCGGGGACCACAGGCCAGTCGGTGGAGACTAGCCCTTGAACTGCTGGCGGGACTCGCCGCCGGCCGGCTCGAACCCGGCGGCCTTGGCGGCCTCGACGGAGTTGAACCAGTACTCGGCGGTGGTCTGCTCGTACCAGGTGGAACCCGGGACGTGGTACTTGTTGGACTGGTTGCCCTTGATGACGTAGCCCTCCGGGGCGTCCTCGCCCTCGACGGCCTTCACGGCACCGGCGGACTCGCCGGCGGCCGGCGCGGCCTGGGCCGGAGCTGCGGACTTCGGGGCGGCGACCTTGGCGGCCGGCGCGGTCGGCGCGGCCTTCGCGGCGGCCGGGGCATTGACGTCCGACGGCAGGGCGTTCTTCGCGATGCCGACGAGCGCGCTGAAGGCGTTGGCGTCGGAGATGGCCAGCTCGGCCAGCATGCGGCGGTCGACCTCGACCTCGGCGGCCTTGAGCCCCTGGATCAGGCGGTTGTAGGTCAGGCCGTTGGCGCGGGCAGCGGCGTTGATGCGCTGGATCCACAGGCGGCGGAAGTCGCCCTTGCGCTTGCGGCGGTCGCCGTAGCTGTAGACGAACGAGTGGAGCAGCTGCTCCTTGGCCTTGCGGTACAGCCGCGAACGCTGGCCGCGGTAGCCCTTGGCCCGCTCGAGGATGACCCGGCGCTTCTTATGGGCGTTGACTGAACGCTTCACACGTGCCACGTGTGTACTCCTTAATGCTCTGCCCTCTCGCCGCCCACTGCGTGGGATCCGGACGGAGGAAATCTACGGTTGGACGAAAGCCTTCTGGCCCCCGGGGGTGCGGTGGCTAGATGCCCAGCATCCGCTTGATGGTCTTGGTGTCGGCCTTCGAGACGATGCGGTCGCCCTTGAGCTGGCGCTTCAGGCTGGAGGGCTTGTGCTCCAGGTAGTGCCGGCGGTTGGCCTGCTGGCGCTTGAGCTTGCCGCTGCCGGTGAGCTTGAAGCGCTTCTTGGCTCCACTGTGGGTCTTGAACTTCGGCATATCCGCCGTTCTCCTTACGTGCTCCCGAGTCCCTGACGGGCCGGGGATCATTCGGGCTTCCGGTGCCGGAAGCCCGTGGGTGGGGTGTTCGCCCCGAGGGGCTCGCCGTCCCGGTCCGCGCTACTTGGCCGGACCGGGCTTGGCTGGTTTGCGGGGAGCCGGCTTCGGCGCGGGGCCGGCCGCCGGCTTCGGGGTCGGCTTGGGCGTCGCCATCGGCTTCGGCGCCGCCTGGGGCGTCGCCGGGGCCTGGGGTGCGGCCGCGGGCGAAGCCGCAGCGGGCCGTGCCGGGGCCGCGGTCCTCGCCGGGGCCGTCGTCCGGGTGGGAACCGACGTCCTCGCCGGGGCCGGGGACGACTTGGTCGGGGCCTTCGCCTCCGGAGCCGCCTTGGCCGGTGCCTTCGCCGGGGCCGGATCGGCCGGTGCCTCGGCGGCAACCTCTGCCGCCGGGGCCTCGACCGGAGCCGGGTTCTTGGCGGCCTCGGCCGCGTCCGCCTCGACGCGGGCAAAACGCGCCATGAACTCGTCGGGGAGGTTGTCCCCAAGCGACTGGGTCAGCGCAGGCTGGTCGTCCGAGGTGTCCACGCGCTCCTTGGGCGACGAGGACCGGGCCTTGTCGGCCTCCCGCTGCGCCAGGCGGCGGGCCTCGGCCTTCGCCTCGGCCTTGTTCTTGAGCGGGCCGACCACCATGACCATGTTGCGGCCATCGATGCGCGGCGTCGACTCGACCAGACCGACCTCGGCGACGTCCTCGGCGAACTTGTTGAGCAGGCGGATGCCCATCTCCGGGCGCTGCTGCTCGCGGCCGCGGAACTGGATCATGGCCTTGACCTTGTCGCCCGCCGCGAGGAAGCGCAGCGCGTGGCCGGTCTTCGTCTCGTAGTCGTGCTTGTCGATCTTGAGGCGGAAACGGATTTCCTTCAGGACCGTGTTGGTCTGGTTCTTGCGGGCCTCGCGGGCCTTGACCGCGGCTTCGTACTTGTACTTGCCGAAGTCCATCAGTTTGCACACGGGAGGCTTGGCCGTGGGGGCCACCTCGACGAGATCAAGTTCGGACTCCGACGCGAGACGCAGCGCGTCCTCGATGCGGACGACGCCGACCTGCTCGCCGTTGGGTCCAACAAGCCGCACCTCGGGGACGCGGATTCGATCGTTAATGCGTGGATCGCTGATGTGTCGCTCCTGCTGTTCAGTGTTCGGAAGCCGCCCGCAACAGGAGAAGGCCCCCGGCTGCGAGGCAGGCGGAGGCCTTGTGAATTCGGAGGCGGCGGGCCGCCCGGCGCGGAACGAACTCCGTGCCACCGAATTGACCCGGCGGCCTTGCGGCTGCTGCGGGTGGGAGAAGGCCTCCACTTGCATACCGGTTCCGCGCGGTAACGCCACCCCGATGAATCGGGACGGCGCACACGAATACGTGAAACCAGTCGGTCTGTGAAAAGCTTAGCAGTATGAGCACCCCTGAAACCAATCCGGCCCCGAGCCCTTCTAACACCGACCACGTGCGCGACATCGCGGAGGTCGCCGCCGTCGAAATCATCACGACGGCGGCCGTTCACCTGATGAGCGCCGCCGCGGTCAAGTGCGGCCTCGCCGAGGGATCCGACGCCGAGGAGCTGAAGGACCTCGACGAGGCCCGGAAGCTCATCACCGCCCTCGCCGGCCTGATCACCGCCGCGGCCCCGGAGGTCGGCAGCCAGCATGCGGCCCCCCTGCGCGACGGGCTGCGCACCCTGCAGCTGGCGTTCCGCGAGGCCTCCACCATCCAGGACGCGCCGGGCAAGGGCCCGGGCGAGAAGCTGACCGGCCCGGTGAACTAGCCCGCAGGCCTGAACCAGTCCGCAGGCCCGGGGACGGCGCCCGCCGGCCCGCCCCGGGGTCGCGGGCGGCCCGGTTGTCCCGGGCAGCCCGGTTATCCAGGGCCAGGGCCCGCGGGGAGACGGCCGGGGCGCGCGCCCACCCGGGTGCCCGGGTGGGCGCCCTCAGACCAGCGCGGCCCGACGGCGGCGCACACCCTGGGCCGCCAGCGCCACGAGACAGAGTGCCGCGCCCGCGACGCCGACCACCACGAACCCGCCGCCGGGGGATCCGGCGTCAATCACCAGACCCACCAGCGGCGAGCCCAACGCCGTCCCCCCGGTCAGGGCGGAGCCGTACCAGCCCATCGCCTCGCCGCGGCGTTCCTCGGGGACGAGGTCGGCGAGCCGCTCCGACGCTGCGGAGAGCAACGGGGCGCAGAGCAGCCCCGGCGGAATGGCGAGCAGCGCCAGGGCCCAGGTTCCGTCGGCCCAGAACATGGGCACCGTGAGCACGGACATGCCCAGAAGGAGCGCCAGGGGCGAGACGCGGCGGCGCATCGATCCGTAGACCAGGCCGCCGACCACCGAGGCCCCGCACCAGAACGCGAACACGATGCCCAGCTCCCCCACGGCCCCGATCCGCTCCAGGACGGCGATCATCGCGACCTCGGAGCCGGACAGCAGCAGCCCGGCCCCGGCCGACGCGATGAAGACGGCCACCACGCCGGCGCCGACCCACCCGAACCGGCGGCGGAACGTCCGTCCGCGCCGGGCGACCCGCGCACGGGTCTCTTTTCCGCCGGCGTCCAGCAGCCCGGCCTCGGCCTCGGCCAGGTGCGCCGGCGCCGAGGCGACGACCGCGGCCTCCGCGCCGCGCCGCTCCTCCTTCGCGTCGCTCTCCGCGACGGCGCCCGGCTGCCCCGAACGGGTCGGCGGGTTGAGCCACATCAGCACGAGTCCGCTGGCGGCGCCGACCAGTCCGACGGCCGTCAGTCCCGCGGGGGTGCCCGCGCCGATGGCCACGATCGCCGCGAGCGCGGGCCCCGTCATGAACACGAGTTCGGTCGCGATGGCGTCCAGCGCGAACGCCGAGCGGCGCGTCTCCCCCGCCGTCATGACGCCGAGCGCCTGGCGCACCACGCTGAAGACGGGCAGGGCGAACACCCCACCCAGGAACGCCAGCGGCAGCAGCCAGTGGTAGGGGACGTGCGGGACCGCCGACCAGACGGCGGCCTCGGCGACCACGGACGGCACGAGCGCCCGGCGAAGGCCCACGGTGTCGATCCGTCGGCCGCGCCACGGCGCGCCGAGCGCGATCCCGACCGTCATGACCGCGGCGGCGGTCCCCGCGGCGGTCCAGTCCAGGCCGAGGGTCCGGACGACGTGCAGCGTGAGCAGGATGCCGGCCGCGGAATGCGGCAGGCGCGCGGCCATGCCGACCGCCAGGAGGGGCGCGACCCCCGGGCGGCGCAGCAGCTGCGCGTAGCGGGCGAAGTTCACGTCCTAGGCGCCCGGCGCCACGGGCCCGGACGGCGGCGCCGATCGGAGCGAGAGTTCGAGCGAGTCGACGCCCTCCGCGAACCCGGCGTCGGCGCCGAGCGCGCGTTGGATCCGCGTGGCCGCCGCCCGGGCGTCGGGTTCGCCGGTCCCCGCCCGGAAGGTGAGCTCCACCCGCAGCTCCGGCCCGGGGCCGCCCCCCGCGAGGACGTGCCCTGACGCGGACCTGGTGGCCACGCCGCGCCCCGGACCGACGGCGATGCCCGCGACCGCGGGCTCGCCCTCGGCGAGCCGGCCGAGCAGGTCCAGGTGCGCGGGGTCCCGGTAGCTGGGGAGCCACGGCTGCTGCTGGGCCAGCGCCCAGACGCCGGGGCGGCGGAGAACGAAGGTGACGTCGGCCCCCGGATCGATGACCAGCAGCTGCGCGTCCTCGGCGACCGCCGACAGCGCCGCGCGCGCGGCATACACCGCGACCGGGCGGGCCTCCGGGTGCCATTCCCCCAGCCGGGCGGCGGTCGTGAAGGCGGGCAGCGCGCGACGCCCGTCGGGCGCCGTGAGGGTCACCAGCGCCATGTCCGCCTCCTTGTCCTCGGCGAATCCGTGCGCGCCGACACCCCCGTCGGCAAGCGTCGCGACCACCGGGATGAACACACGGGCCGACGCCAACGCGCGGTGGACGTCCTCCTCGGACCCCGTCCCGGCGAGTAGCGCGGCGATGGCCGCCTCGTAGCCGGCGTCCGCGGCTCCGTCGTCCTGGTCGAAGCGGTGCAGCGGGTTGCCCTCGCCGCCGAGGTCGCGCCCGGCCCAGGGGCGGCCCGCGGAATCCGCCCCGCCGCCGGCGCGTTCCAGCGCGGCCGCGATGTGCCCGGGCAGGTGCCGCGCGGGGGCCGCGGCCGGGAATCCGGCGTGATGCGCGGGCGGGCCGCCGGCGGGTGCGGCGGATCGGCCGCGCGCGGGATCGGCGGCACTCACCCGGTGACCTGTGCTCTCATGGTGGTTCGTCCTCGACGGCGCGGGCGGGGGCGCGCTAGCGCCGTCCGGCGACGTCCAGCGCCTCGGGCAGCGTGAACTTCCCGGCGTAGAGCGCCTTCCCGACGATCGCCCCCTCAACCCCCGCAGGGACCAGCTCGCGCAGGACGCGCAGGTCCTCGAGGCTGGAGATGCCGCCGGACGCGACGACCGGCTTGTCGGTTCGCTCGCACATCTGGCGGAGCAGCTCGACGTTCGGGCCGCGCAGCGTGCCGTCCTTCGTCACGTCCGTGACCACGTAGCGGGCGCAGCCGGCGTCCTCGAGCCGGGCCAGCACCTCCCACAGGTCGCCACCCTCCTTGGTCCAACCACGGGCGGCCAGGGTGGTCCCGCGCACGTCCAGCCCGACGGCGATCTTGTCGCCGAAGCGCTCGATGGCGCGGGCGGTCCACTCCGGGTTCTCCAGGGCGGCCGTCCCCAGGTTGACGCGCGCCGCGCCCAGCTCCAGCGCGGCCTCCAGCGACGCGTCGTCGCGGATGCCCCCGGAGAGCTCCACACGGGTCTTCAGCTGGCGCACCACGCGGCCGAGGATGTCCCGGTTCTCGCCGCGGCCGAAGGCTGCGTCGAGGTCCACGAGGTGGACCCATTCGGCCCCGTCGTTCTCCCACGCCAGCGCCGCGTCCAACGGGTCGCCGTAGCCGGTCTCGCTGCCGGCCTCGCCCTGCACGAGGCGCACGGCCTGGCCGTCGGCGACGTCGACGGCGGGGAGGAGTTCGAGGATCGGGTTTTCGGGGCTCATGTCACGCACTTTCGGTTCGGGGGCGGGCGTTGCGGGTGGCGGCGCCGCGGGCGGGGCCCGGCGCCGGGGCCTGGAGGCCGGTGGCGGGTCAGGCGCCGCCGTCGAGGGTCAGGAGGTAGGCGGCCAGCAGGGACATCCCGGCCAACACCCAGCAGACGACGGGCCAGGAAGCGTGCGCCTTCTGCTGGCGCAGCGACAGGGCCCCGCCGGCGAGGATGCCCGCGAGGGCCATGAGCAGGATGCTCCACATCAGAGGGTGCCCAGCCAGTTCTCCAACAGCTGGGCGCCGGCGTCGCCGGACTTCTCCGGGTGGAACTGGACGGCCGACAGGGGCCCGTTCTCGACGCCCGCCACGAACGGCGCACCGTGCTCGGACCACGTCACGAGCGGGGGCGTCATCCGCGGCTGCAGCACCTCGAAGTCCCAGCGCTGCACCGCGTACGAGTGGACGAAGTAGAAGCGCTCGTCCTCGATGCCCGCGAAGAGCCGCGTGTCCTCGGGGGCATCGACCGTGTTCCAGCCCATGTGGGGGACGATCGGGGCGGGGAGCAGCTCGACGGTCCCGGGCCATTCGCCGAGTCCGGGAGTCCGCACGCCGTGCTCCACGCCCTCGTCGAAGAAGACCTGGTGCCCGACGCAGATCCCGAGGACAGGTCGGTTTCCGGCGATGCGCCGGCCGATGTGGCGGACGGCCCCGACGTCGTTCAGCGCGGCCATGACGGCGGCGAACGCGCCGACGCCCGGCACCAGGAGGCCCTCGGCCTCCATCACGTCCTCCGCGCGCGCGCTGAGCGTCACGTCCGCGCCGACGCGCTCGAGGGCGCGCACGGCGGAGCGCACGTTCCCCGAACCGTAGTCCAGGACGGTGACCCTCGGCGCGGCCATCTAGAGCGCCCCCTTCGTGGAGGGGATGGCCCCGCCGAGCCGCGCATCCGGCTCCAGCGCCGCGCGCAGCGCGCGGGCCAGCGCCTTGAACTGGGCCTCGGCAACGTGGTGCGGGTCGCGGCCGCCGAGCACGCGCATGTGCACGCAGATCTGGGCGTGCAGCGTGATGGCCTCGAAGACGTGGCGCGTCAGCGATCCCGTGAAGTGTCCGCCGATGAGGTGGTATTCCTGTCCCGCGGGTTCCCCCGCGTGGACCAGGTAGGGACGTCCCGAGATGTCGACGACGGCGTGCGCGAGCGCCTCGTCGAGGGGAACCGTGGCTTCCCCGAAGCGGCGGATCCCGGCCTTGTTGCCCAGGGCGGTGCGCAGCACCTCGCCGATCGTGATGGCGACGTCCTCCACGGTGTGGTGGACGTCGATGTGGGTGTCGCCCGTGGCCCGGACGGTCAGGTCCATCAGCGAGTGCTTGGCCAGCGCGGTCAGCATGTGGTCGTAGAACGGCACGGACGTGCTGATGTCGGCGGCGCCGGTGCCGTCGAGGTCGATCTCCACGACGACGGACGACTCGCTGGTCGTCCGTTCCATGCGGGCGCGGCGGCCGCTGAGCAGTTGTGCAGACATCGGTGATCCTTAGGGCCTGGAGGGTGGTGGGGTGGAGGTCCGGGGCCGTCCTTCCCCGGGTCAAGTCTACCGGGGCGCGGCGTCACTCTCGGCCGCGAGGAGGTCCTCGAGGCCGCGCAGGAAGGCCGTCGTTTCGGCCTCGGTGCCCGCCGTCACACGGAGGTGCCCGGGGATCCCGACGTCGCGGACGAGCACCCCCGCATCCAGCAGCCCCTGCCAGATGCGTGCCGGATGCGACAATCCGCCGAAGAAGACGAAGTTCGAGTCGCTCGGCGCCGGACGCAGGCCCAAGCGGCGGAGCTCCGCGACGATCCGGTCGCGCTGCGCCTTGATGTCCTCGACGTTCGCCAGCAGCGCATCGACGTGCTTGAGCGCCGCGTTGGCCGTGGCCTGCGTGACGGCGGAGAGGTGGTACGGCAGGCGGACCAGCCGGAGGGCGTCGGTCACGGACGGATCCGCGGCGAGGTACCCCAGCCGGGCGCCAGCCAGGGCGAAGGCCTTGCTCATGGTCCGCGACACGATCAGCCGCTCCCGTCCGGGCAGCAAGCCCAGGGCGGAGCGCGTGCCGGCCTTCGCGAACTCGGCGTACGCCTCGTCGACGACGACGATCGCCTGGCTCGCCTCGCCCGCCGCGTAGACGGCCTCCACCACGTCGAGGCCGAGCGCGGTTCCCGTGGGGTTGTTGGGCGAACACAGGAAGACGATGTTGGGGGCCCGCTCGGCGACCTGCCGGGCCGCGGAGTCCGCCGTCAGCTCGAAGTCGGCCGCGCGCGAACCGGCGATGTACCTCGTGTCCGTGCCGCTCGCCAGGAGCGGGTACATGGAGTAGGTCGGCGGGAAGCTCATCAGGCTGCGCCCTGGGCCGCCGAAGGCCTGGAGGATCTGCTGCAGCACCTCGTTGGACCCGTTGCCGGCCCAGATGTTCCCGGGTGCGAGTCCGTGTCCCAGGTATGAGGCCAGCCGCTCGCGGAGTTCGGTGAACTCGCGGTCGGGGTAGCGGTTCAGGCTTGCGGAGCAGGCGCGGACATCGCGGGCGATCGCCTCGCGGACCTCGTCGGGGAGGGGGTGGGTGTTCTCGTTGACGTTGAGCAGGATGGGCACGTCCAGCTGGGGGGCACCGTAGGGCTCCAGGCCCCGGAGGTTGTCCCGCAGCGGAAGTCTGGCCAGTCGTCGCAGCTGATCACTCACCGAACAATTCTAGGGCGCCGGCGCAGTGGCCCCGAATCGGCGGGTGGGGCCGCTTAACGTTGCCGGCACCGGCGGGGCAGACGCCACCCGGGCCGAGCCCGGCCCCGCGGTTCACCACCGGCGGTCCCGCGGGGCGTCCCGCCCGCGTTCCCGACGGCCGTCGGCGGGGCGCGCGTCCCGGCGGTCCCGGATCCTGCCCCGACACGCGCGTCCGCGACCCGCTAACCGCCGGTCGGGACGAAGAGCGTCTGGCCGGGGATCACCGTGGACCCCGCGAGGTTGTTCAGTTCCGCGATCTCGGCGATGACGACGCGCGGGTCGCGCCCCGGGGCGAACTCCGCGGCGATCTCCCAGAGGGTCTCCCCCTCCAGGACGGTGACGGAGGCCGCCTCGACCCGGACGGAGGCGCCGGAGTCGGCGGCCATGACGGGGGCCGTGAAAATGCCCACCAGGACCAGGGCAGAGGTCGCCGCGAGCAGGACGGGCAGGCCGATGAGGAGAAAGCGGCCCCGCCGGGTCAGGCGGACAGGTCCGCGGACGGCGGATGCCGCGGGGGCCGGCGCCGCGGCGCGGGGAGACGTTCCGCGTGGGGAGCCCCCGGGGCGGGCGACGGGAAGGCTGAGGACGTTCGTGGTCCGGCGGGGATCCCCGCCGAGGCGTGCCGCGGGCTGAGCAGGGGTCGCGAAGGCGATCTGAGCCATGGTTTTGCCTTTCTCTCGCGCCGGGCCGCCTCGCGGCCGCACCGACGGTTCGGTGTTCGAAGATCGAACCGGTCGAAACTCGTATTCGAACGCTTGTTCGATCTCGCTCGTCCATTTGTAGCATTCCTGACCGAGGAATGTCGAGACACGTTCGAACAAATCTTTGAAAGCCCCGTGGTGGTCCACTAACGTGGTGACCAGCGGCTCGTTGGATCCAGTCCAACAGGCGCCTCCGACAGAATGCGGAACGGCCCGGAGCCACGGGGACAACCAGGATGGGGCACACCATGAGCACAGCTGACACTCCGGCACCGAAGCGCACGCCGAAGAGCCTGACGGTTCGCCAGAAGAAGATCCTCGAGACCATCCAGCGCGCGGTCGCGGCGCGCGGCTATCCGCCGTCGATGCGCGAGATCGGCGACACCGTCGGCTTGGCGAGCCTGTCGAGCGTCACGCACCAGCTGGCCCAGCTGGAGAAGCTCGGCTACATCCGCCGCGACCCGCGCCGTCCGCGCGCCATGGAGATCCTGACGCCACTGACGCTCAGCGACGCTCGCGAGACCGCCGAGGCCGCGCACGACGGACTCCGCGCCATCAACGGCACGCCGGTCTCCGAACTGAGCACCGCCTCCGACACGGCGATGGTCCCGCTGGTCGGCCGCATCGCCGCCGGCGGCCCCATCCTCGCGGACCAGACGATCGAGGACGTAATGCCGCTCCCCCGACAGCTGGTCGGACACGGCGAGCTGTTCATGCTGAAGGTCAGCGGGGACTCCATGGTCGAGGCCGCCATCTGCGACGGCGACTGGGTCGTGGTGCGCCGGCAGCAGAATGCCGTCAACGGCGATATCGTGGCCGCCCTCCTCGACGACGAGGCCACCGTCAAGACGTTCCGGCAGCGCGACGGGCACACGTGGCTCCTCCCCCAGAACCGCCAGTACGAGCCCATCCTGGGCGACCACGCGACGATCATGGGCAAGGTCGTCTCGGTGATGCGCTCGCTCTAGGGCGTCCGCGCGGGGGCGAGCCGCTCCAGTGCCCCCACCACGGTCGCCTTGTCCGTCGTCGCCCACATCGGGGGCAGCGAGGCGCGCAGGAAGTTGCCGTACCGCTCCGTGGCCAGGCGCGAGTCCAGCACCGCCACGACCCCCCGGTCCGACGTCGAGCGGATCAGGCGTCCGGCGCCCTGCGCCAGCCGCACGGCCGCGTGGCTGGCCGACACCGCCATGAAGCCGTTGCCCCCGTGCCGCGCGACGTCGCGGCTGCGCGCCGTCGACAGGGGATCGTCGGGGCGCGGGAAGGGAATCCGGTCGATGACCACGAGTCGGCAGGCCGGCCCGGGGACGTCCACGCCTTGCCAGAGCGTCATGGTGCCGAAGAGGCACGTGTCGAGGTCGTCGGCGAACTCCTTCACCAGCGACGCCATGCTGGAGTCGCCTTGGCACAGGATCGTCTGGTCCAGCCGCGGCCGCAGCGCCTCGGCGGCCTCCTCCGCGGCCCGGCGCGAGGAGAAGAGCGCGAGCGTGCCCCCGCGCGCGGCCCGGATCAGATCCTCCAGCTCCGCGAGCGCCTCCGTGGAGACGTTCCGGGACGGCTTGGGCAGGTGGCGGGCGACATACAGCATGCCCTGCCGCGGATAGTCGAAGGGGCTTCCCACGTCGACGCCGGTCCAGGCGGGGGCCCCCTGCCCGAGCAGCCCCAGCGCCCCGGCGACCGGCTCGAAGGCCGCGCCGACGGCGAGCGTCGCCGACGTCAGCACCACGGTGCGTCCATCGAACAGCCCCTCGCGCAGCCGGCCGGCGACGGAGAGCGGCGCGACGTTCAGCGTGGCGGGTGTCGAGTCGTCGGGCTGCACATAGCCCTCTCCGGGGGTGAACTGCCCGGGACGGGACGCCCAGACGACCTCCCGCGCCTCCGCGGCGCCATCGAGCCGGTCGCACTGCTCGACGAGGTAGAGCAACTGCGACCGGGCCATCTGCCGCCCGCCGTCCACGGCCTCCTGCGGCGCGGGCTTGGAGTCCGAGAGCGCCACGCGGGCGGCCTCGCGGACCTGGTCCACCGCGGCCGCCTGCGCCTCGTTGAGGCCCGAGGGCATCAGCCCCGCGGGGATCCACTCCAGCGATTTCTGCAGCGCGCGCGACGCCAGATTGAGCGCGTCGACGTTCACGTGGCAGTGCTTGCGGGCGGCCGACGCCGCGCCGGAGACGAGCGCGACGGACAGGGGACGAGTGACGGAGCCCGTGACGCGGTCCTGGAGCTCGTGCGCCTCGTCGATGACGACGGTGTCGAACTCGGGCAGCACGGCGATCCCCTCGAAGGCGGAGACGGCGAGCATGGCGTGGTTCGTGATGACGATGTCCGCCTCGGCGGCCTTCTTGCGCGCCAGCTCGCTGAAGCACTCCTCCGCCATGGGGCACTTCTGGGCGCCAAGGCAGTCCATCGCGGTGACCGAGACCTGGCGCCAGGCGCGGTCTCCGACGCCCGGGACCAGGTCGTCCCGGTCCCCCGTGTCCGTCTCCTCCGCCCATTCGCGCAGCCGCACGACCTCCTGACCCAGTGCGCTCGCTGGTCCCGCCCCCGCGGTCAGGGCGCGTGCCGCGCCGTCCTCGGTGAGGGCGAACAGCGCGCCCTCGTCCTCGTCCGGGTATCCCCCGCCGAGTTTGTACTTGCACACGTAGTTGCCGCGGCCCTTGGCGAGGGCGACATCGAGCTTCCGGGGCAGGTGCGGGGCCAGCTGCTCCAAAAGGCGCGGCACGTCCCGGCCGACGATCTGCGCCTGCAGGGCGAGGGTCGCGGTGGAGACCACGACCGGCTTCTCCGCCTCCAGGGCGTGCGCGATCGCGGGCACGAGGTACGCCAGCGACTTGCCGGTGCCGGTGCCCGCCTGGACGAGTAGGTGCCGGCCCGAGTCGAGCGACTCCACGACCTGCCGCGCCATCTCGTGCTGGCCGGGACGGTTCTGGCCGCCCATGCCCTCGACCGCGGCGTCGAGCAGCCCGAGGACCCGTTCGACGTCAGCCACGGAGGGAGAACGGCTCCAGCTCGGCGGCGAGGCCCTCGCGGACCTTGACGACGAGGCGGGTGCCGTCGGCGACGTGTTCGGTCTCAAGGATCTCCGCGTCCGAGCCGTGCAGGCGGTTGACCAGCTCCCCGCGGTCGTACGGGATCAGGAGTTCGAGCCGCACGTCCGGGCGCGGGATCGACTCGCCGATGCGCCGCAGCAGCTCGTCGATGCCGACGCCGGTGCGCGCCGAGACGACGACGTGGTTGGGC
The DNA here is from genome assembly GCF_041877255.1 of Arthrobacter halodurans. Classification (NCBI taxonomy): domain Bacteria; kingdom Bacillati; phylum Actinomycetota; class Actinomycetes; order Micrococcales; family Micrococcaceae; genus Arthrobacter; species Arthrobacter halodurans. Next base: position 44,214 of record NZ_JBHDLJ010000008.1, read on the forward strand.
TCGCGCTGCCGGATGCGCTCGATGACGAACGGATCGGCGGCGTCCGCCTTGTTCAGGACGATGATCTCGGGGACGTTCTGCGCGTCCACCTCGGTGAAGACCTGCCGCACCGCGTGGATCTGGCCCTCGGGGTCCGGGTGCGAGGCGTCGACGACGTGCAGGATGAGGTCCGCGTCGGCCACCTCCTCGAGGGTCGAGCGGAACGCCTCGATGAGCTGCGTCGGCAGCGACCGGACGAAGCCGACGGTGTCCACCAGCGTGTACCCGACGCCGTCGGAGGTTTCCGCCTTGCGCACCGTCGGATCCAGCGTCGCGAAGAGGGCGTTCTCCACGAGCACGCCGGCGTTGGTCAGCCGGTTCAGCAGCGACGACTTGCCGGCGTTGGTGTACCCGGCGATGGCGACGGACGGCACCGTGTTGCGCTTGCGGTTGGCGCGCTTGGTCTCGCGGGCGGGCTTCATCGCCGCGATTTCCTTGCGCAGCTTGGACATGCGGGTGCGGATGCGACGGCGGTCGAGCTCGATCTTCGTCTCACCGGGGCCGCGGGAGCCGATGCCGCCGCCCGCCGCGCCGACGCGTCCGCCGGCCTGCCGCGACATCGACTCGCCCCAACCGCGCAGGCGGGGCAGGAGGTACTCCAGCTGGGCCAGCTCGACCTGCGCCTTGCCCTCGCGGCTCTGCGCGTGCTGGGCGAAGATGTCGAGGATCAGCGCCGTGCGGTCGATGACCTTGACCTTGACGATGTCCTCCAGGCCGCGCCGTTGCGACGGCGAGAGTTCCGAGTCGACGATGACCGTGTCGGCTCCGGTGGCGGCGACGATCTCCTTGAGCTCCTGCGCCTTGCCCGACCCCAGGAAGGTGCCCGGGTCCGGCTTGATGCGGCGCTGGATGACCCCGTCGAGGACCTCCGAGCCGGCGGTTTCCGCGAGGGCCGCGAGTTCGCGCAGGGAATTCTCCGCGTCGGCGGCGGTCCCGTCGGTCCAGATGCCCGCCAACACCACGCGCTCCAGCCGCAGCTGGCGGTACTCGACCTCGGTCACGTCCTCGAGTTCCGTCGAGAGACCCGCGACGCGACGCAGCGCGCGCCGCTCGGCGAGGTCACGCTGGTCGCCGTCGTGCAGCGAGTGCTCGCCGCCCTCGCCGCCGAGGGCCTGGGCGCGGCCGCCGCTCAGCGCGCGCGGCTCTCCCCCCGCCGGGATGGGCGGCCGGGCCACCGTCTTCTTCGACGCGGCGCCGTCGGCCGCGAGGATCCGATCGATCACGGACTGGATCTCGGCCTCATTCAGGTCGCGGTCCCCAGGGTTAGGCTGGTTGCTCTTGGTCATGTTCCCCTTTGAAGAATGCTGAGTTCCAGAATAGTCCCCGGGTCCGACGATTGGACCCCCGTTCGCCGCAGGGCGAACGGGGAGGGAGGGGTCGGTGCCCCGTGGCGGGGATTCGCCCGGTCCGTCGCCGTGGGGTGTGGGGTGCTGTGTCATGGGGGGCTCCGTGGGAAGTAGGCGGGCGCGCGCCGTCCATAGGGCGCGCGGCGGGCTGGCTGGCGGTCCCGGCGTGCCGGGGACGCGGCTACTTCAGAGTCATAGGGAAAACCCTATCACTTCCGCGAAATCCCCTGGAGCCGACGGATGGCGCGTGCCACGGGGGCGAAGGGGGTCCGTGTCGCCCACCCGGCCGCGCACCGATTAGCGCGGGGGCGCGGCGGCGGTTAACCTGCCAGCATGGGTTCGGACCACTATTTCAGCGCACAGCCGTCGACGCCGTTCACGCGCAGGAGCATCACGGCGACCCTCGGCGGTGCCGAGCGGCGCCTCACCACGTCCGGGGGCATCTTCAGCCCGGACGGCGTGGACAAGGGGACCGCGGTGCTGCTCGCCGGCGCCCCGGCGCCCGCGCCCGCGGGGGCCCTGCTGGACATCGGCTGCGGGTGGGGTCCCATCGCGTTGAGCCTGGCGCTGGCCTCGCCCGCCGCGACCGTGTACGCGGTGGACATCAACGAGCGGAGCATTGAACTCACCCGTCAGAACGCCGCCGACCTGGGGCTCGCGAACGTCGTGGCGGGGCTTCCGGAGAGCGTTCCGGAGGACCTGCGGTTCGACACGATCTGGTCCAATCCGCCCATCAGGATCGGCAAGGAGGCGCTGCACGAGCTGCTGCTGCGGTGGCTACCCCGGCTCGCGCCGGGCGGCGAGGCCTGGCTCGTGGTGCAGAAGAACCTCGGCTCGGACTCGCTCCAGTCCTGGCTCGGCGGACAGCTGCCCCCCGCGTGGACGGTGGAGCGCGCGGCGACCGCCAAGTCGTTCCGGCTCCTGCGGGTCGCGCGCCCCGCCTAGCGGCCCGGCGCACCGGGTTCCGCACGCGTGGACCGGAACGGGGTCAGACCAGGGATCCGCGCGCGACGAGCACGGCCGGACCGCTGAGCTCCACGTGCTCGGCTCCGTCCGGGGCCGGGATGAACCGGACCCCGACCGTGCCGCCGGGAACCTGGACCTCCCACCGGTCGGCCGGGGTTTCCCCCGCCCAGTGCCGCGTCGCCACGACGGCGGCGCACGCCCCCGTCCCGCACGACTGGGTCTCTCCGACGCCGCGCTCGTGCACGCGCATCCTGATGCTGCCGACGCCACCCGTGACCAGCGGCTCCGCCGGTACCACGTATTCGACGTTGGTTCCGTGGTCCGGCACGGGATCCACGCGCGGCGCGTGGTGCAGGTCGGCCTGCTCCAGCTCCGAGGCCTCGGATAGCGCGACGACCGTGTGCGGGTTGCCCATGCTCACGCTCAGGGCGGGCCGGGCCACCTCGAGGCCGTCCGTCTCCACCAGGGAATCCAGGGCGCGCTCCTCGGCGCGCGCCGGGTGGATGAACTCCCAGGGGCCCATGTCCACCGCGTAGCCGTTCGCGGCGCGGGCGACCGTCTTGGCGCCGGCGCGCGTGCCGATCGTGAGGGCCTCGCCCTCGGCGAGTTCCACGAGGCCCTCCTCGATGAGGAAATGCACGAAGACCCGGACCCCGTTGCCGCACATCTCGGACACCGAACCGTCCCCGTTCCGGTAGTCCATGAACCATTCGGCCCTTGGGTTCACGGCCAGCAGGGCGTTGCCCTCCGGCAGCGCCGAGGACCGGACGGCCCGGATCAGCCCGTCGCCGCCGATGCCCTGGTGGCGGTCGCACAGGACGGCGACCTGCTCCGGCGCGAGGAAGAGCGTTCCGTCGGGGTCGGCGACGAGCACGAAGTCGTTGCCCGTGCCGTGCCCCTTCGCGAAGGCCAGTCCGGACAGCGGGGTGGGGGGCAGCGCGTTGGGTTCCGTCGTCATGCCCCTAGCCTACGGGCGCGCGGGGTCCGGAGGCGCGGCGGCTCCCCGGGCCGCGGCGGCGGGGGTCTCCGCGGCCGCCGCCGCGACGATCCGCAGGGCCCGGTCCGCCAGGTCCGGGGACGCGGCGTCGAGCCAGTGCACGCGGTGGTCCGCGCGGAACCACGTGAGCTGCCGCCGGGCGAACTGTCGGGTCGCGACCACCGTCTGCTCCGCCGCCTCCTCCGCCGTGCACCCGCCGTCGACGACGGCCAGGAACTGCGCGTAGCCGATGGCGCGGGACGCCGTCCTGCCGCGCCGCAACCCCCGCGTGTCCAACGCCGCGACCTCCTCCAGCAGCCCCGCCCCGGACATGGCGCGCACGCGGGCGCGCAGCCGCTCGTGCAGCACCGCACGGTCCAGGTCCAGCCCCAGCTGGATGGCCGGTCGCGCGTACCGGCGGTCCGGCATGAAGGAGCTGAACGGCCGGCCCGTGAGCTCGTGGACCTCGAGCGCGCGGACGACGCGCCGCGCGTCGGACACCCGGGCCGCCGAGGCCGGGTCCACCGCGCGCAGCCGCTCCAGCAGCGGCCCGACGCCGCCCGCGTCGGCCTCCGCCTCCAGCCGCGACCGCACGGCGGCGTCGGTGGGGGGGAACTCGAGGACGTCCAGCGCGGCGCGCACGTAGAGCCCGGAGCCCCCGACCAGGATCGGCACGAGTCCGCGCCCCTGGATGTCGTCGAAGGCGGCGCGCGCCGCCGCCTGGAAGGCCGCGACGCTGGCCTCCTCCGTGACGTCGAGGGTATCCAGCAGGTGGTGTGGCACGCCGCGGCGCGCGGCCGGGTCGAGCTTGGCCGTGCCGATGTCCATCCCGCGGTAGAACTGCAGCGCGTCCCCGTTGACGACCTCCCCGCCCAGCCGCAGGGCCAGTTCGACGGCGAGGTCGGACTTGCCGGTGCCGGTGGGCCCGACGATGGCGACGATCGGGTGGCGCGCCGCGCCGTGCCCCACGGCCTACGCCCGCGGCGGCAGCGTCGGCATCCCCAGCGGGACACCGCCGGCGGGCGCACCACCGGCGGACGGCGCCGGGGCCCCGCACGAGTCGGCCTGCGACCGGTCCCAGGCGTCGCCGGCGCGCGAGCGGCGCAGCCGGTACTCGGAGGGCCCGGGATCCGCCAGCAGGTGGAACGACGCCGCCGCGGTGACCGGGAGCGTCACGAGGTCCCCGGGCCGGGGCTGCTCGGCGCCGTCGGGGACCGTGAAGTGCACGAGCCGCTGGTCGCGCGCCCTGCCGGACAGGCGGTGCGTCTCCCCGGACTTCCGGCCGGCCTGCGCGGTGACCATGACCTCCACGACCCGGCCGACCTGGAGGGCGTTCTCCTCGGCGCAGATCCGGTCCTGCAGGGCGGTGAGGCGCTCGTAGCGTTCCTGCACGACGGCCTTCGGGAGCTGGCCGGGCAAGTCGGCCGCCGGCGTCCCCGGCCTCCGCGAGTACTGGAAGGTGAAGGCGCTGCTGAAGCGGGCGCGCTCGACCACGTCGAGGGTCGCCTGGAAGTCCTCCTCCGTCTCGCCGGGGAAGCCGACGATGATGTCCGTCGTGATCGCCGCATGCGGGATGCGGTCGCGGACTCCGTCCAGGATGCCCAGGAACCTCTTCGAGCGGTAGGAGCGCCGCATTTCCCGCAGCATCCTGTCCGACCCGGACTGCAACGGCATGTGCAGCTGCGGCATGACATTGGGGGTCTCCGCCATCGCCTCGACGACATCGTCGGTGAAGGCCGCCGGGTGGGGGCTGGTGAAGCGCACGCGTTCGAGCCCGGGGACGTTGCCGCAGGCCCGCAGGAGCTTTCCGAAGGCCAACCGGTCGCCGAACTCCACGCCGTAGGAGTTCACGTTCTGCCCCAGCAGCGTGACCTCGATGGCCCCGTCGGCGACCAGCGCCTCCACCTCGGCCAGGATGTCCCCGGGCCGGCGGTCGCGCTCCTTGCCCCGGAGGCTGGGGACGATGCAGAACGTGCAGGTGTTGTTGCACCCCACGGAGATCGAGACCCACCCCGCGTAGACCGACTCGCGCTTCGTCGGGAGGGTGGATGGAAAGACGTCGAGGGACTCGAGGATCTCGAGCTGCGCCTCGTTGTTGTGCCGCGCGCGTTCCAGGAGTGCCGGCAGCGATCCGACGTTGTGGGTCCCGAACACGACATCGACCCACGGCGCCTTGCGCAGGATCGTCTCCCGGTCCTTCTGGGCGAGGCAGCCGCCGACGGCGATCTGCATCCCGGGACGGCGCTCCTTCACCGGGGCGAGCCGTCCGAGGTTGCCGTAGAGCTTGTTGTCGGCATTCTCGCGCACCGCGCAGGTGTTGAAGACAACCACGTCCGCGGCGTCGTCCCCCGACGGCGCGGGCACCAGGCCCGCGGCCTCGAGGAGGCCCGCAAGGCGTTCGGAATCATGGACGTTCATCTGGCAGCCGAAGGTCCGAACCTCATAGGTGCGCTCGGCGTCCGCGGGCGCGGTCGGAGCTGTTCCGGGGGTCCGAACGGGGGCTGGGGGCATGGTCGGGCTCACCGTTCAAGCCTACCGAACGGCGGGCCGGGCCAGGACCGTTCGCCTAGGCATCGCCCATCCGCGCCTCCCACGCCTCCGACGCCGCGCGGAACGCCAGGCCGGGCGGGTACCCCTTGCGGGCGAGCATCCCCACCACGCGGCGCACCGCCCGGTCCCGGTCTGTGCCGGGGGCGACGGACCGCAGCCTGCGCTCGGCCAGGAGCCGGGCCGCGTGGGCCTCGTCGTCGGCGCCGAGCTGTTCGAGCGCGGCATCGGCCAGTTCGGGGTCGATGCCCTTGTCCCTGAGCTCTCGCCGGAGGGCACCTCGGGCCAGGCCTTTCGACTGCGAGCGGCTGCGCACCCACGCCTGGGCGAACGCCGCGTCGTCGACCAGCTGCAGCTCCTCGAAGCGGTCCAGCACGGAGCGCGCGGCCGGCTCGGGGATCTCGCGCGCGCGGAGCTTGTCCTCCAGTTGTTTGCGGCTTTTGGCGGCGCCGGTGAGCTGGCGCAGCACGATGGCCCGGGCCGCGGATTCAGGATCCGTCTCGCGGGCCGCGCCGGACCCGTCCCTGCCGCCGGGGCGCTGACCCCGCCCGCGGGCGCCGCCGGGACGGCGACGGTCGGGAGACGGACCGTCCGGACCGTGGTCCGCGCCGCCAGGACCGCCGACGCCGCCCACGCGGTCCCGGTCCACGGTCCCGTCGGGGTCGTGGGGAACCCGGCCGGCCGTGCCGTCGCCGGCGTCGGTCAGTCCGCTCCAGTCGGGGGTCGTCGCCATGGGCTAGGAGTCCGAGACGGCCTTCAGCTTCGGGTCGCCGGTCTCGGGCGCGGGCTGCACGCCGATGCCGAGCTTCTCCTTGATGCGGCGCTCCAGTTCGTTGGCGAGGTCGGGATTGTCGCGTAGGAACTTCCTGGCGTTCTCCTTGCCCTGCCCCAGCTGGTCGCCGTCGTAGGTGAACCAGGCGCCGGACTTCTTGACGAAGCCCTCCTCGACGCCCAGGTCGATCAGGCCACCCTCGCGGGAGATGCCCTGGCCGTAGACGATGTCGAACTCCGCCTGCTTGAACGGCGGGGCCATCTTGTTCTTCACGATCTTCGCGCGGGTGCGGTTGGCGACCGCGTTCGTCCCCTCCTTGAGGGTCTCGATGCGGCGCACGTCGATGCGCACGGAGGCGTAGAACTTCAGGGCCTTGCCGCCGGTGGTCGTCTCCGGGCTGCCGAAGAAGACGCCGATCTTCTCGCGGAGCTGGTTGATGAAGATCGCGGTGGTCTTCGTCTGGCTGAGCCGGCCGGTGATCTTCCGGAGCGCCTGGCTCATCAGGCGCGCCTGCAGGCCGACGTGGCTGTCGCCCATGTCACCCTCGATCTCGGCGCGTGGCACCAGCGCGGCGACGGAGTCGATGACGATCACGTCGAGGGAACCGGAGCCGATCAGCATGTCCATGATCTCCAGGGCCTGCTCGCCCGTGTCCGGCTGGGAAACCAGCAGGGCGTCGGTATCCACGCCCAGTGCCTTCGCGTAGTCGGGGTCCAGCGCGTGCTCGGCGTCGATGAAGGCGGCGATGCCGCCGTTGCGCTGGGCGTTGGCGACCGCGTGCAGCGCGACGGTCGTCTTACCGGAGGACTCCGGTCCGTAGATCTCCACGACGCGCCCGCGCGGGAGACCGCCGATCCCCAGCGCGATGTCCAGCGCGATGGAACCGGTGGGAATCACCTCGATCTTGGCGCGGGTGTCGTCGCCGAGACGCATCACCGATCCCTTGCCGAACTGCTTGTCGATCTGGGCGAGAGCTGCGTCGAGCGCCTTCTCGCGGTCCATTGCTGCGGCCATTGTTCACCTCGGTTGTGTCGTGGCCTCGCGGCCTGATGTCGTCCTGCCAACCACGCTAGGCGGTGCCCCGGACATTTTGGCCCGCGGTGTTCGGCTTGTGGACGAGCGGGGCCGTGGGCCCCGTTCCTTGTCCCTGTGAGGAGCCTATACCTTACCGAACAAATATTCGATAGTGGGAACGGCGTGTCCGGATCCGGTCACGGTTTCGGCGGGATGTCGCGGCCGAGCCGCCGCTCCGGCGGCACGTCCTGCTTCAGGCAGACGGCGGACCACACCGCCTTCGGGTTTTCGCCCGCGCCCAAGGCCTCCAGCGGCGTCCTGCCGCCGAGGTCCGCCAGGACCAGGTCCCCCGCGAGGACGCGGGAGTACCCCGCGCCGAACTCGTCGTCCATCAATCTCCAGAACTCGCTCAGTCGCACCCCTGCATTCTCCCACGCGCGCCCGGGCGCGCGGGGCAACCGCCACCCTATGATGGAGCCATGACGGACCACGAGGCCCCCGCCGCACCGGAAGACCGGGCGCTGGCCATCCAGGACATGGAGGAGCAGCTCAGCTTCCTCTGGCGGCGTGCCCGCGCCAACGGCAACCGCGTGGCCCGGCAGGTTCACCCGGAAATGGAGCCCGGCGCCTACGGCCTGCTGAAGGCGCTCCAGCGCCGGGGCAGCCTGCGCCTGACGGACCTCGCGGCGGAGATCGGCGTGGGCAAGCCCTCGGTCAGCCGCCAGGTGACGCTGTTGGAGAAGCTCGGCGTGGTCCAGAAGGTCCCCGATCCGGAGGACGGGCGCGCCCAGACCATCAGCCTGACGGAGGCGGGATCGCGCCAGCTGGCGTCGGCCCAGGCGGCGCGGCGGGACGTGTTCACGGACCTGCTGGCCGACTGGCCCGTCGATGATCTCGCGCAGCTGGCCGACCTGCTGAGGCGCCTGAACCTGGCCTACCTGAAGGACCCCCTGTAGGAGCGGGCCCAAGGACCCGGAAGCACGCGTGGGACCCGCCGGCCGGCGGGTCCCACGCGTTGTTCGACGGTCGCCGGGAGCCGTCCGGCGCCCGGCAAGGAGGTCGGGGCTAGCGGCTGGAGGCCAGTCCGTTGGCCAAGCCCTCGGGCCACTGCCCGTTCATGACGGAGCCGAACTGGCTGGCGAGTTCCGACGGAACGGTATCGGGGATGTCGACGCCCTCGGCGATGGCCACCCGGTCGCTGACCTCGCGGAGCATCAGCGACAGCGGAACGTCCAAGGCGCCGCAAATGGAGGAAAGGAGCTCGGATGAGGCCTCCTTTTGGCCGCGTTCGACCTCGGAAAGGTAACCGAGCGACACGCGTGCGTTGTGTGACACTTCACGCAGGGTGCGACCCTGGCGCTGGCGGACGTCCCGCAGGACATCGCCGATCTCGTGGCGTAGGACAACCATCTTGCGCTCCTTCTGGTCGCGACGGGCATCTTCTGTCAGTCCCACATCCCGCCAACGGACCACGCCGTTCACGGTTACGGGTTGCTTGACCATGTGTATTGCCTTACTCCTTCGGTCCCTACGCCAAGTTGACGTTCAGGCTGCGGTGCGCATTCTTCGCGGCCCCACAATTCTGTCAACTCCCGGGGGCGGCGTTTTGTTCCCCCGCCCTCAGCCTATCCACACCGGTGCGCACCCTGCCAGTGGTACGCGCGGGTTGTGCGCTATGTGGCGTCCCAGACCAGCGCCAGGAGCCGGGCGAGGGCGGCGTCGCGCGACGCGGCCCGGATCGCCTGCCGGTCGCCGGTGAGGTGCAGCCGTTCGGCCCCGCTGCCCGCGGGGCCCGCGTAGCCGATGAACACGGTGCCGACGCCCTGGCCGTCGTGCGCGGCGGGGCCGGCGACACCCGTGGTCGAGACGGCGAGATCGGAGCCGCAGGAGCTCCGCGCGCCGACCGCCATCTGGCGGGCCACCTCGGCGTCCACGGACCCCGACGTCGCCAGCAGGACCGGATCGACGCCCAGGAGTGCGGACTTGACGTCGTTGTGGTAGGACACCACGCCGCCGCGCAACACCGCCGACGAGCCCGGCACGTCCGCCAGCGCCGCGGCGACCAGCCCGGCGGTCAGCGACTCAGCGGTGGCCACGGTCAGCGATCTGGAGGCCGCCTCCTCGACGGCGCGGCGGGCCAGCGACGGTTCCTCGGCGGGATCCATTCAGGCGGTCCCGCGCGACCGGGCGCGCAGCCGGGCCGCCTGGGCCACGTACTGCCCGCCGGTGTAGAGCGTGATCGCCACGGCCGCCAGCATGACCACGTACGCCGCGGCGCCGAGCCAGGCGACGGTGTGCGTGACCGGCAGGAGGTACAGGAACACGGCCAGGGACTGCGTGACGGTCTTGAGCTTCCCGCCCCGGGAGGCGGGGATGACCCCGTACTTGATGACGGCGAAGCGCAGGGCGGTGATCCCGAGCTCGCGCAGCAGGATCACCGCGGTGATCCACCAGGCCAGCTCGCCGAGCACCGACAGCAGCACCAGGGCCGAGCCCAGCAGCAGCTTGTCGGCGATCGGATCGGCGATCTTCCCGAAGTTCGTGATCAGGCCCCGGCTCCGGGCCAGGTCGCCGTCCAGCTTGTCCGTGTAGATGGCGACGGCGAAGAGGGCGACGGCGACCCACCGCAGCGCCCCGTACCGCCCGTCGTCCGCCAGGAGGGCCCAGACGAAGAAGGGGACCATGACGATCCGCAGGGTCGTCAGGACGTTGGCGATGTTCAGGGTGGGGACCGGATCCGGCCGGCCGTGCCCTTGCTGGTCTGTCACCGTCTCAGGCTACCTTCCGGTCAGGCTCCACGCGTCCTCGGACCCGTCGTCCTCGCCGTCGCGGTCGTCGTAGTCGATGGCCTGCGTCCTGTTGGCCAGGTCCTCCGCGACCAGGTCGACGCCGAAGTGGTTGGCGTTGGCGTTCTCGGCCAGCGCCGCCTCGCGCGGCGCGGGCGCCGCGGAGCCCGGTGCCTCGTCGCCGCGCATGGTCGCCAGGACGCCGGGGAGGTCGTCGGGCTTGACCAACACGTCGCGCGCCTTCGAACCCTCGGAGGGGCCCACGACGCCGCGTGACTCCAGGAGGTCCATCAGGCGGCCGGCCTTCGCGAAGCCGACGCGCAGCTTGCGCTGCAGCATCGACGTGGAGCCGAACTGCGTGGTCACGACCAGCTCGGTGGCCTGGAGCAGCAGCTCCAGGTCGTCGCCGATGTCGTCGTCGATCTCCTTCTTGGGTGCCTCGACGGCGACGTCCTTGCGGTACTCGGCCTTCAGCTGGCCCTTGACGTGCTCCACGACCTTGTGGATCTCCGACTCGGTGACCCAGGCGCCCTGCACGCGCATCGGCTTCGACGCGCCCATGGGCAGGAAGAGCGCGTCCCCCTGGCCCAGGAGCTTCTCGGCGCCCGGCTGGTCCAACACCACCCGGGAGTCGGTGACGGAGGAGGTGGCGAAGGCCATGCGCGAGGGCACGTTGGCCTTGATGAGGCCGGTGACGACGTCGACGGAGGGTCGCTGGGTCGCCAACACCAGGTGGATCCCGGCCGCGCGGGCCAGCTGCGTGATGCGCACGATCGAGTCCTCGACGTCGCGCGGGGCGACCATCATCAGGTCGGCGAGCTCGTCCACGATGACCAGGAGGTACGGGTACGGCTTCATGACCCGCTTCGAGCCCTCCGGCGGGACGGCCTTGCCGTTGCGCACGGCCTTGTTGAAATCGTCGATGTGCTTGTAGCCGAAGTTGGCCAGGTCGTCGTAGCGCGTGTCCATCTCGCGGACGACCCACTGCAGCGCCTCGGCGGCCTTCTTCGGGTTGGTGATGATGGGCGTGATGAGGTGCGGGACGCCCTCGTACGCGGTCAGCTCGACGCGCTTGGGGTCCACCATGACCATCCGCACCTCGTCGGGCGTGGCCCGCATGAGGATGGAGGTGATCATCGAGTTCACGAACGAGGACTTGCCGGCGCCCGTGGCGCCCGCGACCAGGAGGTGCGGCATCTTGGCCAGGTTGGCGACGACGAAGCCGCCCTCGACGTCCTTGCCCACGCCCATGACCATGGGGTGGTCCGTCTTCCGCGCGGCGTTCGAGCGGAGCACGTCGCCGAGCGCGACGACCTCCTTGTCCGCGTTGGGGATCTCGATGCCGATCGCGCTGCGTCCCGGGATGGGGCTGAGGATGCGCACGTCCGAGGACGCGACGGCATAGGAGATGTTCTTGCTCAGCGCGGTGACGCGCTCGACCTTCGTGCCCGGGGACAGCTCGATCTCGTAGCGCGTCACCGTGGGGCCGCGGCTGAAGCCGGTGACCTGCGCGTCGACCTTGAACTGGTCCAGGGTCTCGGTCAGCGCCTTGACGACGGCGTCGTTGGCCTCCGAGCGCTCCTTGGCGGGCGGTCCCGACGGCAGGAACTCCGACGCCGGCAGGGTGTACGCGACGTCGCCCGAGAGCTGGAGCTGCTCGGTGCGCTGGGGAATCGGTGCCAGCGGCGCCGGCTGGGCCACCGGCGTCGACGGGACCCGCGGCGCCGCGGCGGCGGCCGCCGCCAGCGCCGCGGTGTCGATCGCCTCGGTCGCGGGCTCGGCCGGCCCCCGCGCTTCCGACGCCGGTCCGTCCGGCGCGGGCGCGTCCGGCGCGGGCGCGCCCAGTCCCACGTCGTCCTTGATCTTCTGCATGGCGCGCTCGGCGGCCGTCGGGCGCCGCACCCCGGCCGGGACGCGCGGCTCGGCGGCGGCCCCGCCCGGCTCCACGTCCTCGTCGGACTCGCGGATCACGGCGTGGTCGTAGGCCTCGTCCCCGGCGAACCCGCCGTCGCCGCGTTCGCGGTCCTCGGCGTCCTTGTCCCGGCCGAACAGCCGGGCCTTGCGGCGCGGCTTGGGCTGCGTCCGGGAGTGCTCGTGCAGGTAGGACTGGTCGTGCGCATCCGCCGCCTCGCGGTCCTCCGCGTAGCCGCCCTCGGGCTGGCCCATGATCCATTCGTAGCCCTGCCGCAGCCGGCCCGGGATGTGCCGGAAGGGGGTGGCCGTGACGATCATGACGCTCAGGAGCAGCAGGACGACCATCAGCGCCAGGGCGCCCCAGACGGTGATGAGCCCCGCCAGCGGCGCGGTCATCAGGAAGCCGAGGATCCCGCCGGCGGACCACAGGACCTCGAACGGGTCGGCCAGCGACGGGAGGCCGCCGACCACGTGCGCGATGCCGGAACCGGCGGCGGTGGCCAGCGCCAGGCCGATGCCAACGCGGCTGTTGGCCCGGTGCTCCTCCGGTCGCCGGAACAGGCGGAAGGCCCCGACCAGGAGGACGAACGGGAGCACGACGGCCATGAAACCGAACGTTCCCCCGAAGACGTTGTGCACGGCGGTCCCGTACCAGCCCTGCCCGCGCAGCCCCCACCACTCGACGCTGGCCACGACCATCGCCACGATGACGAGGAACAGTCCGGTGCCGTCGCGCCGCAGCTCGCGGTCCGGGTGGACGTCGTGGCCGAGCTTCCGGAAGGCCCCCCCGACGACGCGCGCCAACCCCATCCACAGCCCGCGCACGGCGCGCAGGGGGAACGGCAGGTCGTGCTCGACGGGCGCCGGGGCCTGCGGGGCCCGGGGCGCGCGGGTGCGCGCCGCCGTCGTGGTCGTCTTGCTGCGCGCCCCTGCTGTGCCGGCCGTCTTGCGGCCGGAGGCCTTGGGCTGGCTGGGGGAAGTACGGGTCGCCATATGCTCCAGCCTACCGAAGTGCGCCGGCAAACCGGGGATCTACACCCGGACTACGCCTCCAGGACCACGGGCACGATCATGGGACGGCGACGCAGCTTGCGGCTGACCCAGGAGCCGATCACCCGTCTGACCACCTGCTGGAGCTGGTGCGTGGTGTGGCTCGGGTTGTTCCGGACCGCCTCCTCGAGCGCCGCCGCGATCCTCGGCTTGATGTCGTCGAAGACCGCGTCGTCCTCCGCGACGCCGCGGGCGTGGATGTCCGGGCCGGAGACCAGGGTCCCGGTCTGCCGGTTCACGACCGAGATCACGGAGATGAAACCCTCCTCCCCGAGCGTGCGCCGGTCCTTGAGGTCCTCGTCGGTGATGCCGCCGACGCTGGACCCGTCGACGTAGACGAACCCGCACTCCACCTGGCCCACCAGCCGCGCGGTCCCGTCGCGGAGGTCCACGACCGAGCCGTCCTCGGCCAGCAGCACGTTCTGCTCCGGCACGCCGCTCTGCACGGCGAGGCGGCCGTTGGCGACGAGGTGGCGGATCTCCCCGTGCACCGGCATCACGTTCCCCGGGCGGAGGATGTTGTAGCAGTAGAGCAGCTCGCCGGCCGAGGCGTGCCCGGAGACGTGCACCTTGGCGTTGCCCTTGTGCACCACCTCCGCGCCGAGGCGCATGAGTCCGTTGATGATGCGGAACACGGCGTTCTCGTTGCCGGGGATCAGCGACGATGCGAGGATCACCGTGTCGCCGGGGCCGACCGTGATGCTGTGGTCGCCGTTCGCCATGCGGGAAAGCGCCGCCATCGGCTCGCCCTGGGACCCGGTGGACATCAGGACCACGCGGTTCTCCGGCAGGCCGTCGACCTCCTTGAGGTCGACGAGGATGTTCGGCGGCACGTCGAGGTAGCCGAGCTTCGCGGCGATGGCCATGTTGCGGACCATGGAGCGGCCGACGAACGCGACCTTGCGCCCGTGGACGGCCGCGGCGTCCAGCACCTGCTGCACGCGGTGCACGTGCGAGGAGAACGACGCCACGATCAGCCGCTTCCGGGCGTTGCCGAAGAGCGCCTCCAGGACCGGACCGATCTCCTTCTCAGCCGTCGTGAAGCCCGGGACGTCCGCGTTGGTGGAGTCGGACATGAACAGGTCCACGCCCTCCTCGCCCAGGCGGGCGAAGGCGCGCAGGTCGGTGATCCGGCCGTCCAGGGGCAGCTGGTCCATCTTGAAGTCGCCGGTGTGCAGCACGTTGCCGGCCGCGGTCCGGATGAAAACCGCTAAGGCGTCCGGGATGGAGTGGTTCACGGCCACGAACTCGCACCCGAACGGCCCGAGGCGCTCCACCTGGCCCTCGGCGACGGTGAGCGTCACGGGCTTGATGCGGTGCTCCTGCAGCTTCGCCTCGACGAGCGCGAGCGTCAGGCGGGAACCGATCAGCGGGAGGTCCGGCTTGTGCCGGAGCAGGTACGGCACCGCGCCGATGTGGTCCTCGTGCCCGTGCGTGAGGACGACGCCGACGACGTCGTCCAGCCGGTCGCGGATGTAGCCGAAATCCGGCAGGATCAGATCGACGCCGGGCTGGAACTCCTCCGGGAACAACACCCCGCAATCCACGATCAGCAGCGAACCGTCGATCTCGAAGACGGTCATGTTCCGGCCGATCTCGCCGAGCCCGCCCAGCGGGACGATCCGCAGGGTCCCGGGCTGCAGCCCGGGGGGCCCGCTCAGCCGCGCGCCACCGTCCGGGCCCTCGGGGTTGTCGGTCATCTGGCTCCCTTTCTAGAGGTCCCAGCCGGCTTCCGCGAGGTCCGCCCGGACGGGGGCGAGCTCCGCCTCGGTCGCCTCGACCAGGGGCAGTCGCACCGCGGCGTTGGGCAGGACGCCCTGCCAGTGGAGGATGGCCTTCGCCGTGACGGCGCCCTGGAGGTGGGACATCACGGCCCGCTGGATCGGATCGAGCTCGAAGTGCAGGCGCCGGGCCCGCGGCAGGTCCCCGGCGTGCATCGCGTCGACGAGCTCGCGGTACTGCCGGGTCGCCACGTGCGCGGTCACGGAGATCACGCCGACCGCGCCGGCTGCCATCAGGGGCAGCGTCAGGCCGTCGTCCCCGGAGTAGACGTGCAGGTCGGTGCTGGCAAGGACGCGGGTGGTGCTCTGGTAGTCGGACTTCGCGTCCTTGAGGGCCACCACGTTCGGATGGTCCGCCAGCCGGATCAGGGTCTCGGCGGTGATCTCGATGCCCGCGCGCCCCGGGATGTCGTAGATCATGACGGGCAGGTCGGTGCAGGAGGCGATCGCCTCGACGTGCGCCCGCACGCCGGCCTGGCTGGGCTTGTTGTAGTACGGCGCGGTCACGAGGATCCCGTCGACGCCCAGCTCGGCCGCCGCCCGGGTCAGGGCGATCGAGTGCCGCGTGTCGTTGGTCGTGGATCCCGCGATGACCTTGGCGCGGCCCCCGACGGCCTCGCGGACGGCGCGGAACATGCCGAGGTTCTCGGCGTCCGTGAGCGTCGACGTCTCGCCCGTGGTGCCGGTGACGACGAGGTTGTCGCAGCCGTCGTCGACCAGTCGGCTGGCCAGCGCGGCGGCCTGGTCGTAGTCCACCTCCCCGTCGGCGGTGAAGGGGGTGACCATGGCGGTTCCCATGGTGCCGAAGGGGTAGTCGTTCCGCGGGGCATCGAGGTGGGAGGAAGGCATGATCCAACGTTACACTTACGCCCCCGCGCGGAAGGCGCGCCACGGGTCCTAGGCTGGGAACATGACGAACAGCACCCCGCCCGCGGAACCGCCCGCGCCCGGCGGTCCGCCGGAGGTGCCGCCGGGCGCCGGCGCCTCCGACCTCGAGCGCTGGCAGGCGCGCTATGCCCGCACGCGCGCGGCCGGTCCCCCGCACGACGGCGGCGCCCCGAGCTCCCTGTTGGCCGCCGAGCTGGGCGCCCTTCCCGGCGGCGGCCGGCGCGCCCTGGACCTCGCCTGCGGGGCGGGCCGGCACAGCGTCTGGCTGGCGGGCCGCGGCTGGCGCGTGACCGGCGTCGACTTCGCCCCGGCCGGGCTCGCGCGCGCCCGCGACGCCGCCGCGTCGCTGCCGGCGGCGGCCCGCCCGCGTTTCGTGTCCGCCGACCTGGAGGGGTGGCGGCCGGACGACGGCGGCTGGGACCTGATCGTCCTCGCCTACTTCCACCTTCCCGAACTGTTGCGCCGGGTCCCGGCCTGGCTGGCCCCCGGCGGCCGGCTGCTGGTGCTGACCCACGCCCCGGAGTCGCCCGCCGGTCCGGCGAACCCGCGGTACCGACCCACGCTGGCCGGGCTGCGGGAGTCGCTGGATGCCTCCGGGATCGCGTTGGAGTACCTCCGCGCGGACACGGCCGGGGATCCCGACGTCGACCTGGTCACCGTCGTGCACGCCCGGCGTCCGGAGGCCGGCGCGGCGGAGGGGGCGCGATGACGGCCACGCGCGGCCCCGCGGTCCAGCGGCGGCTGGCCGGCGTCGACGCGGCCCGCGGCCTGGCCCTGCTGGGCATGATGGCCACGCACATCGTGCCCCTGTCGCAGCCGGCGGCCGGCGGCGCACTGGCGGACGCGAGCCTCGCCTCCGTCGAGCCGACCTGGGCGGCCCTGCTCTTCGCCGGCAAGGCCTCCGCCCTGTTCGCGATCCTCGCGGGCGTGGGGCTGGCCCTGCTGACCGGCGGGCCCCACCCGCATGCCGCGGCGCGCCTGTCCGCGACGCGCCGGGGCGTGGCCGTGCGCGCCCTGGTCATCGCCGGCATCGGGTTCGCCTCGGGCATGCTCGACACCCACGTCGCCGTGATCCTGACCCACTACGGCCTGCTCTTCGTGCTGGCCATCCCGTTCCTCGGCCTGCCCGCGCGCCGGCTCGCCTGGTGGGCGGGCGGCTGGCTGCTGGTCTCCCCGGCCCTGTGGTGGGCGGCCCACCCGGTGGTGGCCGCGCTCGTCCGGCCCGCCGACGTGGGCGGCTCGCCGCAGTTCGCGGACCTCGCGCGGCCCGCGACCCTCGCGGCGGACCTGCTGGTCACCGGCTACTACCCGGTGCTGGTGTGGACGGGATTCATCCTGCTGGGCCTCACGCTCGGGCGCCTGGACCTCGCCCGCCCGCGCGTGGTGCTGGGCCTGCTCCTGGGCGGCGGCGCGCTCGCGCTCGCGGCCCGCTCGGCGTCGGACGCCCTCGTCGCGCTCCCCCAGGCCGCCGCGGCCCTGCGCGGCGCGACCGGGACCGACGGCGAGGGGCTGCGGCTGGCCCTGTCCACCGGCCAGGGGCTCGGCGGATCCGAGGGCACGGCATGGTGGTTCGCCCTGTCGGCGCCGCACTCGGGCGCGCCGCTGGACCTGCTGCACGTCTCCGGCACCGCCGCCGCCGTGCTGGGCGCGTGCCTCCTCCTCGCGGCGGCCCTGCGGGCGGTCCTCGGGGACGCCGGGGAGCCGGTCCTCTGGCCGCTCGCCGGCGCCGGGGCGGCGACGCTGACCCTCTACACCGCGCACCTCGTGGCCCTGGACCTGCTCAGCGGGCCGACCGCCCAGCTTCCGCGCCACGAGCTCTACCTCTGGTTCTGCGCGGGCGCGGTCCTGGCGGGCATCGGCCTGAAGTGGGCCGGGACGCGGGGCCCGCTGGAGTCGCTGGTGCACGCGGCCGCCGCGTCGGTCGCCTCCGGCGCGGCGGCCGCGCGGGACCGCCGCTAGCCGCGAGCCCCGCGGGACTCGGGCGCTCCCGCGGGACTCAGGCGTTCCCGCGGGTCCGGGAGTCGGCGGAGTCCATGAACGCGGCGATCGCGCTGCGCATGGTCTCGCGGGCCCGGCGCCGGTCGCCGGCGGCGTCGTAGGCCAGGGCGAGCCGGTGCAGGCCGCGCCAGCTCCCGGGATCGGCCTCCGCCTCTTCCCGGTAGCGCTCGAAGTCGGCGTCCGCCGCGTCCTTCACGATGCGGCCCGAGGGGGTGCGCGGCAGCGTGTCCTCCGGCAGCAGGCCCTCGGACTCCAGGATCCGGGCCATGCGTTGCGTGCGCGTGCCAAAGAGGAGCTCGCGGACGAGGATCCACACCCCGATCACGGGCAGGACGAACGCGGCGGCGCCGATGGCCTTCGCCAGCGGCTCGTCGGCCCGCAGGAAGGCGACGGAGCTCGAGAACGACGCGAAGAGGTACAGCACGAACAGGGCCAGGATGGCGCCGACCCACAGCTTGGTCTTCACGCGCTACCGGCCCAGGTCCAGGTAGCCGTCGAGCCCGTAGGTCAGGCCCGGGCGCACGCCGACGGTCCGCAGCCCCAGCAGGACGCCGGGCATGAACGAGGCCCGGTCGAAGGAGTCGTGGCGCAGCGTCAACTGCTCGCCGGCCCCGCCGAACAGGACCTCCTGGTGCGCGACCAGCCCGCGCAGCCTGACGGAATGCACCCGGACGCCGTCGACGTCGGCCCCGCGCGCCCCCTCCAGCGAGGTTTCCGTGGCGTCCGGTCCGGCGGGAACCCCCGCCTCGGCCCGCGCGCGGGCGATGAGCTCGGCGGTGCGGACGGCGGTGCCCGAGGGCGCGTCCACCTTGTCGGGGTGGTGCAGCTCGATGATCTCCACAGACTCGAAGTACTTCGCCGCCCGCGCGGCGAAGGCGCTCGCCAGGACCGAGCCGAGCGCGAAGTTCGGCGCGATCAGCACGCCGGTCTCCGGGTGCCCCGCCAGGAGCTCGCCGAGTTCGGCGCGCCGCCGGTCCGTCCAGCCGGTGGTCCCGACGACGGCGTGCAGCCCGTGCCGGACGGCGAAGCGCACGTTGGCCTCGGTGCTGTCCGGGACGGTCAGGTCCACGACGTGCGTGGCGCGGGCGTCCAGGAGCGATTCGAGGGGATCGCTGCGGCCGAGCGCAGCCACGAGCTCCATGTCGGGGGCGGATTCGACGGCACGCACGGCCTCGGCGCCCATGCGTCCGGTGGCGCCGAGGACGGCGACGTTGATCGGTGGGGTCATGCCCCCTAGGTTAGCCCGCTCAACCGATGCCGACCCATTCCGTGTCACCGTCCTCGAAGTGCTGCTCCTTCCACACGGGGACGCCGTGCTTCACGGCCTCGACCAGGTCCCGGCACGCGTCGAACGCCTCGGCGCGGTGGGCGGACGCGGCCGCGGCGACCAGGGCCGGGTCGCCGACGGCGAGGTCGCCGATCCGGTGCGCGGCCCACAGCCGGGTGCCCGGATGGCGGGCGGCCACCTCCGCGGCCAGCTCGCCCATGCGCGCGTCGGCGGTCGGGTGCGCGCTGTAGGCCAGTCGCACGACGGCGCGCCCTCCGTCGTGGTTCCTGACGATGCCGCCGAACGTCACGACCGCCCCCGTGCTCTCGGTCTCGACGGCGTCCCAGGCGCTGGGCACGTCGATCGGGTCGGAGCTGACGCCGGCGTAGACGACGACCCCGGGGGCCTCCCGCGGATCAGTGGCCATTTTCGCCCTCCATCTGGTCGCAGACGTGCCCGATGATGGGGTCCAGCACGGCCAGCGCGTCCGCGACGCCGCCCGGGGATCCCGGGAGGTTCACGATCAGCGCCGTGCCGGCCGTGCCCGCGTAGCCGCGGCTCAGCGCGGCGCGCGGAGTCTTGGCGAGACCCGCGGCTCGGATGGCCTCCATGATGCCCGGGACCTCGCGGTCCAGCAGCGGCAGCGTCATCTCCGGGGTCGCGTCGGTGGGGCTCAGCCCCGTCCCTCCGCTGGTGAGCACAACGCGCGGCGCGCCCAGCAGGAGGGCGCGCAGCGCGGCGCCGACGGCCTCGCCGTCGGGGACGACGACGGGATCGCCCGTCCGGAACCCGTGCCCGGCGAGCCAGTCGCGGATCACCGGGCCCGTCCGGTCCTCGTAGACCCCGGCGGCGGCGCGCGTCGAGGCGATGAGGACCTCGGCCCGGCGCTGCCCGGCGTCGTGCCCGGCATCGTGTCCGGCGGTGGTCATGGCGCTCCCTGGGTCGTGGTGCCGGCGGCGGCCGGCGCGTGCGGCGCCAGCGCCCAGTCCCCGCTCTTGCCCCCGGACTTCGCGAGGACCAGCACGTCCCCGATCACGGCGTGGGGATCCACCGCCTTGACCATGTCGTAGAGCGCCAGCGCCGCGACCGTGGCCGCGGTCAGCGCCTCCATCTCGACGCCGGTCACGCCGCGGGTCTTGACCGTGGCGAGGATGCGGACCGTGCCCGCGGCGGCGTCGGGTTCGAAGTCGACGGTCGCCTTCGCGAGCGGCAGCGGATGGCACAGCGGCACGAGCTCGGGGGTCTTCTTGGCGCCCATGATGCCCGCGATCCGGGCCACGGCCAGGGCGTCGCCCTTGGGCAGGGCGCCGGAGGCGATCAGCGGGACGACCTCGGGGCGCGTCGTCAGGACCGCCTGCGCCGTCGCCTCGCGCGAGGTCTCGGCCTTGCCGGAAACGTCGACCATGTGGGCGGACCCGTCGGGGCGGACGTGGCTCAGCGCGCGGGCGCCCTGGGCGGGCGCGGAGTCGCGGGGATGGGTCATGGGTTTTCTCCGATCAGCAGGGCTTCCACGGTATCGCCCGCGGACGCCGCCGTGGTCCCGGCCGGGACCAGGATCAAGGCGTTGGCGCTCGCGAGGGCGTGGAGGAGGTGGGACGCGGGCCCGCCGACGGGCCGGATCTCCCCGGCCCCGCCGGCGCCGCCCGGCGAGAAGACGGCGCGGAGCGCCTGCAGCTTGCCGGCGGGGGACGCGCCGATGCCCTCGGCGAGCCGTGCCTCGACAACGCGCCGGGGCGGCAGGCCGAGCAGGTCCGACAGGGCCGGGCGCAGCAGCAGCTCGAAGCTGACGAAGCTGCTCACCGGATTCCCGGGGAAGGCCAGGAACGGCGTCGGCCGCGCGCCGGGCAGCTCGAGCAGGCCGGCGCCCTGCGGACCCCCCGGCTGCATGGCCACCGAGCCGAAATCGACGCCGCGGGCGCAGAGGGCCAGCCGGACCACCTCGAAGGCTCCCTTGCTGATGCCGCCGCTCGTCAGCACCAGGTCGTAGCCGGCTTCACCGGAGCCGGCGACCGGGGCGAGTTCGCGCGCCAGGGCGTCCCCGAACGCCCCGACGGAGTCGGCGCTGATGCCCGCCGCGCGCACCTCCCAGCCGGCGTCCGCGAGCAGGACCGCGAGCAGCGTGGTGTTGGCGTCGTGGATCTGCCCCGGTCCCAGCGGCGCGCCCGGGGCGGCAACCTCGTCGCCGGTGGAGAGCAGCAGGGCACGCGGGCGCCGCAGGACGCCGAGCCCCGCCACCCCGAGCGCCGCCGCCAATCCGAGGTGCGTGGCGCGGAGCCGGGTCCCCGCGCGGAGGGCCGTCGCGCCGGCCGCGATGTCGCTGCCGGCGGCGCGGACGAACTGCCCCGCCGGGACCGCGGACGGGAAGGCGACCCGCGCGTCGGCGTCGTACGGCGCGTCGCCCGCGACGAACGCGGGAAAGGACGGGGGATCCGTGGCTTCCACGGGGACGACCGCGTCGGCGCCGCGCGGCAGCATGGCACCCGTCATGATCGGCGCGGCCGTTCCTGGCTCCAGGAACGGCGCGTCGGCGCCGGCGGGGATCGGCCGGGCCAGCGTCGGCCCCGGCCCCGCCGCGAGCTCGGCCGCGCGCACGGCGTAGCCGTCCATTTGCGAGTTGTCGAAGGGCGGCAGGCTGCGCGGGGCCCGCAGGTCGGCGGCGAGGATGCGCCCGGCCGCGGCCGCCAGCGGCACGGTCTCCGTGCCCAGCGCGGGCGCCAGCGCGGACAGCAGGGCCCGGACGGCGTCGCGGTGCTCGCCGACGGTGCGCCGGAAGGAGTGGTCCATGCGCTTATCCTACGGCCGGCGCCGCCGGCTCAGCGGCGGAAGACGCCGTTGACGCCTGCCCCGGCGAGGATCAGCACGATCAGGTAGAAGCCGATGAGGATGAGCGAGAGCCCGACGGCGGCCTGCGGGTCGTTGGAGTTCAGCGCCAGTTCGATCTGCAGCGGGAGCGTGCGCGTGCGGCCCTCCACCGAGCCCGCGAACGTGATCGTGGCGCCGTACTCCCCCAGCGAGCGCGCGAAGGCCAGCAGCGTCCCGACCACGATGCCCGGCGCCGCGAGGGGCAGCGTGATGTGGCGCAGGACCTGTCCGGCCCCGGCACCGGCGTTGGCGGCCGAGAGTTCCAGGTCGGCGTCGACCGCCTCGATGCTGCTCAGCGCCGCGACGACGAGGAAGGGCAGCGCGACGAAGACCTGGACCACGACGACGGCCGCGGGCGTGAAGCCGACGCCGAGCCCCGCGGCGTCCAGCCATCCGCCCAAAAGTCCCTGGCGGCCCCAGAAGTAGAGCAGGGCGAGTCCGGAGACGACGGGCGAGAGGACCAGCGGCACCACCAGGATGCCGCGGAGGAGCTGCAGCGCGGGCCCGCCCAGCCGCGACAGGAGCACCGCCAGCGGAAGCCCCAGCAGCAGGCACAGCACCGTGCTGGCGGCGGAGGTGGCGAGCGAGAGCCCGAGCGCGGTCCGCGACGCGGGACGCGCGAGGATCTCGGGCAGCTGCTGCCAGTCCGCGGCGCCGAGGAGCGCCACCAGCGGCCCGGCCAGCAGCACCAGGGCGACGGCGGCGGGCGCCCAGAGCCACCGCGGCGTGGTGGCGCGGCGGAGCCGCGGGGAGAAGGAGCGGCGTGACGTCACGGGCGTTCGAAGCCCGCTTCGGCGAGGATCCCGGCCGCGGTGTCCCCGAGGAGCCACGCGGCGAACGACTCGGCCGCCGCGGGCGCGTCCGCGGCGAGCAGCAGGGGGTAGGCGTTCGGCGCGATCTCCACGTCCAGCGGCACCGTCTCGACCGCGTCCCCGGCGGCGGCCGCGTCGGTCGCGTAGACGAACCCCGCGTCGACCTGTCCGCTGGCGACCTTGGACAGCACGGCGCGGACGCTGTCCTCCTCGGTCACGGTCGCCAGACGCAGCCCCTTGCGCTCCAGGTAGTCGCCGGCCGCCCGGCCGCAGGGGACGCTGGGCGCGCAGAGGGCGACGGCGCCGGCGGTGGCCAGCCCGCCGGCGTCGGCGATGCCCGATCCGGGCCTCACCGCGATCACGAGCCGATTCAGCGCCACGTCGCCCAGGCGGCGGAACTCCCCCGGCCGGGCGAGCGCGTCGAGGGACGCGGCGTCCGCGGTGACCATCACGTCCGGGACCTCTCCCGAATTGGCCTGCTGCACCAACCGGGCCGAGGACGCCAGGTTGATGGGGATCCCACGGGTGTCGCCCGTCTCGCGCGCGTACGCGGCCGTCAGCAGGGGTGCGACGTCGGTCAGCGAGGCGGCGGCGAAGAAGCCGATGTCGGAGGCCCCGCGCCCCTGGTCCGACGCGGCGGGGTCCGCGCCGGGGTGGGCGGCGCCGGGGGCTCCGCAGCCGGCGAGCAGGACCGCGGCCAGCAGCGCGGCCAGCGCGCACGCACGGCGCGCCGCCCGGAATGCCGCCCGGGATGCCGCGCCGACCGGGCGGGTTTTCGGGCGCCGGTGAGTCACTTCCTGCGCTCCGTTTCGATGATCACGCTGGTCGACTTCACGACGGCGGTCGCGACGGTCCCGGGCTCCAGGCCGAGCTCGCGGACAGCCTCGCTGCTCATCAGCGAAACCACGCGGAAGGGGCCGCACTGCATCTCGACCTGGGACATCACGCGGTCGGACACCACCTCGGTCACGAGGCCCACGAAGCGGTTGCGGGCGGAGCTGGACACGTCGATCCGGTCCTCGGGCGCCGCGGCGGCCGCGCGGATGTGCTCGGCGAGCTCCCTGCCGTCGACCACCGCGCGCCCCGAGCCATCCCGAAGCGCGGACAGGCGTCCGGCGTCGATGAGCCGGCGCACGGTGTCGTCGCTGACCCCGAGAAAGCGGGCCGCGTCCGAAATCCTCAACTGCGTCATGATCAGATGATAGGCGCCGCATATGCGACGCTCAAGACGGACCGGCGCGGCGGGTGGACGCGGCGCCGGAAGGGATCCGGCGCTCGGGCGCCGTCGCCGGCCGGCCGTCGGCGGAGAACCGCTGATTTCGCCGCGCGAGTGGTCTACGCTCGATGTCATGGAACAAACAGCGCAGCCCCCGGGAGCCCCCGACGGCCGGGCGCCGGTGGCGCTGGGCATGCCCGCGCTTCCGCCACCCGCACCGCCCGCCGCGCCGGCGGGCGATCAGCGGCTCGTCGAC
Source organism: Arthrobacter halodurans (assembly GCF_041877255.1). Taxonomy (NCBI): domain Bacteria; kingdom Bacillati; phylum Actinomycetota; class Actinomycetes; order Micrococcales; family Micrococcaceae; genus Arthrobacter; species Arthrobacter halodurans. The sequence goes on from NZ_JBHDLJ010000008.1 coordinate 68,704, forward strand.
CGGTTCGGGCGGGTCGCCACCGACCTGCGCATCTCGCTGATCGACAAGTGCAACCTCCGCTGCACCTACTGCATGCCGGCGGACGGGCTCGCCTGGCTGCCCAAGGAGCGGCTGCTCACGGCGGCGGAGATCCGCCGCCTGGTGCGCATCGGGGTCCAGGACCTCGGCGTGCGCGAACTGCGCCTCACGGGCGGCGAGCCCCTGGTCCGTCACGACCTCGCGGACATCATCGCCGCGGTCCGCGGCGACCACCCCGACCTGCCGATCTCCATGACCACCAACGGCGTCGGCCTGGCCGAGAAGGCCCGCGCCCTCGCCGACGCCGGCCTGAGCAGGATCAACGTCTCCCTGGACACGCTGCACGCCGAGTCCTTCGAGCGCCTGGCGCGCCGCAACTTCCTCGGCCGCGTCATGGCCGGCATCGACGCCGCCTCCGCGGCCGGCCTCACCCCGCTGAAGATCAATGCCGTGCTGATGCGCGGTATCAACGACGCCGAGGCGCCCGAGCTGCTGGCGTGGTCGCTGCTGCACGGCTACGAACTGCGCTTCATCGAACAGATGCCGCTGGACGCCGACCACGGGTGGCGCCGCGACAACATGGTCACGGCCGAGGACACCCGCGAGCTCCTGCGCGGCGAGTACGACCTCACGGTCGACCCGGGCGACCGCGACGGCGCGCCGGCCGAGAGGTACCGGGTGGCCTCGAAGCGCGAACCCGGCGTCGTGCTGGGCACGGTGGGGATCATCGCCTCCGTGACGGAGCCGTTCTGCGCCGACTGCCGGCGCACCCGCATCACGGCCGAGGGACGCGTGATGAGCTGCCTCTTCTCGCGCGAGGAGACGGACCTGACGGCCCTGCTGCGCTCGGGGGCCACCGACCGCGAGGTCGCCGACCGCTGGCGCGCCGCGATGTGGGCCAAGCCGCGGGCCCACGGCATGGGCCACACCGGGCTCGGCGCCGACGACTTCGTGCAGCCGGACCGCTCCATGAGCGCGATCGGGGGCTAGGTGCCGCGCATCAGGTACTACGCCGCGGCGGCGGCCGCTGCGGGCGTGCGCGAGGAGCACGTGGCGCTGGGGGACATCGCGGACGGCGGAGGCACGCTCGGCGCGCTCCTGCGGCACGTCGGCGACGCGCACGCGGCCCCCGTCCTGGAGTCCTCCGTCTTGCGGTCCGCCGCCCCCCGGGGCCCGGCGGCCTCCCTGTCCGGGCCCGGGGGCAGCGGAACCGCACCGGGCCGCGGAACCGCACCGGGCCGCGCGGGCGCGCCACGGCTGGACCGCGTGATCTCGCGCTCCAGCTTCCTGGTCAACGAGGTGAACGAGCGGGACGCCGGGCGCCCGCTGGCCGAGGACGACGTCGTGGACGTCCTCCCGCCCTTCGCCGGGGGCTAGCCGCCCCGGTGTGGACTCCCGGCCGGCCCGGTCCTACGGTGGTGGCACCGGGCGGGGCGGCCGGCCCCGTCCCCGGACCGGGGAGGCTCGGGATGTACACGCTGCAGATCGAACACGGCATCTCGTCGTACGGAGCCTGGAGAACGGCCTACGACGCGGATCCGCTGGACCGCGCGGGCTCGGGCGTGCTGGCCGCGCGGGTGGCCCAACCCGTCGGGGACGACCGCCGCGTCGTCGTCGAGCTGGACTTCGCCGCCGAGGCGCAGGCCGAGCTGTTCCTCGCGCGCCTGCGCTCCGAGGTGTGGGGCACGGGGACCGCGCCGGCGCTGCGCGGCGGCCCGGAGACCCGCATCCTGCGTCTGCTGGACGCGGGCCCCGTGGCCGCTACTTGACGCCGTAGTGGTGGCTGGAGCCCACCACGTCGCCGGACTTCCACTGGTCCCAGCCCGGCTGGTCCTTCATGAACGCCTCGATCTCTTCCTTGCTCGCCTCGAGGCGCGGATCGTGCTTCAGGTAGTGGCGCGTCTCGCGCACGATCAGGCCGGACAGGAGGAGCAGGCCGATGAGGTTGGGCAGGGCCATCAGGCCGTTCATGACGTCGGAGAAGTTCCAGACGACGCCGAGCTGCACCGTGCAGCCCACGAAGACGACCAGCGAGAACAGCACGCGGAAGGGCGTCACGGCCCGGCGGCCGAACAGCCGCTCGACGTTCCGCTCGCCGTAGTAGGCCCAGCCGAGGATCGTGGAGAAAGCGAACATGACCAGGCCGACGGTCACGATCCCGTGGCCCCAGTCCCCCGGCAGCCCCGTGGTGAACGCCTCGCCTGTCATGACCGCCGGGGAGATCTGCTCGCCGGTCTCCGGGTCGGTCTGGTTCCACACGCCGGTGGTGACGATCACCAGGCCCGTGCAGCTGACCACGATGATCGTGTCGATGAAGGTCTGCGTCATCGACACCAGCCCCTGGCGCACGGGGTGGGTGGTCTGGGCGGCGGCCGCCGCGATGGCGGCCGATCCCATGCCGGATTCGTTGGAGAAGATGCCGCGGGCCACGCCGTACTGGACCGCGAGGATGATCGTCGACCCGGCGAAGCCGCCGACCGCCGACGTCCCGGTGAAGGCGTCCGAGAAGATCTGGGCGAACGCGGCGGGCACTCCCTCGATGTTCGCGATGAGGATGAACAGCGCGCCGGCGACGTAGAAGATGATCATGATCGGCACGAACGCGGCGGTCACGCGGCCGATAGACTTGATGCCGCCGACCAGGACGACCAGCGTCATCGCGGTGAGGATCGCGCCGGTGATCCACAGCGGGACGCTGAAGCTGCTTTCCAGGTTGGAGGCGATCGAGTTGCCCTGCGTCATGTTGCCGATGCCGAAGCAGGCGAGCGTCGCGAAGATCGCGAACGACAGCCCCAGGATTTTCCCAAGCGGGCCCCTGATGCCGCGCTCCAGGTAGTACTGGGGCCCGCCGGACTTCTCGCCGGCCGCGTCGGTGCCGCGGTAGCGCACACCCAGGAACGCCTCGGAGTACTTGGACGCCATGCCGAGCAGGCCGGTCACCCACATCCAGAACAGGGCGCCCGGGCCGCCGATGCCGATGGCCGTGGCGACGCCGACGATGTTGCCGGTGCCCACCGTCGCCGCGAGCGCGGTGGTCAGGGCCTGGAACTGCGAGATGTCCCCCTCGGCGCCCTTGTCGCTGCGGGTCAGCAGCCCGAGGCGCAGCGCCACGCCGAGCTTGAGGATCTGCAGCCCGCCGAGCCGGATGGTCAGGTAGAGACCCGTTCCGAGGAGCAGCGGAATCAGCAGGAAGGGTCCCCAGACGACGCTGCCGACGTCCCCCAGGAATGTCTCAACGGCGGACCAATCGATCATGACAGCACCTCTCCCAGCGAATGACGGAACAGCCGCGGCGGTGATCCGTGCCACAGGCACCGTCCATGGTAGCCCCCGGGGCGCCCATCCGGGCAATCCGTGGGCGCGACGGGCCCTCCGGCGCTAGAGGCCGAAGTCTGAGGCGTCGTCGAACGGGCCGACGACCGTGACCGTGCGGCGGCGCCCGGCGAGCTCGCGGGCCAGCGCCTGCACCTGCTCGCGGGTCACGGCCTTGATGCGGTCCAGCGACTCGTCGATGTCGTGGAAGACGCCCGTCACGAGTTCGGCGCGGCCGAGCCGCGACATCCGGGACCCCGGATCCTCCAGGGCCAGCACCATGCCCCCGGACAGCTGTCCGACGGCCTTGCGCAGTTCCTCGTCCGTGACGCCGTCGGCGGCGAGCTTGTCCAGCTCCGCGCCCAGCAGGGTGATGACCTGCCCCGTCTTGGCCGGGGAACAGCCGGCGTACATGCCGAAGTACCCGGCGTCGGAATAGGCCGCGGAGAAGGAGTAGGTGGAGTACACCAGTCCCCGCTTCTCGCGGATCTCCTGGAAGAGCCGGGAGGACATGCCTCCGCCGAGGACGGCGTTGAGGACGCTCATGGTGTGCCGGCGCTCGTCGGTGGCGACGATGCCGGGGCAGCCCATGATGATGTTCGTCTGCTCCACCGGGCGGCGGACGACGTCGATGGTGTGCTGGCCGTGGATCTCGGCGGGCTCCGTGGCGCGGCGCGGCCGGGGCCGGGCGTTCTCGTCCAGCTCCCAGCCGGACGCGCGCAGCGCCTCGAGGACGCGCGCGCAGACCTCGTCGTGGTCCAGGGATCCGGCGGCGGTCACGACGAGCTCGCCGGGCGTGTAGTAGCGCGCGTAGTGGTCCACGACGGACGCGCGCGGAACGGCCAGGATGGCCTCCGGGGTCCCGCCGATGGGGCGCCCCAGTGGGTGGTCGCCGAGGACCGCGGCGACGAACTTCTCGTGGGCGACGTCCCCCGGATCGTCGCTGTCCATCGCGATCTCCTCCAGGATGACGTCCCGCTCCTGCTCCAGCTCGTCCGGGTCCAGGACGGCGGAGGTGACCATGTCGGCGATGACGTCGATCGCGAGCGCGAGGTCCGAGTCGAGGACCCGCGCGAAGTAGCAGGTGTTTTCCTTCGCCGTCGCGGCGTTGGACTCCCCGCCGACCTCGTCGAAGGCCGACGCGATCTCGAGCGCCGTGCGGCGGGTGGTGCCCTTGAAGAGCAGGTGTTCGAGGAAGTGGGTCGAGCCGTGCTGGCCGTCGGCCTCGTCGCGCGAGCCGACGCCGATCCAGAAGCCGATCGTGGCGGAGCGCTGGCCGGGCATGGCCTCGGTCAGGACCCGGACCCCGCCGGGGAGGACGGAGCGGCGCACCAGCGCCCCTCCGGCCTCCCCGTGCAGGATCGTGGGGTCCCCGTCCTCGATGGGAGCGTGCGCTCCCGCCGGGGACGGGGACATTCCAGAGCCGTGGAGCGGCAGAGGAATCATTGCCATCGTGGGGTACGTGCCTACTCTGCGGGAACCGCGGCGTCGGACGCGTCCTCGGCGACGACCGGGGCGAGCGAGAGCTTTCCGCGGTCGTCGACCTTGGTGATCTCCACCTGGATCTTCTGGCCGACGGAGACGACGTCCTCGACGTCGTCCACGCGCTTGCCGCCGGAGAGCTTGCGCAGCTCCGAGATGTGCAGCAGTCCGTCGCGGCCCGGCGTCAGGGACACGAACGCGCCGAAGGTGGTCAGCTTCACGACCGTGCCCACGTACCGCTCGCCCACCTCGGGGACCATCGGGTTGGCGATGGCGTTGATGGCGGAGCGGGCGGCCTCGGCGGACTCGCCGTTGGTCGCGCCGATCAGCACGGTGCCGTCGTCCTCGATGGAGATGTCCGCGCCGGTGTCCTCCTGGATCTGGTTGATCATCTTGCCCTTCGGGCCGATGACCTCGCCGATCTTGTCCACCGGGATCTTGACGGAGATGATGCGCGGCGCGAACTCGGAGAGCTCGTCCGGCGTCTCGATCGCCGAGTTCATGACCGAGAGAATGTGCAGGCGCGCCTCGCGGGCCTGCGTCAGCGCGGCGGCCAGCACGGAGGCCGGGATGCCGTCGAGCTTGGTGTCCAGCTGGATGGCCGTGACGAACTCGGACGTTCCGGCGACCTTGAAGTCCATGTCGCCGAACGCGTCCTCGGCGCCCAGGATGTCGGTCAGCGCCGCGTAGCGGGTCTGGCCGTCCACCTGGTCGGAGACGAGGCCCATGGCGATGCCCGCGACCGGGGCGCGCAGCGGCACGCCGGCGTTGAGCAGCGACAGGGTCGACGCGCAGACGGAGCCCATCGACGTCGAGCCGTTGGAGCTCAGCGCCTCGGAGACCTGGCGGATCGCGTAGGGGAACTCCTCGCGGGACGGCAGCACGGGCACCAGCGCGCGCTCGGCGAGGGCGCCGTGGCCGATTTCGCGGCGCTTCGGGGACCCGACGCGGCCGGTCTCGCCGGTGGAGTACGGCGGGAAGTTGTAGTTGTGCATGTAGCGCTTGCGCGTCACCGGCGACAGCGAGTCGATCTGCTGCTCCATCTTGAGCATGTTCAGCGTGGTGACGCCCATGATCTGGGTCTCGCCGCGCTCGAAGATCGCGGAGCCGTGCACGCGCGGCAGGACCTCGACCTCTGCGGTGAGCTGGCGGATGTCCGTCAGGCCGCGGCCGTCGATGCGGACCTGCTCCTTGAGGATGCGCTGGCGGACGACCTTCTTCGTGACGGCCTGGACGGCCTTGCCGACCTCGCCCGCGCGTCCCTCGAACTCCTTGCCCTCGCCGGCGAGCTGCTCGAGCACCTCGTCGCGGTGGGCGCTGGAGGCGTTCTCGCGCTCCTGCTTGTCGGCGATGGCGAAGATGTCGGTGACCTTGCCGTAGGCCAGGGACTCGACCGCGGCGAAGACATCGTCCTCGTAGTCGCGGAAGACCGGGAACTCGACGGTCGGCTTGGCGGCGCGGGCGGCCAGGTCGGCCTGCGCGTCGCAGAGGACCTGGATGAACGGCTTGGCGGCCTCGAGGCCCTGGGCCACGACCTCCTCGGTCGGGGCGGTGGCGCCGCGCTCCTTGATGAGGTTCCAGGCGTTGTCGGTGGCCTCGGCCTCGACCATCATGATGTTCACGTCGTCGCCGGCAACGCGGCCGGCCACGACCATGCTGAACACGGCGTCCTGAAGCTGGGAGTGCTTCGGGAAGGCGACCCACTGGGCGCCGGCGCCGTCGTCGACCAGTGCGACGCGGACGCCGCCGATCGGCCCGGAGAACGGCAGGCCGCTCAGCTGGGTGGACATGGAGGACGCGTTGATGGCGACCACGTCGTAGAGGTCGTCCGGGTTGATGGACAGGATCGTCACGACGACCTGGACCTCGTTGCGCAGGCCCTTGACGAAGGCCGGGCGCAGCGGGCGGTCCATCAGGCGGCAGGCCAGGATGGCCTCCGTCGACGGGCGGCCCTCGCGGCGGAAGAAGCTGCCCGGGATGCGGCCGGCGGCGTACATCCGCTCCTCGACGTCAACGGTCAGCGGGAAGAAGTCGAACCCTTCGCGGGGGTGCTTGCCGGCCGTGGTGGCGGACAGCATCGAGGTGTCGTCGTCGATCGAGACGAGCGTCGCGCCGGCGGCCTGCTGGGCGAGGCGGCCGGTCTCGAAGCGGATGGTGCGCTGGCCATAGCGGCCGTTGTCGATGACGGCTTCGGCGAACTGGATTTCGGGACCCTCCATGGAGAGTCACCTCCGTTTCTGTTGTTGCGGAGGCAACCGGCATCTGTTCCGGATCGGCCGGAGGCGGCACCCGGTCTTCGATCGAGGCCCACGGGCGCCGGCTGCGTGCCGGGCTTCCCGTAGACCACTACCGAGGACCGCGAATGCGCGCGATGCGGGTTGGCTCCTGGTGTTTTCTCTGTGCGGTGGTGGGGCATGCGCCCCGACCGGGCTTCGGGCGGCGCCCCGCGCCGGGTTGGACCCGGCGCGGGGACCGCCCGCGCGTCCGGCTAGCGGCGCAGGCCGAGGCGCTCGATCAGCGAGCGGTAGCGCTCGATGTCGGTGTCCTTCAGGTAGCCCAGCATGCGGCGGCGGCGACCGACCAGGGCCATGAGGCCGCGGCGGGTGTGGTGGTCGTGCTTGTGCATCTTGAGGTGCTCCGTCAGATCCAGGATGCGACGGGACATCACGGCGATCTGCACTTCCGGCGAGCCGGTGTCGCCCTCGTGGGTGGCGTACGCCTTGATGATTTCGGTCTTGACTGCGGCGTCGAGTGCCACGTGAACTCCTAGAGTTGTACCGCGAACATGGAGCGTGCCGTCTCCGGCACCGGTGCCGCGCAACCGCGGACTGCAGCGGGCACCACCGGACAGTCTAGCATCAGCCTCCCGGCGGGCCCGCCCGCGCGCGGGACCGTCAGCGCCGGGCCGCGCGCCAGGCGTGTGTGAAGTACGGGAGCGCCAGTTCCGCGCGGGGGGCGTGTCCGAGGTGCTCGAAGAGGTACCAGCGCAGGTTCCCGAGGACCTTGGCGCGGGTGGCCTCGTTGGCGCGGAGGTAGTAGCTGCGGCTCTTCGCGAGCTCGAGCAGGCCCTCGGGCGTGGTCCGCTGGTCCCACCGCGCCCCGAGTGGCTCGGGTTCGGCGAACTGCGGCCCCACCGCCGGCCGGAAGTGCGGGCGGTGCACGTCGCCGGCGTGCATGATCCGGCTCAGGCGGTGCACCCACGGGACGGTCACGTCCAGCTGGTTCCACACCAGGCCCAGCGTGCCGCCGGGGCGCAGGATGCGCGCGGCCTCCGCGGACGCCGCGTCGGGGTCCACCCAGTGCCAGGCCTGGGCGCAGAGCACGGCGTCGAACGCGGCGTCCGGGAGCCCGGTCGCCTCGGCCGTGGCCTCGACCGCGGGGACATCGGGCAGCTTGCGGCGCAGCTGGGCCAGCATGTCCGCCGAGGGGTCGACGGCGGTGGCGCGCAGCCCCCGGGCCGCGAGCAGCGCGGTGAGGATGCCCGTGCCCGCGCCCAGGTCGGCCGCGTCGCGCGCGCCGGCGGGCAGCATGAAGTCCACGGCCGCGTCGGGGTAGCCGGGGCGGACGGCGTCGTAGTGCTCGCCCCCGGCGCGGAAGGCCCCGCCGAGCTCGCGGCGCGCCGCGCCGTCGAGCCCGGGGGCGCGGCCCGGGAGGTTGGGGACGGGTGGATGGTCGCGCAGGCTCAATCCGCGGCCAGGATCGCGCGGCTGTTCTCGACGTCGTCGCGCATCTGCTCGATGAGGGCCTCGACGCCGCGGTAGGCGACCATCGGCCGGAGCCGCGCGACGAACTCGACGACGACCTGCTGGCCGTAGAGGTCGAAGTCCTCCACGGCCTCCGTGGGCCGGTCGATCACGTGCGCCTCGACCTGGCGGCTGACGCCCTCGAAGGTGGGGTTGGAGCCGACGGAGATCGCGGCGGGCCAGCGGACGCCGGCCTCGTCCACCAGCCATCCGGCGTAGACCCCGTCCGCGGGGATGATGCCGGACGCGTCGGTGGACAGGTTGGCCGTGGGGAAGCCCAGCGCGCGCCCGCGCGCGGCCCCGTGGACGACCTCGCCGCGCATCCGGTGCGGCCTGCCGAGGATGTCGCTGGCCGTGTGGACGTCGCCGTTGACGAGCGCCTCGCGGATCCACGTCGAGGACCACCGGCGGTCCTCGCCGATGTCGTCGATGCCGAGGACCTCGAAGCCGTGGAGGCGGCCGAGCTCGACCATCGTGTCGAAGTCGCCCTCGTTGTCGCGGCCGAAGCGCACGTCGTGGCCGATGACGACGGCCCGGGCGCCCAGTCGGTCCACGAAGACCTCCTTGACGAACTGCTCCGCGGTGGCCTGGGCGAACTCCAGCGTGTAGCGGATCATCAGCAGCGCGTCGACGCCGCTCTCCGCCAGCGAGTCGATGCGGTCCTCGATCCCCATGATCAGCGGGGGGCAGGTCCCGGGGCGGTGCACCTGGGCGGGGTGGGGGTTGAAGCTGATGGCCACGGCCGTCGCCCCCCGCTCGCGCGCCGCGTCGACGAGTCGGCGCAGCACCGCGCGGTGGCCGCGGTGGACGCCGTCGAAGTTCCCCAGCGTCACCACTGAGGGTCCGTAGCCGGCCGGCACGGCTTCGAGGCCTTTCCAGTAGTGCACGGTGCTCCTTTGTGGGTCTGGCTTGCTGTTGGCGGGCGAACGCCTGTTCCATTATGGACGATGGGCGCGCCGCGACCCATTCGGGCGGCGCCCGCTACGGCCGGTGCCGGAAGATCCACCAGAGGCCGACGATCGGCAGGACCAGCGGCACGTAGCCGTAGCCCTGCCCGAAGTGCGACCAGACGGTCGGATGGGAGAACTGCCCGGGCAGCGCGTAGCTGAGCGCGCCGATGACCAGCACGCCGCCCAGCTCGATCAGCAGCGCCACCAGCGACAGCCGCCAGCTGCCGGGCTTGTGCGAGGCCAGCGCCAGCGTCGCCAGGATGTACACGAGCGCGGCGAGGGCGCTGAGCGAGTAGGCCAGGGGCGCCTCCTCGAACTTGGTGGCGATCTGGTACGCCGCGCGTGCCGTCGACGACAGCGCGAAGACGCCGTAGACGGCGATGATGATGCGTCCCAGGCCGCTCTGGCGCTGCCCGGCTTCGGGCCGGGGCGTGGTGTGGCTCATGCGGGGAGGGCTCCGTCCCAGATTTGTTCCATGCGGTACAGCATGACGAAGATCGTGGCGCCGGCGGCCGCCAGCACGACGTTGGACCAGCGGGTCTTGTCCGTCACGGCCCACCAGAACGCGATGACCGGCACCAGCAGGGCGGTGGCCAGGTAGCCCCAGAACTCCCAGGCCTCCCCCGCGGGGCCCTCCCCGCCCGCCTGCCGGACCGCGGCCGCGACGCCGTAGACCACCAGGAACAGTTCGACCGCCGCGAGCCCCAGGATGGCGAAGTCGTCGGGGTGGTTGCGGATCACGGCGGCGACGACGCCCAGGAGGACCGACGCGGCGCAGAGCGCGGCGCCGGCGATGAAGAAGCCGTCGACGATCACGGGGGGATGTTCCTTTCGGGTGGTGTGGCGGCGGCGCGGCGGTCTCGGCACGGCGGTCACGCCGTGGCGCGCCGGTCAGGCCGTGGCGAAGACGATGTCGGGTTTCGCCGCGTCGCCCTTGTTCTTCAGCAGCGCCACCAGGGTGCCGTCGGGGGCGAAGGCCGCGGTGACCGCGCCGTCGTCGTTCGGGGCGACGCGGCGGCCGAAGGACAGCTCGGTGGTCTCCTCGGCCGTGAGTTCCCGGTTCGGGAACAGGGCGCGCGCCGCGTCGTCGAGCGGGAGCATCTCGAAGTTCCCGGCCAGCTGCTCCATGGTCCTCGCGGCGTCGATCCCGTAGGGGCCCACGCGCGTGCGCCGCAGGGCGGTCAGGTGTCCGCCCACGCCGAGCGCCTCGCCGAGGTCGCGCGCGAGGGCGCGGACGTACGTTCCGGAGGAGCAGTCCACGGTGACGTCGACGTCCAGGACCTTGCCGCCGCGCTCGCGGCGGACGTCGTGGACCTCGAAGCGGCCGACCGTCACGGGGCGCGCGGCCAGGGCCACGTCCTCGCCCTTGCGGACGCGGGCGTACGACCGCTCGCCGTCGACCTTGATGGCGCTCACGCTGGAGGGCACCTGCAGGATCTCCCCCGTCAGCTTCAGCACCTCCGCGCGGATCATGTCGCCGGTCACGGCGGCCGCGATGCGGGCCTGGACCAGCTCCCCCTCGGCGTCGTCGGTCACCGTCGTCTCGCCGAGCCGCATGGTGGCGGTGTAGGTCTTGGAGACGCCGACGATGTAGGTCAGGAGGCGCGTGGCCTTGTTGACCCCCACGACGAGCACCCCGGTGGCCATCGGGTCGAGGGTTCCGGCGTGGCCGACCTTCCGGGTGCCGGCGAGCCGGCGCGTGCGGCCGACGACGTCGTGGCTGGTCCAGCCCTGCGGCTTGTCGACGATCACCAGGCCGGAGCCGACGCCGGACGGGGTGTTCTCGAGACCTGTTTTCACGCCCCCCAGTATAGGCGCGGCGGGGCGGCGCCCGGCGCACCGCGGCCGCGGAGCGCGAACGGTGGACCCGCCCGGGAACGCGTTCGGGGGCCGGAGCGCGGGATTCCTCCCGCGTTCCGGCCCCCGTGGGGCGCGACGGCTAGGCGCGGGGCGCGCCGTCCCCGTCCACGGACGCGTCGTCGTCCGCCGCGTCCTCGTCCGGCTCGTCCTCGTCCCGCTTGTACGGGTCGGGCTCCCCGGCATGGACGGCACCCTGGGCGAGCGCCGCGACCTCGGCGTCGCGCGCCTTGGCCTCGCGGAGCAGCTCCTCGAGGTGGGACGCGTTGACCGGGATCTCGTCCGGGACGAACTCCAGGCTCGGGGTGAGCCGCACGGTGACGTTGCGCCCGACCTCCTTGCGCAGGACCCCCTTGGCCTTCTCCAGCGCCGCGCGGGCGCCCTCCTTGGCCTCCTCGTCGCCAAAGACGGTGTAGTAGATGGTGGCGTGCTGCAGGTCGTTCGTGACGCGGGCGTCCGTGACCGTCACGCCCTCGACGCGGGGGTCCTTCACGACCTTGCCGAGCGCCTGGGCGACGACCACCTTGATGCGTTGCGCGAGCCGTGCCGCGCGGGCCGGATCGGCCATGGTGCCTCCTTCGGAGTGCTGTGGGGGGAAATTGCGGGAGCGGACGACGACGGCGGACACCCGCCGTGGCGGGGCCCGCCGTCGTCGGCCGACCGGTCGTGTTAGTTGCGCGGCTTCTCGCGCATCTCGTACGTCTCGATGAAGTCGCCTTCCTTGACGTCGTTGAACGACCCCAGGCCGATACCGCACTCGAAGCCCTCGCGGACCTCGGTGGCGTCGTCCTTGAACCGCTTGAGCGAGTCCACGGAGAGGTTCTCGCCGATGACCTTGCCGTCGCGGCTGACCCGCGCCTTGGCGTTGCGCCGGATGGTGCCGGAGCGGACGATCGAGCCGGCGATGTTGCCGAACTTGGAGGAACGGAAGACCTCGCGGACCTCCGCCGACCCCAGCTGGACCTCTTCGTACTCCGGCTTCAGCATGCCCTTCAGCGCCAGCTCGATGTCGTCGATCGCCGCGTAGATGACCGAGTAGAAGCGCATGTCGACGCCCTCCTTGTCGGCCAGCTCGGCGACGCGCTCCGCCGGGCGGACGTTGAAGCCGATGATGATGGCGCTGTCCACGGTGGCGAGGTTGACGTCGTTCTGGGTGATGGCGCCGACGCCGCGGTGGATGACCCGCAGCTGGACGCCCTCGCCCACGTCGATCTTGAGCAGGGAGTCCTCCAGGGCCTCCACGGCACCGGAGACGTCGCCCTTGAGGATGAGGTTGAGGGTGTCGATCTTGCCCTCCGCCACGGCCTGGTCGAAGTCCTCCAGGGTGATGCGCTTGCGGCGCTTGGCCAGGGCCGCGTTGCGGTCCGCCGCCTCGCGCTTCTCGGCGATCTGGCGTGCCGTGCGCTCGTCGTGGGTCACCAGGAACGTGTCTCCGGCGCGGGGCACCGTGGACAGCCCGAGGACCTGGACGGGGCGCGACGGCCCGGCGAACTCGAGGTTCTCGCCCTTCTCGTTGAACATGGCGCGGACGCGTCCGTGCGCCTGCCCGGCGACGATGGTGTCGCCGACGTGCAGGGTTCCGGACTGGACCAGCACGGTCGCGACAGCGCCGCGGCCCTTGTCCAGGTTCGCCTCGATCGCGATGCCGCGGGCGTCCTTGTTCGGGTTCGCCCGCATGTCCAGCGCCGCGTCGGCGGTGAGCAGGACGGCGTCGAGCAGCTCGTCGATGCCCTCGATCTTCAGCGCGGAGACGTGGACGAACATGGTGTCGCCGCCATACTCCTCGGGAACCAGGCCGTACTCGGTGAGCTGGCCCTTGACCTTGTCCGGCTTCGCGCCCTCCTTGTCGGTCTTGTTCACCGCGACGACGATCGGCACGCCGGCCGCCTGGGCGTGGTTGAGCGCCTCGACGGTCTGCGGCATGACGCCGTCGTCCGCCGCGACGACCAGCACCGCGATGTCCGTGACCTTCGCGCCACGGGCACGCATGGCGGTGAACGCCTCGTGGCCCGGGGTGTCGATGAAGGTGATGGCGCGGTCGGTGCCCTCGTGCTCGTGCTGGACCTGGTAGGCGCCGATGTGCTGGGTGATGCCGCCGGCCTCGCCCTCGATCACGTTCGTCTTGCGGATCGCGTCGAGCAGACGGGTCTTGCCGTGGTCGACGTGGCCCATCACGGTCACGACCGGCGGACGGGACATGAGGTCCTCGTCGCCCTCGTCCTCGAGCTCCTGGTCCAGGTCGATGTCGAAGGACTCGAGCAGCTCGCGCTCCTCGTCCTCCGGCGACACGACCTGCACCTTGTAGCCGAGCTCGGCGCCGAGCACGTCGAACGTGGCCTCGTCCAGGGACTGCGTGGCCGTGGCCATCTCGCCCAGGTGGAACAGGACGGTCACGAGCGCCGCCGGGTTCGCCTCGATCTTGTCGGCGAAGTCGGTGATCGACGCGCCGCGCCGCAGCCGGACGATGGTCTCGCCGTTGCCGCGGGGCACGCTCACGCCGCCCAGCGACGGGGCGCTCATCTGCTCGAGCTCCTGGCGCTTCGCCCGCTTGGACTTGCGCTGCTTGCCGCGGCCGGCGCCTCCCTTGCCGAAGGCGCCCTGCGTGCCGCCGCGTCCGCGGCCGGCGCCGCCCTTGAAGCCGCCGCCTGCCGGGGCGCCGCCCGGGGCGCCGCCCGGACGTGCCGGGCCTCCGCGTCCCGGCGCGCCGGGACGGCCGCCCGCGGGCGCCGCGGGGCGCTCGGTGCGGTTGGGCATCATGCCCGGGGTGGGACGCGGGCCGCCCGGACGGGGGCCTCCCGCTCCGGCGCCGGCCGGACGGGGACCGCCCGGACGCGCGGCACCGGCCGGACGGGGACCGCCCTGGCCCGCGGGGGGACGCGGTCCCGCGGCGCCGGCGCCGCCGGGACGCGGCGCGCCGGAGCGCATGCCCTGCTGCGGGGCGAACGGGTTGTTGCCCGGACGCGGCGCGCCCGGCTTGGCGCCCGGACGCGCTGCGCCGGGGCGCGGACCACCCGGACGCTCGGAGTCTCCGGCCCCGCGCATGCCCTGCTGCGTGGAGAACGGGTTGTTGCCCGGACGCGGCGCGCCGGGCTTGGCGCCCGGTGCCGGGCGGGTGCCCGGACGCGGAGCCTGGGACCGCGGCTCGGCCGGGGCCTCGGGCTGCGCCGCGGCGGTCTCCGGGGCGGCGGGCGCCTCGGCGGTCGGCTGCTCGGGCGCCTGGGCGGCGACCGGGGCCTCCGGCTGGGCCGCCGGCTTCGGGCCCGGCTTGAAACCGGACGGGGCCGCTGCGGCCTTCGGCGCGGTGTCCTGCGCCGACGGCGCGGCCGGGGCGGCGGGCTGCGCCGGGGCGGGAGCCTTGGTCGCCGGCTTCGCGGCCGGCTTCTGGCCTCCCGGGAAGGCGTCGCGGAGTTTCCTCACGACGGGCGCCTCAATGGTCGAGGATGCGGAACGGACGAATTCGCCCAGCTCCTGCAGTTTGGCGACTGCATCCTTCGAAGTGATGCCGAGCTCTTTGGCGAGCTCGTGTACGCGGACCTTAGCCACATTTCTCCTGTCTCGGTCCGCCCCCGCACTCACTTCTGCCAGGTACGAACCGTCTTTGGTTTGCTTGCGCGGCCGCCGTCGGAGGACGGCGTGCCGATTGCTGCGCTTAACTGCCGTGTCATAGCTAGGCGCTCATCGCTTGACACTCATCGGGTTTCCATCAGTTTTCTGACCCGCTTTCAGGTTGGACGGTTGTTTCGGCGCGACTCCCACGGGGGAACGCGCCCAGCGCTGCCAGCACCGCTTCCAGCGTGACGGCGTCTGCGGGGGCCCGGAAGGCCCGCGCGAACGCCCGCCGCTTCACGGCGAGGGCTGCGCATTCCGGAGAGGGGTGCAACCAGGCACCCCGACCGGAACGGCGGCGGGAAGGATCGGCGACGATGGCGTTCCCGCCCTCGCCCGCCTCCACGACCCACCGCGTCAGCTGGTCCTGTTCGCCGGTGGTCCGACAGCCGATGCACGTGCGCCGCGGCTTGTGCTGCGCACTCACGTTCGGAAACACTCCTGCTTCGGGCTGTCGGCCCGGACCCGGACCATTGACCAGTCTACCGCGTTTCGCGTTCGGCGGCGCGCAGGCCGCTACGCGGGAGGGCGGCGTCCCGTCGGGGACGCCGCCCTCCGGCGCGGGGCACGGCGCGCTACTCCGGCTTCGGCGCGTCCGAGACGATGTCGATGCGCCAGCCGGTCAGCTTGGCGGCGAGGCGGGCGTTCTGGCCCTCCTTGCCGATGGCCAGCGACAGCTGGTAGTCGGGCACCACGACGCGCGCCTGCCGGGTGGCGGGGTCCGTGATGGTCACCGAGTTCACCCGCGAGGGCGACAGCGCGCTCGCGATGAACTTCGCCGGGTCCTCGTTGTAGTCGACGATGTCGATCTTCTCGTCGTTGAGCTCGTTCATGACCGCGCGGACGCGCGATCCCATCTCGCCGATGCAGGCGCCCTTGGCGTTCACGCCGGCGACGCGGCCGCGGACCGCCATCTTCGTGCGGTGCCCGGCCTCGCGGGCGAGGGCCACGATCTCCACGGACCGGTCGGCGATCTCGGGGACCTCCAGCTCGAACAGCTTCCGCACGAGGTTCGGATGCGACCGCGAGAGCGTGATCGACGGGCCCTTGGTGCCCTTGTGCACGTCGGTGACGTAGGCGCGGATCCGGGAGCCGTGCGTGTACTTCTCCCCCGGGACCTGCTCCGGCGGCGGCAGCACGGCCTCGACGGTGCCCAGGTTCACCTGGATCATGTGCGGGTTGGAGCCCTGCTGGATCTGGCCGGAGACCAGTTCGCCCTCCTTGCCGCGGAACTGCCCCAGGATGTTGTCGTCCTCGGCGTCGCGCAGCCGCTGCAGGATGATCTGCCGGGCCGTGCTTGCGGCGATGCGGCCGAATCCCGACGGCGTGTCGTCGAACTCGGCGAGCTCGTTGCCGTCCTCGTCCGTGTCGGTCGCCCAGATGGTCACGTGGCCCGTCTTGCGGTCCAGCTCGGCGCGGGCCTTCTCGATGGCGCCCGGCGACTTGTGGTAGGCCATCAACAGCGCCTGCTCGATGGTCGGGATGAGCAGCTCCAGCGGGATTTCGCGTTCGCGCTCCAACAGGCGCAGCGCACTCATGTCGATATCCATGTCAGGCCTCCTCTTCCTCGTGGTCGATCTGCGGCGTGTGGGCATCCGGCTCTTCCGGACGGGTGAAATCGACATCGACCGTGCCGCGGCGGACGCGGTCGAACCCGAGGGCGAGCGGGGCGCCCTGCTTGGGCTTCATGCCCTTCTTGACGGGCAGGTCCGGGACGACGACGATGCCGTCCTCCGTGGCCTCGACCAGCCGGCCGGCGATGTTCTCCTCGCCGATGAGGTTGACCTTGACGAGGCGGCCGACGTTGCGGCGCCAGTGCCGCGGCTCGGTCAGCGGCCGGCCGACGCCGAAGGAGGAGACCTCCAGGTCGTAGGCCGCGCCACGGTCTCCCGGATCGGCGTCCATGGCCTCCGACAGCGAGCGCGAGACCTCGGCCAGCGAGTCGAGGTCCACGCCCTCGGTGCCCTCGCGGCGGTCCACGACCACGTGCACGGTCCGCTGGTCCGCCGTGGCGCGCACCTCGACCTCCTCCAGATGGAGGTCGTGGGAGGCGACGGTGGGCTCCAGGTAGTTCCTGAGGCGCTCGGCCTCCTGCTGGGTGTCTGCCGACTGGCCGGACATTCTTTCCTCCCACGTGATGATGTTGTGCCTAACAGAGTATCGACTTTCCGGGGCGAATGGTTCCGCCCGGTGGCCCGGGGCGCCCGCCGGACGCCGTCCCGGGCGCGGCCCGCAGCCGGAACGGGACACGACGGCGCCACGCGCTCCGTGGGATGATCGAACCGATGTCTTTCCTTCCCCACGCCTCCGCCGCGCGCCGCGGCGCCGGCGACCGCCCGCTGCGCCGCGCCCTGCGCCGGTGCCGCCGGGCCGCGGGACTGGGGATCGTCGTGGCCGTCGTCGCCGGCCTGTGCACCGCCGCGGGGCCGCAGAACGGCGCCGCCCCGGGGCCGCCGGGCGAGGTCGCGAACCCGCCGTCGCGGACGGCCGAGGAGCTGCTCCCCGGCCTGCTGGCGGCCGCGGAGCGGATGGCCGCCCGTCCGGACCCCGGGACGGAGTCGGAGCCCGTCGGCGGCGTGGCCCCGGTCGGGAACGCCGGCCGCGGGAGGCCGTGGCCTGCCCCCGAACTGTCCGCCGTGCACAGCGTCGTGGGACGCCATGTCGATTTGCTCACACCGGGCGGCCGCGCCGCGGCGGCCCTGGCCCTTCCGGCCGTTCCCGACCCGGCGGCCGCCGGTCCGCTGGGACTCGCGGCGCGCGTCGCGGAGTCGGGCAACGCGCTGGTGTCGGCCTCCTTGGCGACCGAGGGGACGCGGTCCCGGGCCCTGCTCGGCGCGGGGCTCGAGGAGGCGCTCGCGGCCCGGCGCCTGGCCGCGGCCGTCGGCGGACCCCGGGCCGCCGACGCCCTGCCCTCCCCGGTCTTCGCCGCCCCCGGCGCGGCGGACCCCGCGGACCCCGACGCCGTGTGGGACGCGGCCCAGGCGGCGGCGGCCGTGGACGGCGCCTGCCCGGACGCGCCGGACAAGCCCGGCTCGGCTCCCGTGGGCCCTCCCCCGGGCGTGGCCCCGGACCCGGTCCCGGACGTCGGCGCCTCCGATCCGCGCGCCGCGGTGCCCGACCTCGCCGCCGCCGCCGACGCGGCCTACCGGCTGGCCTACGCCTACCAGGTCGCCGGCGCCCGGCTCGGGGCCGTCCGGCCGGACGAGGCGGACCTCGCGTGGGCCTCCGCCCGGTCGCGCGAGGTCCTGGCCCATCGCCTCGAGCGCCTGGTTCCCGCCGCATGCGGGCCGCGTCGCCTGGCGGCCTATTCCCTGCCGCCGGACTTCGGCGTGGCGCCGGTGGCCCGCGCCGCCGCCGGCGAGGAGCAGCTCGCCGCGGCCCTGCGCGACGCCGCCGCGACGGCGCCGGACGCCCTGCGCCCCGTGCTCGCGGCCGAGGCCTGGCGGGCCGCGCTCGGCGCCGTGCACCGCGGCGACCGGTTCCCGCGCCTGGGCTGACCCCGACGCCGCCCGCGGTCAGGCATTGTGGAGGATGTTCTCCCGCACGACGTCGTAGCCCAGCCGCAGGATGAGCGCGCCGACCACCACCAGGAACACCACGCGGATGAAGCGGCTGCCCCGGCTCACCGCCATGCGCGCGCCGAGGTACCCGCCGACCATGTTGGCCACGCCGAGGACGAGGCCCAGCCCCCACAGCAGGTGGCCCGAGGGCAGGAAGAACGCCAGCGCGCCCAGGTTCGTGGCCAGGTTGACGATCTTGGCCTTGGCGCTCGCGGCGAGGAAGTTGTAGCCGAGGAACACGACCATCGCGATGATCAGGAACGAACCCGTGCCGGGGCCGATCAGCCCGTCGTAGAAGCCGATGACCAGCCCGATCAGCGCGGCCACGGCGTGGTGCGTCCGCCCGTGGTGGCGCAGCGCGGTGAGCTCCCCCACGGTGGGCCGGAAGGCCGTGAACAGCGCGACCGCGACCAGCGCCGCCACGATGATGGGCTTGAAGACGCTGGGGGGCAACACCGTGGCCACCATGGCGCCGCCGAAGCTGCCGGCCAGGGCGACGGCGGCCATGGGCAGCGCCGTCCTCAGGTCCGGATGGGCCCGCCGGTAGTACGTGACGGCGCTGGTGGCCGTCCCGAAGACGGACCCCAGCTTGTTGGTGGCCAGCGCCTGCACGGGGGTGATGCCGGGGACCAGCAGCAGGACGGGCAGCTGCAGCAGGCCGCCGCCCCCGACGACCGCGTCGATCCATCCCGCGGCGAGCCCGGCCGCGACGAGCAGCAGGAGGGTGCCGGCCTGGATGTCCTGGAGTCCGGACCCCTCGAGCGAACCGAGCCAGTCGAGCACGCGGAGCCCGCTAGCCGCGGACGGCCGACACGAGGTACTCCACGACGTCCGCGACGGGCACGTTCTCGGCGGTGCCCGACGCGCGGTCCTTGACCTCGACGACCCCGTCGGCCAGGCCGCGCCCGACGACGGCGATCGTCGGCACGCCGATAAGCTCGGCGTCGCCGAACTTCACGCCGGCCGACACCTTCGGGCGGTCGTCGAAGATGACCTCCACGCCGCGGGCCTCGAGCTCGGCGGCGATGCGCTCGGCCTCCGCGAAGAGCTCGGCCTGCTTGCCGGTCACCATCAGGTGCACGTCGGCCGGGGCGACGTTGCGCGGCCACACGAGTCCGCGGTCGTCGTGGTTGGACTCGGCCAGCGCCGCGACCGCCCGGGTCACGCCGATGCCGTACGAGCCCATGGTGACCGTGACGAGCTTGCCGTTCTGGTCCAGGACCTTGAGGTCCAGCGCCGCGGCGTACTTCCGGCCGAGCTGGAAGATGTGGCCCATCTCGATGCCGCGCGCCGTCTCCAGCGGGCCGGACCCGTCCGGCGCGGGATCGCCCTCGCGGACCTCCACGCACTCGATCGTGCCGTCCCAGCCGAAGTCGCGGCCGGCCACGAGCCCGAACACGTGCTTGCCGTGCTCGTTGGCGCCGGTGATCCAGCTGGTCCCGGACACGACCCGCGGGTCGACCAGGTAGGTGATGCCGGTGGAGCCCTCCGCGCCGAGCACGGCCCGCTCGGTCCCGAGCGCCGGGCCGATGTAGCCCTTGACGAGTCCCGGATGCCTGCGCAGGTCCTCCTCGGACGCGGCCTCGATGCCGATTTCCCCGCCGACCGGCAGGTGGGCCCCGATGTTCGCCTCGACGCGCTTCAGGTCCACGGCCCGGTCCCCCGGGAGGCCGATGACCACGAGGTGGCGCTCACCGGTGGGCAGGAGTGCCGCGAGCACGACGTTCTTCAGGGTGTCCGCCGCGGTCCACGCGCCGGACGCGCGGGGGGCGAGGCGGTTCGCGGCCTCGACGAGCGTGTCGATGGTCGGGGTGTCCGGGGTGTCGCGCACCTCGAACGGCGGCAGGCCCGCCGGGTCGATGTCCTCGGGCACCACGGTCGTGACGGCCTCGACGTTGGCGACGTAGCCGCCGGCGGAGCGGACGAACGTGTCCTCGCCGATGTCGGTCGGGTGCAGGAACTCCTCGCTCCGCGAGCCGCCCATGGCCCCGGCCGTGGCCAGCACGGGCAGGACCTCGAGGCCCAGCCGCGCGAAGATCCTCAGGTAGGCCTCGCGGTGCTTGGCGTACGCCGTGTCGAGACCGGCGTCGTCGACGTCGAAGGAGTAGGAGTCCTTCATGATGAACTCGCGCCCGCGCAGCAGGCCGGCGCGCGGACGGGCCTCGTCGCGGTACTTGTTCTGGATCTGGTAGAGGTAGGCCGGGAGGTCCTTGTACGAGTTGTAGAGGTCCTTGACGAGCAGCGTGAACATCTCCTCGTGGGTCGGCGCCAGCAGGTAGTCCGCGCCCTTGCGGTCCTTGAGCCGGAAGATGCCCTCACCGTACTCGGTCCAGCGATTGGTGGCCTCGTAGGGCTCCTTCGGCAGCAGCGCCGGGAAGTGGACCTCCTGGCCGCCGATGGCGTTCATCTCCTCGCGGACGATGGCCTCCACCTTGTTCAGCACGCGCAGGCCCAGCGGCAGCCAGGTGTAGATGCCGGGGGCGGCGCGGCGGATGTAGCCGGCCCGCACCAGCAGCTTGTGGCTGGCGACCTCGGCGTCGACGGGGTCTTCGCGCAGCGTGCGCAGGAACAGGGTGGAAAGTCGAAGGACCACGCGTGATGTCCGTTTCCGCGGCCGCGGGCCGCAATCGGTGGGATGGCTCCCGGAGGGAACCCTGTCTAATTTACCCGCCCGGCGGGCCGCGGCCGAACGGCGGCACGGCGCCGCACGGGCCGGGCGGCTCAGCGCGAGCGCAGCGCCTCGAGCCCGCGCTCTGCCGCCTCGGCGGCGAGCCCGAGCGCCTCGGCCTGGTCGGCGAGTCCGGTCACCGACCCCGACACGACGACGTGACCGTCGCGTGCCGCGACGGTCACGGTGGACAGCTCCCGGTCGGCGGCCAGCACGGTCGTCGCGTTAGCCGTCGTGGACTCCGCGGAGGTCTCCGCCTCCAGGGCGGACACGGTCGTGGTCACGGTCTGCCCGCCGAGGTTCATGGTGAACTCGCCGCAGTCCTCGACCATCCCGGCGCCCTTGCCCTGGTCCTCCTGGAGCTCGGCCCGGTCCTCGTAGGAGGAGAAGTTGACGGTGGTCTCCTGCGTCTCGGACGTCCCGGGCAGGCTCACCCCGGCGACCTCGGCGCGTTCGAGCTGGTCCGCGACCGACACGTTCATGAAGACCGCGCAGGCGGCGGGCGAGACCTCCATGCGCTGGAGCAGGGCCTCGCCCGCCGGGGCCAGCTCGGCGATCTGGGCCTCGTTGGTGACGCGGGCGCCGGCCTCGCCGTCGGCGAGGTCGCGGGCCACCGCCTCCAGCTCGTCCGCCGTGAAGTGGCGCAGCCGGCCCGCCGCGTCCGGCGCGCCGGACGACGGCGCCGACGAGGTGGGCGACGATGCCGACGGGGCGGGGGCCGACGCGGAAGCCGAGGCGCCGGGGCCGGTGGCCGGCGCGCCGGTTCCGGACGGGGCGTCCCCGCCCGGGTCCGGGGCCGAGCAGCCCGCCAGCAGCAGCGCCGCGGCCAGCGGCAGCGCGAGTGTTTTCCTCATGGGTCCCCCCGGGGTTCGGGTCCGGCGTCCGGCCGGATGGCGGCGTCGTCCCCAGATTACCCGGCGGCAGGCGCCGGCCGCGCCGCCATGGTCGCGGACGTCCGCGGACCCTCAGAAGAGGACGGTCGCGAACTCGCCCGCCTGCCGGAAGCCGACGCGGCGGTACGTGGCCAGGGCCGCCGCGTTGTAGTCGTTGACGTAGAGGCTCGTGACCGGCGCCAGCGAGAGCGCGTAGCCGGCCACAGCCGCCATGTAGGGGGCAGCCAGGCCGCGGCCCCGGTGCCGCGGGTCCATCCACACGCCCTGGATCTGCGTGGCCCGCGGGGACACGGTGCCCAGTTCGGCCTTGAAGCGGACCGCGCCCGACGCGTCGAAGTCGACCAGCGAGTGCCCCTGGCGGATGAGGGAGCGGACGCGCGACCGGTAGTACGAGCCCCCGCCGGTCAGCGGCGAGTAGCCCAGCTCCTCCTCGAACATGCGGGCGCAGGCCGGGAGGACCGCGTCGTAGTCGGATTCGAGCGTGGGGCGCAACCCGGTCGCCGGGCCCGCCGGCGGGGCGTGGTCCAGGATCATCAGAGGCTGGCGGGCACGGATGTCGAACGCGCGCTGCGGGCCGTCCTGCAGCCGTGACCAGATCGACAGGACGGCCTCGGAGAGCCCGAAGACCGAGGAGAAGCGCCGCCCCAGCGGGAGGATGGCGTCCGCGAACTCGACCGCGGCCTCGGCGGACGCCTCGATGGGCACGACGTTCGCCCCGACCCAGCAGGCGGAGTCCAGCATCCCGCCGTCGAACCTCCCCAGCACCATGCCGCCGCTGGATGTCGGCGCGGCCGATCCCGAGGCGGCGAGCTGAGCGTCGATGAAGACATTCGCGACCGGATCGCGCGCCACGAGCTCCCCGAGGAGTCCGGTGTCGGAGGCGCCGAGGACGCGGACGGTGCCGGTGAGGCACTCCCCCTCGAGCCGGCGGCTCGGGGCGGAGGGCAGCCACGGGGCGACCCTCGAGAGAATCCTGGCCACCGCTGCCACCCCGTTCCCGCCGCGTCGGTCGCGGCCTGCGCACCAGTGTCTCAAAAACCGCCCCGATCGGAACAGCCCCGCGCCGCAGATGACCTCCGCGCCGCGCGGGACGCCCGCAAGGGTCAGGAAACGCTGACCGTCGGCTTGGCGGCCGAGCCGTCCTCCGGGGCCTCCATGCTCTCGGCGATGCGCATGGCCTCCTCGATGAGCGTCTCGACGATCTGGTCCTCGGGAACCGTCTTGATGACCTCGCCCCGGACGAAGATCTGGCCCTTGCCGTTGCCCGAGGCGACGCCGAGGTCCGCCTCGCGGGCCTCGCCCGGCCCGTTGACGACGCAGCCCATGACCGCGACGCGCAGCGGGACCTCGAGCCCCTCGAGCCCGGCGGTGACCTGGTCCGCCAGCGTGTAGACGTCCACCTGCGCGCGCCCGCAGGAGGGGCAGGACACGATCTCGAGCTTGCGCGGGCGCAGGTTCAGCGACTGCAGGATCTGGTTGCCGACCTTGATCTCCTCCACCGGCGGCGCGGAGAGGGAGACCCGGATGGTGTCGCCGATGCCCTTGGCCAGCAGGGCGCCGAAGGCCGTGGCGGACTTGATGGTGCCCTGGAACGCCGGTCCGGCCTCGGTCACGCCCAGGTGCAGCGGCCAGTCGCCGCGTTCGGCCAGCAGCTCGTAGGCGCGCACCATGACGACGGGGTCGTTGTGCTTCACGGAGATCTTAAAGTCGTGGAAGTCGTGCTCCTCGAAGAGCGACGCCTCCCAGACGGCCGACTCGACGAGGGCCTCCGGGGTGGCCTTGCCGTATTTCGCCATGAGCCGCGGATCCAGCGAACCCGCATTGACGCCGATCCGGATGGACGTGCCCGCGGCCTTGGCCGCCGCGGCGATCTGCTTGACCTGGTCGTCGAACTTCCGGATGTTGCCGGGATTGACGCGGACGGCGGCGCAGCCGGCGTCGATGGCCGCGAAGACGTACTTCGGCTGGAAGTGGATGTCGGCGATCACGGGGATCTGCGACTTCTTCGCGATGATCGGCAGCGCCTCGGCGTCGTCCGCCGAGGGGCAGGCCACGCGGACGATGTCGCAGCCCGAGGCCGTGAGCTCGGCGATCTGCTGCAGGGTGGCGTTGATGTCCGTGGTCGGCGTCGTGGTCATCGACTGCACGCTGATCGGGGAGTCCGAGCCGACGCCGACGGACCCCACCTTGATCTGGCGGGTCTTGCGCCGGGGCGCGATCACTGGCGGCGGTGCGGACGGCATTCCGAGGCTGACCGGGGTCAAGGCTTCCTCCGTGGGTTGCGGTGCTGGTTCGGTCCCCATTATCCCCCGGGCGGGGGCGGCGGGAACCGGCCGGGCCGGGCGGCCCGGTCTGCGCTGACCGGCCCGCGGGGCCGGTCGCCGCGGTCAGGCGTGGTGGGCGAGTTCGCCGGTGACGGGAGACCAGGCCGTGATGCGCAGACCCGCGACCAGGTGCTGGGCGTTGAACGGGTCCCGGGTCAGCGTGGCCGCGAGCTCCTGCTCGGAGCCGGCCTTGAGGATCAGGAGCGCGCCGCTGCCGTCCCCGTAGGGCCCCGAGGCGACCAGCGACACGCCGCCGGCCTCCTGGGTCAGGGAGGACAGGAAGGAGCGGTGGCCGGGCCGGTGCCCGTCACGGGCGGCCTCCGTCCCGGCGGCGTACACGTACTCGACTGCGAAAATCGTCATGCACGCCAGTCTACGGGGCGCCGGGAGGCCCGGGGTCTCCCGGCGCGGCCGCTCGCCTACCCGAAGAGGTTGACGGGCTTGACGATGTCGGCGTAGATCAGCAGGAGGCCCATGCCCAGCATCAGCGCGGCGACGACGTAGGTCAGCGGCAGCAGCTTGGCGATGTCCACCGGGCCCGGGTCGCGGCGGCGGAACACCTTGGCGACGCCCCGCCGGAGGGCCTCCCAGAGGGCGCCGGCGATGTGTCCCCCGTCGAGCGGCAGCAACGGCACCAGGTTGAAGACGAACAGCGCGATGTTCAGGCTCGCGACGAGGCCGATCAGCGTCGAGACGCGGCTCTGCAGCGGGATCTCCTCCATGGCGCTCACCTCCCCGGCGATGCGGCCCACGCCGACGACGGAGATCGGGCCGTTCGGGTCGCGCGGCTCGTCGGAGAACGCGGCGCGGGCGACGGCGGCCAGGCGTGCCGGGAGGTCCAGGACCACGCCGGCCACGGCGCGGACGTTCTCCCCGACGAGTCCCGGCACCTCGGCCGGCGGCAGCGTCATGAGGCGCTGCTCGGATCCCATGCCGACGAACCCGACCTGGACGGTCCGCGTGCTGCCGTCCGGGTTGGCGATGCGCTGGCCGTTGATGTCCACGGCCGGGCGCTCGGTGAGGAGGGGCGTGAGGGTGGTCGCGCGCTCCTCGCCGTCGCGAAGGTAGCCGATCGTCACCTCGCGCCCGGCGGCCGCGCGGATCAGCTCGGTGAGCTCCATCCAGCCACGCTCCTCCACGGCCTCGCCGTCGAAGGACGTGATGGTGTCGCCGGGCCGCAGGCCCGCGGCGTACGCGGGCGCCTCGGGGTCCCCGGGCTGGCACGCCTCGGTTCCTGCGGCGGCGCGGCTGGCCTGCTCGTCGTCGGCGACCACGCACTGGTAGACCTCGGAGACCGTGGAGGTCAGCTGGACCGTCCCGAATCCGGTGACGACGACCCCGATGAGGAGCGTGCCGATCAGCAGGTTCATCAACGGCCCGCCGAGCATGATGGTGATGCGCTTCCACACGGGAAGCCGGTAGAAGAGCCGGTTCTCGTCCCCCGGCCGGAGCTGCTCCGCGGCGGCTTTCCGCGCGTCGGCGGCGAGCTGCTGGAACATCCCGGTGCTGGACTGCCGCACGGCCCCGTCGTGGTCCTGTGCCGGGGGGTACATGCCGATCATGGACACGTAGCCTCCCAGCGGGAGGGCCTTGAACCCGTACTCGGTTTCGCCGCGCCGGAACGACC
Organism: Arthrobacter halodurans; assembly: GCF_041877255.1. Lineage (NCBI taxonomy): Bacteria > Bacillati > Actinomycetota > Actinomycetes > Micrococcales > Micrococcaceae > Arthrobacter > Arthrobacter halodurans. The sequence goes on from NZ_JBHDLJ010000008.1 coordinate 94,744, forward strand.
AGACCGTCTTGCCGAAGCCGACCATGTACTGGGGCACGCGGACGCCGAACAGCTTGGCCGGGACCAGGTGCCCGACCTCGTGCAGGGCGATGGACAGGGCGATGCCCACGGCGACGAGGGCGACGCCCAGGATGAAGAGCAAGACGGTCACAGTTGTCCCCAACGTCGGTGGGCGCGGTTTCGTGCCCAGTCCTCGGCGTGCAGCACGGCGTCCAGCGTGAGTTCGGCGTCCGGGGGGGCCTCCGCGCCGTACTCCTCGACGACGGCGGCGACGCCGTCCACGATGTCCAGGAAGCCGATCCGGCCGGCGTGGAAGGCCTCGACGGCCTCCTCGTTCGCGGCGTTGTAGACCGCCATGTGGGTGGGCGAGGCGGCGGACGCGGCCTTGGCGAGGCGGATCGCGGGGAACGCGTCCTCGTCCAGCGGTTCGAACGTCCACGAGGCCGCGGAACCCCAGTCGCACGCGGCGGCGGCCCCGGGGACGCGGGCGGGCCAGCCCATGCCCAGGGCGATCGGCAGGCGCATGTCCGGCGGGGAGGCCTGGGCGATCGTGGAGCCGTCGACGAACTCGACCATGGAGTGCACCACGGACTGCGGGTGGACGACGGCCTCGATCCGCTCCAGCGGCACGTCGAAGAGCAGGTGGGCCTCGATCACCTCGAGCGCCTTGTTCACCATGGTGGCGGAGTTGGTGGTGATGACCCGGCCCATGTCCCAGGTGGGGTGCGCGAGCGCCTCGGCCGGCGTCACGTCGCGCAGCCGGTCCCGCGTACGGCCCCGGAACGGTCCGCCGGACGCGGTGACGACCAGGCGCGCGACCTCCTCGGGGGTCCCGGCGCGCAGGGCCTGGGCGAGCGCCGAATGCTCGGAGTCCACGGGGACGAGCTGGCCCGGGGCCGCGGCGGCCTTCACCAGCGGTCCGCCGACGATGAGCGACTCCTTGTTGGCCAGCGCGAGCAGGTGCCCCGCGCCCAGCGCCGCGAGCGTCGGCGCCAGCCCGATGGAGCCGGTGATGCCGTTGAGCACGACGTCGGCGTCGGGCCACGCGGCGACGGCGGAGGCCGCGCCGGGCCCGGCGAAGAGTTCCGGCCGGTAGTCCCGCACACCGGCCGCGGCGGCCCGCTCGGCGATCGCCGCGGCCAGCGCGTCGATCGTTCCGGACGCGATCCCGACGGCCGACGCGCGGGTGTGCACGGCCTGCTCGGCCAGCAGGGCCGTGTTGGATCCGCCGGCGAGCGCGACGACGCGGAAGCGCCCGGGCGCAAGGTCCGCCACGGAAATGGCCTGCGTTCCGATGGAACCGGTGGAGCCGAGCAGCACCACGCGGCGCGGGGCGTCCGCGGGCGGAGGGGTAAACGGATGGGCGGAAGTCACCCGTCGATTATCCCCCACGCGGCGGCGGGCGGGGCCGGCGCCGCGCTCGCGCGCCGCACCGGTCCCACCCGCGGTTTCGAACCTCAGGCCTTGACGGCCAGCACGGAGCACTCCGCGTCGAGGATGATGCGCTGCGCGTCCGAGCCGAGGATGAGCTTGCCCACCGGGGTCCGCCGGCGGACCCCGACCACGATGAGCTCGGCGCCGGTCTCCTCGGCGGCCTCGAGGACGTCCTCCGAGGCCAGCTGCTTCGAGGTGAAGTGCCGCACCTCGAAGTCAACGCCGCTCCCCCGCAGCGTGGCGTCCAGCTCCTCCATGGCCGGGGCGTGCGCGTAGTTGGGGTCCACGAGCCGGTCGGCCCGCGTGGTGTTGAGCACGAGCAGCCGCGCGCCGCGGCGCCCGCACTCCTCGATGGCCGCCGCGAGCGCGGCCCGCCCGATCTCCGTGGGCACGAAACCGAGCACCACCGTCTTGTCCGTTGCGGTCACGCCGCCACCTCCAGGGGTTCCTCTTCCATGGCCTTCTGCCTCTTCTTGATCCAGAACGACGCCGCGAACAGCAGCACCAGGGCCGAGTAGACGAACCACGTGAACGGCGTGGAGACCAGCGCTCCCAGGTCGTTCTGCGAGATCTGCAGCGACCGGCGGAGCTGGACCTCGAACATCGGGCCCAGGATCATGGCCACCACCATGGGCGCCACCGGATAGCCGTACTGCCGCATGAAGAAGCCCAGGATGCCGACCACCAGCAGGATCACGAGGTCCATGGTGGCGAAGTTCACGGAGTAGGCCCCCAGGCCGGCGAAGACCAGGATGCCCGAGTACAGGTACGGGCGCGGGATCTGCAGGATCTTCACCCACAGGCCCACCAGCGGCAGGTTGAGCACCAGGAGCATCACGTTGCCGATGTACAGGCTGGCGATCAGCGCCCAGACGAGCGCCGCGTTGGTTTCCATCAGGAGCGGGCCGGGCTGGATCTGGTAGCGCTGGAAGGCGGTGAGCATCATCGCGGCGGTCGCCGTCGTCGGGATGCCCAGCGTCAGCAGCGGCACCAGGACGCCGGCGGCGGCCGCGTTGTTGGCGGCCTCCGGGCCGGCGACGCCCTCGATGGCTCCGCGCCCGAACTCCTTGCGGTTCTTGCCCTTGGCCAGCTTGCGCTCCGCGGCGTAGGACAGGAACGTGGACACGTCCGCCCCGCCGGCCGGGACGGTGCCGATCGGGAAGCCGATGAACGTGCCGCGCAGCCAGGGCTTCCAGGAGCGGCCCCAGTCGTCGCGGGTCATCCAGCCGGTGCCCTTGCCCTTGCCCACGGACATGACCTCGACCGGTCCCCGGCGCAGGCGGCCGGCGACGTAGAGGGCCTCGCCGAGGGCGAACAGCCCGACGGCGACCAGCACGACGTCGACGCCGTCGGCCAATCCCGGGACGCCCATCGTGTAGCGCTGCTGGGCGGTGGTGTCGTCCACACCCACGAGCCCGATGAACAGGCCGAGGGTCAGCGACGCCATGCCGCGCAGGACCGAGGAGCCGAGCAGCGCGCCGATGGTCAGGAACGCGACGACCATCAGGGCCACGAAGTCGACAGGTCCCAGGTTGATCGCGTATTCCACGATGACCGGCGCCAGGAACGTCAGCAGGACGGTGGCGATGGTGCCGGCGACGAAGGAGCCGATCGCGGCGGTCGCGAGGGCTGCCGCCCCCCGGCCGACCTTGGCCATCTTGTTGCCCTCGAGGGCGGTGACGATGGACGCCGACTCCCCCGGGGTGTTCAGCAGGATGGATGTCGTGGAGCCGCCGTACATGCCGCCGTAGTAGATGCCGGCGAAGACGATCAGCGCGGCCGTCGGCTCCAGCGAATAGGTGATCGGCATGAGCAGCGCCACGGTCATGGCGGGGCCGATGCCGGGCAGCACGCCGACGGCGGTGCCGACGAACACGCCGAACAGCGCGTAGAGGAGGTAGATGGGCTGCGCCGCGGTGGCGAAGCCCTCCATGAGCAGGTTCAGGTTATCCATGGAGGATGTCGATTCCTTCCAGCAGCGGGCCCGGGGGCAGCGAGACGCCCAGGAGGCCGCCGAAGAGGTACTGCAGGAGCAGGGACAGGCCGGCGGCGATGAGCACCGAGCGCCAGAACGGCTTCGCGCCCAGCGTCCAGGCGGCGCCGGCGAACAGGACGGTGGCCGCGACGGGCCATCCGGCCGGTTCGATGAGCAGGATGTGCAGGATCACGAAGCCCACGAGCTTGCCGATCGTCAGCCAGTCGATCGACGCGTCGGCGTCGACGTCCTCGCCTTCCTCGGCGGCGCCGTGGCGGCCGCGGAGCGCCTGGAGAACCAGGCCCACCCCGACGGCCGCCAGCAGGCCGCTCACGATGTACGGGAAGGCCCGCGGGCCCATGCCGGTCTCCAGCTCCGGGACCTCGATGGATCCGGCGAGCACGATCCCGGCGATGCCGAGGACGACGAAGACCAGCGCGAAGAGCACCTCACCGGGATTCCTCTGCGTGGTCTCCATGGCTACTTGACCAGGCCGATGTCGGCGAGCGTGGTCTTGACCTTGGCGATGTCCTCTTCGAGGAACTCGTCGAACTCGTCGCCGGCGAGGAACGCGTCGTCCCAGTTGTTGGTCTCGAGGGTGTTCTTCCAGTCCTCGGTCCCGTGCAGCGCGGTGACCATCTCGGTGAGCTTCTCCTCCTGGGCCTCGTCGATGGTGCCGGAGGCCACGACCCCGCGCCAGTTGGTGAGCACGACGTCGATCCCCTGCTCGGTCAGCGGGGCCACCCCCGGAAGCGCCGGGGCCTCGGCCTCGCCGGAGACGGCGAGCGCGCGGACCTTGCCGGCCTTGACCTGCTCGGCGTATTCCCCGACGCCGGAGATGCCGGCCTGGACCTTGTTGCCGAGCAGGGCCGCGAGGGACTCGCCGCCGCCCGAGTAGCCGATGTAGTTGAGCTGGTCCGGGGAGATGCCCTGCTCCTGGAGGATCTGCCCGATGAGGATGTGGTCCGCGCCGCCGGCGGAGCCGCCGGTGACGGCGACGCCCTTGCCCTTGGCCTTGATGTCCGCGACGAGGTCGGCGGTGGTCTGGTACGGGCTGTCGGCCGGGACGACGAGCACCAGCGGCTCCTCGGTCAGGCGGGCGATCGGGGTGGTGTCCTCGATGCGGCTCTCGGACTTGTTGGTCTCCACCGAGCCGACGAGCACGTAGCCCATCACCATGAGCGTGTTGGGGTCCTTCTCGGTCGCCAGCTTCGCGAGGCCGTTGGTGCCGCCGGCGCCGCCGATGTTCTGCACCTGCGCCGATCCGACGAGGTCGTTCTCCTGCAGGTCCTTCTGCATGGAGCGGCCGGTCTGGTCCCAGCCGCCGCCCGGGTTGGCGGGGACGATGATGTTCAGCTTCTCGATCTGCCCGTCCGCGGATTCCGCCCCCTCGCCGGAGCCGCCGCAGGCGGAGAGCGCTAAGACGGCGGCCGCGGCGGTGACGGCGAGGGCGGTGCGGCGGGCGGCGCGGCGGACGGCGGGGGTGCTGGGGTTGCTCATGGATCTTCCTCGATCTGTGGGTGCGGTCACACCGGAGTGACGGTCGTCACTCTGGACTGCGTCTCACCGTAGGCGGGTCCGCAAGGGCGGGGAAGCATGTGGTGATACTGGTGGTATTGGTCATATTGGTCGCGCCCCGAACCCGGTGCCGGCGGCTTGTGAAGTCCGTCACGTGGGAGAATCTCAGGGTGTTCCGAACCGTCAGCCTCCGCAGCCAGCTCCTGCTCCTGCAGGTGGTCATCATGCTGCTTGTCATCGGCGTCGTCGGCGTCGTCGCGGCGAGCCTGCAGGCCGCCAGCATCCGCGAGGCCCACCAGCAGCGGATGGTCGGCGTCGCCGGGTCCGTCGCGCGCCTCCCCTCCGTCGTCGAGGCGTACGACGACGCCGACCCGGCACAGGCGATCCAGCCGATCGCCGAGCTGATCCGCCAGGCCACGAACGTCACCTACGTGGTGGTGACGGACACGGAGGGGCTGCGCTACTCCCACCCCGTCCCCGAACGCATCGGCGAGCGCGTCTCCACCGACCCCTCGGTGCCGCTGTCCGGCGAGACCTTCGTGGGGACGGAGACCGGGACGCTGGGGTCCTCGTGGCGGGTCAAGGTCCCGGTGCGCGGGGCGGGGGACGAGATCATCGGCAGCGTCTCGGTGGGGATCCTGGAAAGCGAGATCACCGACGACCTGATGGAGAGCCTGCCGGCGCTCGCCGCGTGGCTGGCCGTGGCCGCGGTGGTCGGCGGGGCCGGCGCCTTCTACGTGTCCCGCCTGGTGTGGCAGCGGATCCACCGCCAGGAACCGGAGCAGATCGCCGAACTCCTCACCGCCCGGGACGCCATGCTGCACAGCATCGGCGAGGGCGTGGTCGCCACGGATTCCGAGGGTCGCGTGACGCTGGTCAACGACGAGGCGTCCAGGCTGCTGGATCTGGGCCAGGACGCCGTGGGGCGCCCGGCCGGCGAGGTCATGGACGCGTCGGTGGCCCGCGTCCTGGAGGGCACCCACGGCACGGCCGAACTCGTGCTCTCCGGCGAGCGCGTGCTGGTCGCCAAGGCCACGGCCGGCGTCGTCGGCGGTCGGACGGTGGGCGGCATGCTGATCGTCCGGGACCACACGGAGCTGCACCGGATCCTCGGGGACCTGACCGGCGAGCGCGACGTCACGCAGGCCCTCCGCGCCCAGGCGCACGAGTACGCGAACCGCATGCACGTGATCTCCGGACTGCTCGAGACCGGGCAGGCCGGGCGCGCCGTGGACTTCATCGGGCGGATGGACGCCGGGGGCGCGCTGTGGGGCAACAGCGCGCTCGCCGGGATCACCGACCCGGAGGTCACGGCCCTGCTGCTGGCCAAGACCGTGATCGGCCGCGAGAAGGACATCGAGGTGTCGGTGGACCCGGAGTCCGCCTACGCGCCCGGCGACGCCCGCATGAGCTCGGACCTGGTGACGATCCTGGGGAACCTGGTGGACAACGCGCTGGAGGCCGTCGGCCACGACGGACGCATCGAGGTGCTCGTCGCGGCGGAGGAGGACGGCTCGGTGGTCGTCGAGGTGCACGACGACGGGCCCGGGATCCCGGCGGGGCGCTCCGCGGCCGTGTGGGACCTCGGCGTGAGCGGCAAGCCGGACCGCCCCGGGGCCTCCGGCGGGCGCGGCATCGGGCTGGCGCTGGTCCGGCGCGTCGTGGACCGCCGGCGCGGCACGGCCGTCGCGACCCGGTCCGACCTCGGCGGCGCCTGCTTCACGCTGCACCTGCCCGCGGGCGCCCGCTCGGTCTCCCCGGCGTACGCCGCCACGGACGGAGGGGATCGCGCGTGATCCGCACCCTGATCATCGACGACGACCCGGCGGTCGCCGGGCTCCACGAGGGCTTCCTCATGGCGCACGGGGGGTTCGAGGTCGTCGGGACGGCCCACACCGGCGAGGACGGGCTCCGCCTGTTGCGCGGGCTCACGCCGGACCTGGTCCTGCTGGACATCCACCTTCCCGGCATCAGCGGGCTCGAGGTCCTGCGTCGCCTCCGGGGCGACGACGTCCCCGCGATCGACGTCTTCGCGATCACCGCGTCGCGCGAGCTGGAGACCGTGCGGGCCGCGCTCGCCGGGGGCGTCGTCCAGTATCTGGTCAAGCCCTTCTCGGCGCGCGAGTTCCGCGAGCGGCTGGACGAGTACGCGGCGCACCGCGGCGAGCTCGCCACGCACCTGGAGACACCGGGGAACCTGGACCAGGCGGCGATCGACCGGCTCCGCTCGCGGCGCCGCGGCGCCGTTGCCCCCCGGACCCCGGGGTCCGGGGTCGGCGCCGACCGGCACGGTCCGGCCCGAGGTCCCGCATCGGACGCCCCGCCGGCGCCCGCGCCGCCGCTTCCGAAGGGGTTGTCCCCGGCGACGCTGCAGGCGGTCGTCGCCGAGCTCAGCACGCTCGGCGCGGACACCTCGGCCGCGGAGCTGGCCTCGCGCCTCGGCATGGCGCGCGTCAGCGCGCGCCGCTACCTGGAGCATCTGGTGTCCACGGGCAACGCGCGGCTGACGCCGCGGTACGGTTCCGCGGGCAGGCCGGAGAACCGCTACGTCTGGACGGGCGGAGGCTAGTCCGCGTCCTCGCCGGGCATCCCGAACGGGTGCAGCACCATCCGGCGGACGCGCTCGGCGGCCGCCGCGTTCCGTGCCGGGACGTCCGCGTGGAACACCCACGGATCGGCGAGCGACCAGCGGAGCCGGCCGTCGGCGCCGCCCCACAGGTCCCCGGCGTCGACCGGGCACCCGAACTCCACGGCGAGCCCGCGGCCCAGGTGCTCGGCCAGCAGGATGGCCAGCAGGGCCCCCTCGGCGACGTGGCGCTGCACCACGGGTTCCGCCGGGCGGCCGTCGTGCCACGCCGCGCGGTGGGCGGACTCCCAGGCGCGCAGGCGCCCCTCCAGGTCCTCCGGCAACGCCAGATCCCCGTAGCCGACGGGCTCTCACGCCCACACGGGGCTCTCGCCACCGTCGGCCGCCAGCCGCACCAGCGGCACGCCCTCGAGCGTCGTGGACGCCGGGTCCTCCCAGTCGTCCTCCACGGGGCCGTCCTCCCTCATCCCCGGCCGCTCAGTCGTCGCCGACCTGGATTTCGACGCGGATGTTGCCGCGCGTGGCGTTGGAGTAGGGGCAGACCTCGTGCGCGCGGTCGGCGAGCTCCCGGGCCACGTCCTCCCCCACATCGGGCAGGTTGACCTCGAGCGTCACGGCGAGGCCGAAGGCGCCGCCGTCGGCGCTGCCCAAGTGGACCTGCGCGCCGACGCTGGATCCCTCGATCGAGACCTTGCGTTCGCGGGCGGCGAGCTGCAGGGCGCTGTGGAAACACGCGGCGTACCCGGCCGCGAAGAGCTGTTCGGGGTTGGCCCCGTTGCCGGAGCCTCCCATCGCGCGGGGGACGGCGAGGTCCAGGTCGACGAGCCGGTCGGTGGTGGCGACGTGTCCGTTGCGGCCGCCTCCGGTCGCGAGCGCCTCGGCGGTGTAGAGCGTGTTCATGGTGCGTCCTTTCCTCGGGGGGCCTGGGCCGCTGCGGCCCGGCCGGTGGAACAGATCTTGCCCAGCAGGCGCCCCAGCTCGGCGGCCTCCGCGGGGTCCAGGCCCATCCGGGCGAACAGTTCGCCCGGGACGGGCAGCGCGTCGCGCCGCAGGGCCGCCCCGGCCGCCGTCAGGCGCGCCCGCACCACGCGTTCGTCGGCGGCGTCGCGGTCCCGCCGCAGGTGTCCGGCGGATTCGAGCCGCTTGAGCAGGGGCGACAGCGTTCCGCTGTCCAAACCGAGCCGGCGACCGAGGCCGGAGACGGGCTGGCCGTCCTCCTCCCAGAGGGCCAGCATCACCAGATACTGCGGATAGGTGAGACCCAGCGGCCCCAGCAGTTCGCGGTAGGCGGCGGAGACGGCCTTCTCCCCCGAGTAGAGGGCGAAGCACAGCTGGCGGTCGAGGGCCAGCGGGTTGTCGGTGGGCATGGGATAAACATAGTGCACAATTCAATTGTGCACAATTGATAAAGGCGGACGGCACCCGTCCCGCAGCCCCAGCCCCAGCCCCAGCGCGACGCCGCACCGGGCGCGGGCGCGGGCGCCGGAGGTCCTCTCAGCCCCCGGCGCGCGCCACCAGCCGGCGCGCGTGGCGCAGCAGGGGTTCGTCGATCATCCGGCCCCCGAACGCGAATACCCCGTGCCGGCCCGCGGCCGCGGCCAGGATCTCCCGGGCCTCGGCGACCCGTCCCGGATCCGGCGCGTAGGCCGCCCGGATGACGGGCATCTGCGCCGGATGGATGGAGGCCTTCGCGGCGAACCCGGAGGCCGCGGCGTCGCGGGACTCCGCGGCCAGGCCCTCGTGGTCGCGGATGTCGATGTAGACCGAATCGATCGCCGCCTTGCCGAACGCACCCGCGGCCAGCAGGACGGCGGAGCGGGCGTGCAGCGCCACGTCGCGGTAGCCGGCGCCGTCGTGGCGGCTCGACGTCCCGCCGAGGGAGGCCACGAGGTCCTCGGCGCCCCACATGAGTCCGACGACATTCGGCTCCGCGGCGATCCCGGCCGCGTTGAGCACCCCGGCCGCCGTCTCGCACAGCGCGAGGACCCGGCGCCCCGGCAGCGCCCTGGTGTCGCGGGCGGACTCCGTCTTCGCGAGCATCACCGTCGTGTAGGCGGTCTCCGCCAGCGCCGCCAGGTCCTCGGCGAAGTCGGCAGTCCCGGCCGGGTTCACCCGGACGATGGTGCGGCGGGGATCCAGCGGGTTCCCCACCAGCGCGCGCCGGGCCGCGGGCTTGTCCGCCGCCGCAACGGCGTCCTCCAGGTCGATGATCACCGCGTCGGCGCGCTCGGCGGCCTTGCCGTAGCGCTCGGGACGGTCCGCCGGGCAGAACAGGATCGCCGGGCCCAGATCGAACGCGGCGTCCGCGGCGTCCACGGCCTCTCCCGCCGCCGCGCTCACGCCCGGTCCCCGTGACCGGCCGCGGCGGCGGCCGCGTGGCCGTCGGCGGTCCACATGAGGCAGGTGCGGGTGGCCTCGGCGACCACGGTGCCGTCCTGGTTGCGGCCCGTGTGGCGCATCGTGGCGATGCCCTGCCCGGGGCGCGACGCCGAGCGCCGGACGTCGGTGACCTCGGTCTCGGTGTACAGCGTGTCCCCGTGGAAGAGCGGGTGCGGGAACCGCACGTCGGTCAGCCCGAGCTGCCCCACGATGGTCCCCTGCGTGAGCTGTCCGACGGACTGCCCGACCACGGTGGCGAGCGTGAACATGGAGTTCACGAGCCGCTGGCCGAACGGCTGGGTGGCGCTCCATGCCGCGTCCAGGTGCAGGGCCTGGGTGTTCATGGTCATCGTCGTGAACAGGACGTTGTCCGTCTCGGTGACCGTGCGGCCCGGCCCGTGCGCGTACACCGCCCCGACCTCCAGCTCGTCGAGGTAGAGGCCGCGCTGCTCGATGCGCTTCGCGCCCACGCCGCCGCCCCTAGAGCCCGAGCTCGCGGGCGATGAGCATCAGCTGCACCTCGGTGGTGCCCTCGCCGACCTCGAGGATCTTCGAGTCGCGGTAGTGGCGCGAGACGCGGAACTCGTTCATGAACCCGTAGCCGCCGAAGACCTGGGTCGCGTCGCGGGCGTTGTCCATGGCGGCCTCGCCGGCGACCATCTTGGCGATCGCGGCCTCGGTCTTGAAGGGCTTCCCGGCGAGCATCTTGGACGCGGCCCCGTAGTAGGCCAGACGCGCGGTGTGCGCGCGGGCCTGCATGCGGGCGATCTTGAACGCGATGGCCTGGTAGGAGCCGATGTTCCGCCCGAACGCGCTGCGCTCCTTGGCGTAGCGCACGGACTCGTCCACGCAGCCCTGCGCCGCGCCGGTGGCGAGCGCGGCGATCGCGATGCGCCCCTCGTCCAGGATGGACAGGAAGTTCGCGTAGCCGCGGCCCTCCTCCCCGAGCAGGTTCCCCTCCGGGACGCGGACGTCCTTCAGGGTCAGCGGATGCGTGTCCGACGCGTTCCAGCCGACCTTGTTGTAGGCCTTTTCCGCCGTGAAGCCCGGGGTGCCCGCCGGAACGAGGATCGTGGAGATCTCCTTCCTCACCGATCCGTCCCCTCGCGTGGACGTGCCCGTGACGGCCGTGACGGTCACGAGCCGCGTGATGTCGGTGCCGGAGTTCGTGATGAACTCCTTGTTGCCGTTGACCACCCACTCGCCGTCCTCGCGCCGCGCGGTCGTCTTCGTGCCCCCGGCGTCGGAACCGGCCTCGGGTTCGGTCAGGCCGAAGCCGGCGAGCGCCTGGCCGGAGGCGAGCATCGGGAGCCACTGTTCCTTCTGCGCCTCGGTGCCGAAGCGGTAGACCGGCATCGCGCCGAGGGAGACCCCGGCTTCGAGCGTGATGGCGACCGACTGGTCGACGCGGCCGAGCTGCTCCAGCGCCAGCGCCAGGGCGAAGTAGTCGCCGTCCATGCCGCCATACTGCTCGGGGAACGGCAGGCCGAACAGGCCCATCTCGCCCATCTGGGCGACGACCTCGTACGGGAAGCTGTGCTCCTCGTCGTGCTTGGCCGAGACCGGGGCGACCACCTCGTCGGCGAATTCGCGGACGGTGTCGACGAGGTCCTGGTACTCCTCTTCGAGCTCAAAGTTCGGCATGGCTAGTTTCCTTCGCTGGACTGGCTGGTGGTGGACGATGCTGCCGGCGCCCCGGGGGCGGAATCCGGGTGGACCGTCGCGAGGACCTGGTCCTTCTTGACCCGGTCGCCGACTGCCACGTGGACGGTGACGGTCCCGGCGACGGCGGCGGTGAGGGGGTGCTCCATCTTCATCGCCTCGACGCCGACGAGCGGTTGTCCCGCCGCGACGCGGTCCCCGGTCGCGGCGGACACGGAGACGACGGTGCCGGGCATCGGCGAGCGGGCCTCCGGGTCTCCCCCGGTGTCCGCGCGCTCGATCGCTGCGAGCCGGCGGTGGAGCAGCTCGCGGCGGCCGGGCCGGCGCACGGACGTGCTCCAGCCTCCGGTCGAGACCCAGAGTTCCCCGAAACCGTCGCCGCCGTCCGGCCCGAGGGCGAGCGGGAACGAGGTGCCGTCGACGCGGGCCGTGCCGAACCCGAAGGCCGCGGTGTCGACCGTGTGGTCCGTGCCGTCGACCTCGATGACGGCGATGCCGCGGAGCCGGTCGCCGCCCTTGAAGGTGACGGTGCGCAGGCCGTCCCGCGTCTCCAGGACGACCGGACGCGCGCGGGCGCCGCCGACGCGCCAGTCGTCGTTGAGGCCCCACGGCCCGTGCGGCCACGGGCGGCCCGCCTCCGCGGCGCGGTCCGCCTCGTCCTCGAGGAAGCGCGCGGCGACGTGCGCCAGCTCCTCGTCGGAGATCCAGCGTCCCGGTTGGACCCCCTTGCGCGCGATGAGGTTGGTGTCCAGCCGCCCCGCACGCACGTCCTCGTCGGTGGCGAGGAAGCGGAGGAACTCGAGGTTCGTCGCCACGCCCAGCACCACGGTCTCGCCGAGGGCGTGGTCCAGGCGCGCCAGCGCCTCAGCGCGGTCCGCGCCCCACGCGATGACCTTGGCGATCATCGGGTCGTAGTGCTCGGAGACGCGGCCGGAGGAGTCCATCGAGGAGTCCACGCGGACGCCCTCGCCGTCGGGCTCCACGATGCCGAACGCGAGGCCGATGGAGGGCAGGAAGCCGTTGGCCGGGTCCTCGGCGTAGACGCGGGCCTCCACGGCGTGGCCCGCGAGCTCGACGTCGCCCTGCCCGAAGTCCAGGGGCTGCCCGGCGGCGATCCGCACCTGCCACTCCACGAGGTCGATCGGCGCGTCGTCGACGAGCACGACCTCCTCGGTGACCGGGTGCTCCACCTGGAGGCGGGTGTTCATCTCCATGAAGAAGAACTCGCCGGGCTTCTCGTCGGACACGAGGAACTCGACCGTGCCTGCGCCGACGTAGTCCACCGACCGCGCGGCCTCGACGGCCGCCGCGCCCAGCCGCGCCCGGATGGCCTCGCCGTCGGGCAGGCCCTCCAGCAGCGGCGACGGCGCCTCCTCGATGACCTTCTGGTGCCGGCGCTGCAGCGAGCACTCGCGCTCGCCCAGGTGCACGGTGTTGCCGTGCCGGTCGGCGAGGATCTGCACCTCGATGTGCCGGGGGCTGCGCACCAGGCGCTCGAGGAAGAGGGTGTCGTCGCCGAACGCCGCGAGCGCCGTGCGCCGCGCGCTGGCCAGCGCGGCCGGCAGCTCCTCCGCGGTGTCGACGGCGAACATCCCCTTGCCACCGCCGCCGGCTGAGGGCTTGATCAATAGGGGGTAGCCGATGGCCGCGGCCTCCTCGACGAGGCGCGCGTCGGTCAGGCCGGGCTCCGCGATGCCCGGGACCACGGGGACCCCGTGGGCGACGACGTGGTTCTTGGACCGGATCTTGTCGCCCATGAGGTGGAGGGAGCGGACGTCCGGGCCGATGAACACGATCCCGGCCGCCTCGAGCGCCCGGGCGAAGTCCACGTTCTCGGACAGGAAGCCGTAGCCGGGGTGCACGGCCTGCGCCCCGGTGCGGCGGCACGCCTCGACGACGGCGTCGATGTCGAGGTAGCTTTGCGCGGCCGGCGCCGGGCCGATGCGCACGGCGAGGTCGGCCTCGCGGACGTGGCGGGCGTCGTCGTCGGCGTCCGAGTAGACGGCGACGCTGCGGATCCCGAGGCCGCGCAGGGTCTCGATGACGCGCACGGCGATCTCGCCGCGGTTGGCGACGAGGACGGTGTCGAACAGCTCGTGGTTCATGGGTTTCCGCCTACATCCGGAAGACGCCGAAGGAGGTCTCCGGCAGGGGCTGGTTGGCGCAGACGTCCAGGGCCATGCCCAGGACGCGGCGGGTGTCGGCGGGATCGATGATGCCGTCGTCCCAGAGCCGGGCCGTGGAGTAGTAGGGGTTGCCCTGCGACTCGTACTGCTCCTTGATGGGCGCGGTGAAGGCGTCCTCCTCCTCGGCGCTCCAGGACCCGCCGCGGCCCTCGAGCTGGTCGCGCTTGACGGTGGCCAGCACGGAGGACGCCTGGTTGCCGCCCATGACGGAGATGCGGGCGGCGGGCCACATCCACAGGAAGCGGGGCGAATAGGCCCGCCCGCACATCGAGTAGTTGCCCGCCCCGAAGGACCCCCCGATGACGACGGTGAGCTTGGGGACGCGGCACGTGGCGACGGCCGTGACCATCTTCGCGCCGTTCTTGGCGATGCCGCCGGCCTCGTAGTCCCTGCCGACCATGAAGCCCGAGATGTTCTGCAGGAACACCAGCGGGATGCCGCGCTGGTCGCACAGCTCGATGAAGTGCGCGCCCTTGAGGGCCGACTCGGAGAACAGGACGCCGTTGTTCGCGACGATCCCGACCCGGTGTCCGTGGATCCGCGCGAAGCCGGTCACCAGGGTCTGTCCATAGCCGGACTTGAACTCGTGGAAGCCGCTGCCGTCGACGATCCGCGCGATGACCTCGCGCACGTCGTACTGCGCGTTCACGTCCACGGGGACGGCGCCGTAGAGCTCGTCCTCGTCCACCAGCGGGGACTCGGCCGCGCCGATCTCCCACGCGGGGGCGGCCGGCCGCGGCAGGGTCTCGACGATGTCGCGGACGATCTGCAGCGCGTGCTCGTCGTTCTCCGCCAGGTGGTCGACGACGCCGGACGCCGTGGCGTGCAGCTCGCCCCCGCCGAGCTCCTCGGCCGTGACGATCTCGCCGATCGCCGCCTTCACCAGCGGCGGCCCGCCCAGGAAGATCGTGCCCTGGTTGCGCACGATCACGGTCTCGTCGCTCATCGCCGGGACGTAGGCCCCGCCGGCGGTGCACGAGCCGAGGACGGCGGCGATCTGCGGGATCTTGCGCGCCGAGAGGTTGGCCTGGTTGTAGAAGATGCGGCCGAAGTGGTCGCGGTCCGGGAAGACCTCGTCCTGCCGGGGCAGGAAGGCCCCGCCGGAGTCGACCAGGTAGATGCACGGGAGGTTGTTCTCGAGCGCGATCTCCTGCGCGCGCAGGTGCTTCTTCACCGTCATCGGGTAGTAGGTGCCCCCCTTGACGGTCGCGTCGTTGGAGATGACCAGGACGTGCCGCCCGTGCACCAGGCCGATGCCGGCGATGACGCCCGCGCCGGGGCACTCGCCGTCGTACATGTCCTCGGCGGCCAGCGGTGCGATCTCGAGGAACGGCGAGCCGTCGTCGAGCAGGACGTCGATGCGCTCGCGCGGGAGCAGCTTTCCCCGCGCGACGTGCCGCTCGCGGGACGCCTCCGGGCCGCCGAGGGCGGCGGCGGCCAGGCGCTCGCGCAGCCGCCCGACGAGTTCGCGCTGGGCGCCCTCGTTGGCCCGGAACGTGCCCGCCGCGGCATCGACCCGCGAAACCAAGGTCTCCATTGACGTCTTCCTCTAGCTGGGGCGCCGTCCCGAGCGCGGCGGGCGTAGGATGACGCACGTGGCATTCGGTTAGCATTGACTAACTGAAATGACGTTAGTGTCCATTAACTGAATTGTCCAGCCGAAAATGTGACCCGCGGCACCCGCGCGACGGAAGGAATGCCATGACCGGCCCCGACACCGCGACCGGCCGCAGCCTGGCCAAGGCCAGCCGCCGGTCCAGCCTGCTCGCCGAGGCGGCCCGCCTCTTCGCCCAGCACGGGTACAACGGAGTCTCGATCGAGGACCTCGGCGCCGCCTCGGGCATCAGCGGCCCCGCCGTGTACCGCCACTTCGCCGGGAAGGCGGCCGTGCTCGGCGCGCTCCTCGTCGGCGTGAGCCGCGACCTGCTCGAGGGCGGCCGCGCGGTGGCGGCGGACGGCGGGACCCCCGGGACGGTGCTGGCGCGCCTCGTGGACTTCCACGCGGACTTCGCGCTGTCCCACCCCGACGTCATCCGCATCCAGGACCGCGACATGGACAGCCTGTCCCCCGGTGACGCGGCGGAGGTGAGGCGGCTGCAGCGCGCGTACATCGACGTGTGGGCGGACCAGCTCCGTGGCCTGCACCCCGGCGAGGACCGGGCCGCCGCTCGGTTCCGCGCGCAGGCCGTCTTCGGCCTGCTGAACTCCACCCCGCACTCCACCCACCGGGCGGACGCCGACCCGGCCGCGCGCCGCGAGCGGCTCGTGCGGATGGCCGTGGCGGCCCTGTCCGCCCCGGTAGGCTAGTGGACAGGAACAGTGTCGTGACGAGAGAGGTATTGACCGTGGAGCTACGCCCCGTCGAGTCGGCGGACCTGGATAGGTTCTTCGAGCACCAGCAGGATCCGGAGGCCAACCTGATGGCCGCCTTCACCGCCAAGAACCCGGCGGACCGCGGCGTGTTCGACCACCACTGGGGCCTGATCCTGCGCGACCCGGACATCACGGTGCGCACGATCGAGCACGAGGGCAAGGTCGTCGGCTCCGTGCTCGTCTACCCCAACGAGGGCTTCCCGGAGATCAGCTTCTGGACCGATAAGGCGTACTGGGGCCAGGGCATCACCACCTCGGCCGTCGACGCGTTCCTGCGCGAGATCACGCAGCGGCCGATCCGGGCCCGCGTGGTCACGGACAACATCGGCTCGCAGAAGGTCCTGGAGCGCCGCGGCTTCAACGTCGTCGGCGAGGCCGAGGGCTTCGCCAACGCCCGCGCCGCCGTGGTCAAGGAATACATCATGGAGCTCGCCTAGCACCAGGGCGGAACGGCGGGGCGGGCGCGCCAGGGGCGCGCGCCCCGCCCGCTACACCATCGCCAGGAGCATCCCCGGGTCCGCGAGGATCGTCCCCACGTCGGCCAGGAAGCGCGAGCCCTGCTCGCCGTCGACCAGCCGGTGGTCGAAGGACAGGCTGAGCGTCATCACCTGGCGCAGCGCGACCTCGTCGCGGTACTCCCACGGCATCCGGCGCACCTGCCCGACGGCGAGGATCGCCGCCTCGCCCGGGTTGAGGATCGGCGTCCCGGCGTCGATCCCGAACACGCCGATGTTGGTGATCGAGATCGTCCCCCCGGCGAGGTCGGCCGGGGTCGTCCGGCCCGCGCGCGCCGTCTCCGCGAGGCCGGCCAGCGCCCGCCCGAGGCCCGCGAGGTCCAGCGACTGCGCGTCCTTGATGTTCGGCACCGTCAGACCGCGCGGCGTGGCGGCCGCGATGCCCAGGTTGACGTAGTTCAGCTGCGCGATCTCGCCCGCGGCCTCGTCCCACCGGGAGTTCAGCGCGGGGGTGCGCTCCAGGGCCACGCAGACCGCCTTCGCCACGATCGTCAGGGGCGTCAGCTTGATGCCGGCGAACGCCCGGTGCGCCCGCAGCCGCGCGAGGAGCTCCATGGTCGGCGTGACGTCGATGGTCAGGAACTCGGTGGCGTGCGGCGCGGTGAACGCGCTCGCGACCATTGCGGCCGCCGTGTGCTTGCGGACGCCGCGGATGGGCGTGCGGACCACGCGCGGCGCGCCGCCCAGCGTCCGCGCGGCCGTCGGCCCGGGGGCCGACGTCTCGGGTGCCGACGGCGCGGGTGCCGGGGACCCCGGCGCCGCGGCGGCGGCCGCGGCCGCGTGCACGTCCGCGCGGCCGATCAGCCCGGAGGGCCCGGTCCCCACGACGTCGAGGAGGTCGACGCCGAGGTCGCGGGCGAGTTTGCGGACCGGCGGCGTCGAGCGCGGCCGCTCGGCGTCTGCGGAGACCCCGGAAGCCGACGGGGACACCGACGCGGCCGGGGTTGCCGGGACCACCGCGGCCGGCACCGGGGCCGGCACCGCGGCGTCGGCCTGGCCCCCGCGCCGCCGCCGCGCGGGCCGGCCGGACTTCTCGACGGCGGCCCCGTAGCCCACGAGGTTGGGCTCGCGGCGGGCCTCGTCCCGCGCCGCGGGCGGCGCGCCGCCCCCGCCGTCCCGCGGGCCGCCGTCGTCCGGGACCTCGAAGGAGACGATCGGCTTGCCGACCTCGACCACGGTTCCCGGCCCCTCGTGCAGCGCGGCGATCGTGCCCGCGTACGGGGACGGCAGCTCGACGACCGCCTTGGCGGTCTCGACCTCGGCGATCACCTGGTTCAGCGCGACCGTGTCGCCGACGGCGACCTTCCACGCGACGATCTCGGACTCGGTCAGGCCCTCGCCGAGGTCGGGGAGCTTGAATACCTTCAACACGGCGCTCATCTAGCCTTCCAGGGAAGTCAGGGAGTTGGGCCGGCCGAGGGCGCGGTCCACGCCGTCGAGGATCCGGTCCAGATCGGGCAGGTGGTGGAACTCCAGCTTCGACGCCGGGTAGGGGATGTCGAACCCGGTGACGCGCACGGGCGCGTGCTCCAGATGGTGGAAGCAGCGCTCCGTCACGCTCGTCGCGAGCTCCGCGCCGAGGCCGCCGTTCTGGCCGGCCTCGTGCGCGATCACCAGGCGCCCGGTCTTGCGCACGGAGGCCTCCAGCGTCGCGTAGTCCACGGGCGAGAGGGAGCGCAGGTCCACGACCTCCACGGAGATCCCCTCGTCCGACGCGGCGACGGCCGCGTCCAGGGCCGTCTTGACGAGCGGGCCGTAGGCGACGAGCGTGACGTCCGATCCCGGCGCGGCCACCCGTGCCGAGCCCATGGACAGCGCGGAGACCCCCGCGCCGAGGTCGACGTCGGCCTTCTCGTGGTAGCGGCGCTTCGGCTCGAAGTAGACCACGGGATCGTCGCTGGCGATCGCCTGCTGGATCATCGTGAACGCGTCCTGCGGGTGGGAGGGGCTGACCACGCGCAGGCCCGCGGTGTGCGCGAAGTAGGCCTCCGGGGACTCCGAGTGGTGCTCCGGCGAGCCGATGCCTCCCCCGAACGGGATGCGGATGGTCAGCGGCATCCGCACCCGGCCCTTGGTGCGGTAGTGCAGCTTCGCGACCTGGCTGACGATCTGGTCGAACGCGGGGTACACGAAGCCGTCGAACTGGATCTCCACGACCGGACGGTAGCCGCGGTAGGCCATGCCGATCGCGGTCCCCATGATGCCGGACTCCGCCAGCGGGGTGTCGATCACCCGGTGCTCGCCGAAGTCCTTCTGCAGGCCGTCGGTGATGCGGAAGACGCCGCCGAGCTTGCCGATGTCCTCCCCCATCAGGACGACCTTCGGATCGTGTTCCATGGACTTGCGCAGGCCTGCGGTGATGGCCCTGCCGAAGGTGAGGGAAGTCATCGCGCGCCTCCTTCCGACGCCGCGTCCGCGGTGAACTGGTTCAGGTAGAGGCCGTACTGCTCCCGCTGGCGGTCCAGCCAGGAGTGGGGTGCGGCGTAGACGTGCTCGAAGACCTCCATGGTCTCGGGCTCCTCCATGTCGATGACGCCCTTGCGCAGCTGCGCGGCGACCTCGTCCGCTCGCCGGCCGGCGTCCTCGGCGAGCCGCGCGGGATCCATCCCGCGCGCGGTCAGGTGCGCCTCGAGCCGGGCGATCGGGTCCCGGGCCTTCCACGCCTCCAGCTCGTTGGCGTCGCGGTAGCGGGTCGGGTCGTCCGCGGTCGTGTGCGGACCCATGCGGTAGGTGACGGCCTCGATGAAGGTCGGGCCGTTGCCCGTCCGCGCACGGTCCAGGGCCACCCGGGTGGCCGCGAGGCACGCGAGGACGTCGTTGCCGTCGACCCGGATGCCGGGGATCCCGAAGCCCGCGGCGCGGTCGACGATCCGCGTGTGCGTCTGCAGCCGGACCGGCTCGGAGATCGCCCACTGGTTGTTCTGGCAGAAGAAGACGACGGGGGCCTGGTAGCTGGCGGCGAACACGAGGGCCTCGTTGACGTCGCCCTGGCTGGTGGCCCCGTCGCCGAAGTACGTGATGGCCGCCTGGTCGCCGCCGTCGAACTTGATGCCCATTGCGTAGCCCGCGGCGTGCAGCGTCTGCGCGCCGATGATGATCTGCGGGGTGGCCATGTTCAGCTCGAACGGGTCCCACCCGCTGGAGGCGTTGCCGCGCCACACGCGCAGGATGTCGGAGAAGTCCACCCCGCGGCAGTAGGCCACGCCGTTTTCCCGGTAGGACGCGAAGACGAAGTCGTCCCGCCGCAGGGCGCGGCCCGAGCCGATCTGCGCGGCCTCCTGCCCCAACAGCGGCGGCCACAGGGCCAGCTCGCCCTGGCGCTGGAGCGCCGTGGCCTCGTTGTCGATCCTGCGGATGGCGACCATGTCCGTGTACAGGGCGGCCAGGGCGTCGTCGTCGACGTCCTCGACCCAGCGGTCGTACTCGGGGTGCGGCGTTCGCTCGCCGGTGGGCGAAATCAGCTGGATGAGCTCCTCATCCGGCCCGCCGGCGGCGGGCTGTGCGTCGTTCAGGGACACTGGTGAACCCTTCGGGTCTCGGTCGCCCGGTGCCGGCGTGACGTGTGGTCGGGGCCCCGGACAGCTGGCCGGGGCGTCGTCGCCACGGCTTGCTGTGACGATACTCACAACCATCAGGACGCACAACCGATGCGCGGAAAAGTGAGCATGATGCCATATCCGGCCGGACGCTACCATGCTAGCGTTGCGCACTATGCACCCCATGGATGACATCGACCTTCGCCTGCTGGACGCCCTGTCGCAGGACCCGAAGGCCACCGTGGTGGGCCTGTCCCAGCGGCTGGCCCTCTCCCGCAACACCGTGCAGGCCCGGCTGACGCGGCTGGAGAACCGGGGCGCGTTTCTGCCCTTCGAACGGCGGGTGAACCCCGCCGCGCTGGGCTACCCGCTCACCAGCTTCGTCCACATCCACGTCCAGCAGCGCCTGCTCGGCCCGATCGTCGAGGCGCTCGCCGCCATCCCCGAGGTCGTCGAGGCGCACGGCCTGACCGGCAGCGCCGATATTCTGGCGCGCGTCGTGGCCAGCGGGGCCGAGGACCTCTTCCGCGTCAACGGGACGATCCTGGGCATCGACGGCGTCGAGCGGGCGGACACGTCCCTGGCCATGGCGGAGCTGATCCCCCACCGCATGCGGCCCCTGCTGGCCACCGGCGAAGCCGCGCCGGCCCCCGGCCGACCATAGGAAGGACCCCCGCGGATTCCGCGGGGGTCCTTCCTGTCGTGTCGTCGTGGAAACCGGAGGGGCTAGTGCTCCACGGCCTTTTCGGCGCCGACGCCGGTGAGGGAGCGGACCTCCATCTCGGCCTGCTTGATGGGATCCTCCACCCGCTTGGAGACGACCGTGCCGAGCCACCCGAGGAAGAACGCCAGCGGGATGGAGACCAGGCCCGGGTTCTTCAGCGGGAAGATGGCGAAGTCGGCGGCGGGGATCATCGCCGTCTCGTTGCCGGACATCACCGGCGAGAACACGATCAGCAGCAGGGCCGAACCGAGTCCGCCGTACATCGACCACACGGCGCCCTGGGTGCTGAACCGCTTCCAGTAGAGCGAGTAGATGATCGTCGGCAGGTTGGCCGAGGCCGCCACCGCGAAGGCCAGCGCGACGAGGAAGGCCACGTTCTGGCCCTGCGCCCCGATGCCGCCGAGGATGGCCAGGATGCCGATGATGACGACGGTGCGCCGGGCGACCTTGACCTCCTGCTCCGGGGTGGTGCGGCCCTTGGCGATCACGTTCGCGTAGATGTCGTGGGCGAACGACGCCGCGGCGGTGATGGTCAGCCCGGCCACGACCGCGAGGATCGTGGCGAACGCGACCGCGGAGATCACGCCGAGCAGCAGGGATCCGCCCAGTTCGAACGCCAGCAGCGGGGCCGCGGAGTTCACCCCGCCCGGGGCCGCCTGGATCCGGTCGGCGCCGATCAGCGCGCCGGCGCCGTAGCCGAGCACCAGGGTGAAGAGGTAGAA
Source organism: Arthrobacter halodurans (assembly GCF_041877255.1). NCBI lineage: Bacteria > Bacillati > Actinomycetota > Actinomycetes > Micrococcales > Micrococcaceae > Arthrobacter > Arthrobacter halodurans. Next base: position 116,355 of record NZ_JBHDLJ010000008.1, read on the forward strand.
GCCGCCGATGAGCCAGATGGCCCAGACCACGGAACGGCGGGCCTCCTTCGCCGTCGGGACGGTGTAGAAGCGCATCAGCACGTGCGGCAGGCCCGCGGTGCCGAGGACCAGCGCCAGGCCGAGGGACAGGAAGTCGAGCTGCGTGGTCGGGTTCAGCCCGTACTGCAGGCCCGGGTTCAGGATGGCGTCGGTGCCGGCGGTGGCGACGGCGTCGCCGAGCAGCGCGGAGAGGTTGAAGCCGTAGAGGGCCAGGACCCAGATGGTCATGATGCCTGCGCCCGTGATCAGCAGCCCGGCCTTGATGATCTGCACCCACGTGGTGCCCTTCATGCCGCCGATCAGCACGTACATGATCATCAGCGCGCCGACGACGGTGATGACGACCGACTGGCCGATCCTGTCGTCGATGCCCAGCAGCAGGGAGACGAGCCCGCCCGCCCCGGCCATCTGCGCCAGGAGGTAGAACAGGCACACGGCGAGCGTGCTGATGGCCGCGGCGATGCGCACGGGGCGCTGCTTCAGGCGGAAGGAGAGCACGTCGGCCATGGTGAACTTGCCGGTGTTGCGCAGCAGTTCGGCGACGAGCAGCAGGGCGACGAGCCATGCGACCAGGAAGCCGATGGAGTAGAGGAAGCCGTCGTAGCCGTTGATCGCGATGGCGCCGACGATGCCGAGGAACGACGCCGCGGAGAGGTAGTCGCCCGCGATGGCCGTACCGTTCTGACCGCCCGTGAAGGAGCGGCCGCCGGCGTAGTAGTCGGCCGCGGTCTTGTTGTTCTTGCTGGCGCGCAACACCACCACGAGGGTGACGGCGACGAACAGCCCGAAGATGAGGATGTTGACGAGCGGGTTGCCGACCGTGGTGGTCTCGGCGGCCGCCGCCTGAAGGATCGGGGCGTTCACTGGGAGGCCTCCTGGGTGGTCGGGTGGCCCTCGATCTCGTGGCGGATCGCGGTGGCCTTCGGGTCGAGTTTGCGGTTGGCGAAGCTGACGTAGAGCGCCGTGATGACGAACGTCGAGACGAACTGGAGCAGGCCCAGGACGAGACCGACGTTGATGTTGCCCATCACCTTGATGGACATGAACTCCGGCAGGTACGCGGCCGCCAGCACATAGGCGAAGTACCAGAGCAGGAAGAACACGGTCATGGGGAACACGAAACTGCGGTGCGTGCGTTTGAGTTCTTTGAACTCCGGGCTGTTCTGGACCTCGGTGAAGTCCTCGATCGGACTGGGGTCCGGGCTGGGCGTGGTGGCCATGCTTCCTCCTTTGACGACACTGCGCGCCGTTGCGCGGCGGCGATAGTGACTAACATCACCTTGCGCCCTCGATGTGACGCAGTGAAGCGGATCACAGGGGCGCTGTGCCGAGCGGCGCCGACCCTGCGCCGAACGGTCGGCGTCGCCGCCGAACGGCGCCCCGGTCTACGCTGGTGCCATGCTCTCGGCCGCCCTGCAGACCACCCTGATCTCCGCCGTCGTGCTGGTGGCCGTGGCCGTCGTGTCGTTCGTGGGCTACCGCGTGTTCCGCACCTCGCGCGACCTCGGCACGGACGCGGACCGGGCGACCTACGAGACCCTCCACACCGTCTCGCTCGCCGCCCCGCACCTGGCCAGCGGCCTGACCCGCGAGGGGGCGGCCAAGGCCAGCCGGCACCTCCGGGGGCTGCTGGCCTGCGACGGGCTGGCGATCACGGACACCGTCGAGGTGCTGGCCGAGGATGGCGACGTCCCGCAGCTGCCGCTCCTGGAGCTCGCCGCGGACGCGATGACGGGGGGCCGGACACAGGTCATCCACCGCGGGGGGCTGGACATCGTGGTCGCCCCGATCGTGGTGCGCGACCGCACGGCGGGCGCCGTCGTCGCGTCCACCCGGCGCGCCGAGGCGCGGCTGGTGCGGGCGACGACGGAGGTCGCCGGTTGGGTCGCCGCGCAGGTCGGCCTGGCGGAGCTGGACGAGTCCCGGGCGCTGCTGATGGAGGCCGAGGTCCGGGCCCTGCGCGCGCAGATCAGCCCGCACTTCATCTACAACAGCCTCAACGCCATCGCGTCGTTCATCATCACGGACCCCCAGCGGGCGCGGCAGCTGGTCGTGGAGTTCGCCGACTTCACCCGCTACTCGTTCCGGCGCCACGGCGACTTCACGACGCTCGCCGAGGAGCTGCAGGCGATCGACCGGTACCTGCTGTTGGAGAAGGCGCGCTTCGGGGACCGGATCCGCGTCTCGCTTGCGATCGCCCCCGAGGTGCTGAGCACCATCATCCCGTTCCTCTCGCTGCAGCCGCTGGTCGAGAACGCCGTCCGCCACGGCCTCGAGGGCAAGGCGGGAGGGGGCGTGATCACGCTCACCGCGCGCGACAGCGGCGAATACGCGGAGATCACGGTCGAGGACGACGGCGTCGGCATCGACCCCGACGCCCTGCGCTCCGTGCTCGCCGGCACCACCGAGGGCATCCACGTGGGGCTGCGCAACGTGGACGTTCGCCTGCGCCAGGTGTACGGCGACGCCCACGGGCTGGTGATCGACACCGCCCCGGGGGCCGGGACGCTCATCACGATGCGCGTGCCCAAGTTCCAGCCCGGGCACGACGCCGGACCCCCGGACACGCGCCGCCAGTCGGCCGGGACGTAGCTTCCCGGCGCCCGCGTCCGCGCCCCTACACTGGTTCCATGATCAACGTGGTCGTCGCCGACGACGAACTGCCCGCCGTGGCGGAACTGGCGTACTTGCTGTCCCGTGATCCGCGCGTCGGGGAGATCCACCGCGCCACGTCGGGCGCCGAGGCGCTCAAGGCGCTCGAGGAGTTCCCGGTCGACGCCCTGTTCCTGGACATCCACATGCCGGCGCTCTCCGGCCTGGACATCGCCCGGGTCATCTCCCGCTTCGCCCGCCCGCCCGCCGTCGTCTTCGTGACCGCCGACGAGGCCCAGGCGCTCGAGGCGTTCGAGCTGGCCGCCGTCGACTACGTGCTCAAGCCGATCCGCGCCGAGCGGCTCGCCGAGTCCGTGCGCCGCGTCTGCGAGCTCATGGAGGACGACGCGGCGGCCCCGGAGGTCGTCACCGTGGACCAGGGCGGCATCACCAAGATGATCCGCCGCGACGAGATCCGCTACATCCAGGCGCAGGGCGACTACGCCAGGCTGCATACGCAGGACTCCAGCTACCTGATCCGGGTGCCGCTGAACGACCTGGAGCAGCAGTGGGCCGCTGCCGGCTACATCCGCATCCACCGCAGCTACCTCGTGGCCATGGACCGGATCGACCAGGTGAAGCTCCAGACCGGCCGGGCCGCCGTGATGGTCGGGGGCACCGAGCTCCCGGTCAGCCGGCGGGCGCTCCCCCACCTGCGCGAGCGGCTGGCCGCCAAGCGCGTCCGCCCGCTGTGAGCGGGGACGCCCCGGGCCCGCGCCGGGTCCGGGTCACGGCCCCCGCCGGCTCCGCCCTGCGCCCGGCGCGGCGCGGCGCGGCGGATCCGGTGGGCGACGTCTACGTCCGGTCCCTGATCCGCTCGCAGCTGCGCCTGGCCCTCACGGTCGCCATCGGATTCCTCGTCCTGCTGGTCGGCCTGGCCGTGCTGGTGGGTACCTGGCCGCAGATCCACGAGACCCGCCTCGCGACCGTCCCGCTGCCGTGGCTCATCCTCGCGCTGGGCGTCTACCCGATCATCCTGCTCGGCGCCTTCCTCTTCAACCGCGCCGCGGCGCGCAACGAGGACCGCTACCGGGACATCGCCCGGCCGTGAACCAGCCCATCGCCCTGCTCGCCGTTGCGGTCGTCACGGCCGCCACCGTGCTCATCGCCTTCCACGGGCTGCGGATCTCCCGCACCACGGGTGACTTCTACGTCGCCTCCCGCACGGTGAAGCCGTGGTGGAACGCGTCGGCGATCGGCGGCGAGTACCTCTCCGCGGCGAGCTTCCTCGGCGTCGCCGGGCTCATCGTCGTCAGCGGCCAGGACGCGCTGTGGTTCCCGATCGGCTACACGGCCGGCTACCTGATGCTCCTCCTCTTCGTCGCGGCCCCCCTGCGCCGCTCCGGGGCCTACACGCTGCCCGACTTCGCGCAGATCCGCCTCGGCGGGCGGGCGGCCCGGCTCGTGACGTCGGCCCTGGTCGTCGTCGTGGGGTGGCTCTACATCGTCCCGCAGCTCCACGGCGCGGCCCTGACCCTGGGCATCACCACGGCCCTGCCGGGCTGGATGGGCGCCCTGCTGGTCATGGGCGTCGTGTGCGTCACGGTCCTCGCCGGCGGCATGCGCTCCATCACCTTCGTGCAGGCCTTCCAGTACTGGCTCAAGCTGGTGGCCCTCGCGGTGCCCGCCGTCTTCCTGGTCCTGCACCTGGGCCTTGCCGGAGAATCCGCGACGGCGGGCGGGCAGGTGTTCGACCGGCCGCCGTCGCCCGGGGACGCCGGCATCTACCGCAACATCTCGCTGATCGTCGCCCTGCTCTTCGGCACGCTGGGCCTGCCGCACGTGCTGGTCCGCTTCTACACCAACCCCGACGGGCCCTCGGCCCGGCGCACCACGGCGATCGTGCTGGGCCTGCTGTCGCTGTTCTACCTCTTCCCGACGATGCTCGGGATCCTCGGCCGCGCCTACACGCCGGAGCTGGCCGCCTCGGGCAACGCCGACGCCACGGTGCTCCTGCTGCCGGGGCGCGTTGTCGGGGGGACCGCCGGGGACGTCCTCTCGGCCCTGGTGATCGGGGGCGCCTTCGCGGCTTTCCTTTCGACGACGTCCGGGCTGGTCGTCTCGCTGGCCGGCGTCATCAGCCAGGGCCTCTTCCGGGGCACGGTGCGCGGGTTCCGGATCTCCACCGTGATCGCCTGCGTCATCCCGCTGCTGCTGGCGCTGGGGACAAGCACGTTCGCGCTGGCCGGCGCCATCGGCTCGGTGTTCGCGTTCACGGCCTCGACCATCTGCCCGCTGCTGCTGCTCGGGATCTGGTGGCGCGGGCTGACCGCGCGCGGCGCGGTCGCCGGAATGCTGGCCGGCGCCGCCAGCTGCGGATCGGCGCTGGTCGCGGCCGGGCTGGTGCCCTCCTCGGCGGGGCTGCCCTACGAGCTGCTCTCCCAGCCGGCGGCGTGGACGGTCCCGCTGGCCTTCTTGGTCACCGTGCTGGTGTCCCGCCTCCCCGGCGGCGTGAACACACGGCGGGTCGACGCCGTCATGGCGCGGCTCCACGCCCCGGAGGCCCGGGTGCCCCTCGGGGACTGACGCAGGTCAGTCGATCGAGGCCATGAGCTCGACGACGCGGTCCAGGAACGCATCGACCTGGCTCTCTTCGTAGCCTTCCTGCCCCTTGGCCTCCCGGAACATCACCCGGCGCACCGCGTCGACGCTCAGCGGCGTGTCGTGCTCGAAGTAGTCGATCAGCTCGTCGCACAGCTCGTCGACGTCCTCCACGTTGTAGCTGGGCACACCGCGCCGCGTGGGCCGGCGGAAGCGCTCGCCCGGGGCGCGGTGCAGCCGGCCGCGCAGGATGGCGGAAAGCCGGCCGATCTGCTGCAGCCACGCGTCCTCGCCCTCGGCCTCGATCAGCGCGTCCCGCTCGCGCTGGGCGAAGACGTCCTCCAGCCGGTCCAGGGCGGTGTCCACCTCGCGCGCGTCGTACCCGCCCTTCTGCGGCTCGAAGGCGGTGCGGCGCACGAGGTGGCTGGTGACCGCGGCGGCGTCGTCCCCGGTGCCGTTGAAGGTCGCGCGGGCCCGCGCCAGGAACTGGTCGACCTGTTTGGTGTTGTACCCGAACTCCTGAGGCGAGACGCGCTCGAAGGGCGTCTGGGTCTTCTGGGCGTTGTCCTGGCTCACGGATTTGTCCTCGGCTTCGCGTTGCACCTAGTGAAAGCTTGATCGCAGCGGCCGCCGGAGCGTCCGCTGCGATCATCCTACCCAGAGCCGGGCCGCGAAAGCCGTCAGCGCGCGCCGGGCAGCAGCAGGACGGACAGGACGTACGCCACGGGCACGGCGAAGACCACGGAATCCAGGCGGTCCATCATGCCGCCGTGCCCCGGCAGGAGGTTGCTCATGTCCTTGATGCCCAGCTCGCGCTTGACCATGGACTCGGAGAGGTCCCCGACGGTCGCGGCCGCCACCGTGGCCATGGCCAGCGGGATCCCGACCCACCAGGGCTGCTGGAGCAGGAAGACGGTGGCGAGGACGCCGACGACGGTCGCGCCCGCGACGGACCCGGCGAACCCCTCCCACGACTTCTTCGGGCTGATCTTGGGGGCCATCGGGTGCTTGCCGAAGAAGGCGCCGACCAGGTACCCGAACGTGTCGTTGGCCACGACGAGCAGCAGCACGGTGGCCACCTTGAAGGCGCCGTCCACCTCCTTGAACATGAGGATCGCGAAGCTCAGCAGCAACGGGACCCACAGGACCACGAACGTCGAGGCCATCACGGAACGCAGCGCCCCGGCCGCGCCCTCGATCACCCGCCAGAGCAGGATCAGCAGGACGGTGCCGGCGAGGGCGAACCCGAGCGCCTCGCTCCCGCCGTAGTAGGCGGAGAACGGCATGGCGACGGCGCCCGCGAGGAGGGGCACCAGGGGCACGTCGATGTCGGTGGAGCCGAGCGCGCGTCCGACCTCCCAGCAACCCACGACGCCGAACGCCGTCACGATGGCCACGAAGGCCACCGGCATCAGCAGCAGTCCCAGCAGGACCGCGGAAAGCAGGATGAGGCCCACGGCGATCGCCGCCGGCAGGTTGCGCCCGGCCCGCGAGGCCTTGGGCGCCCCCTGCCGCAGGGAACGGGCAGGGGACCCGCCGTCCGGCTGCGTGGATTCCGTCATCAGACTTCCAGCAGCTCCGCTTCCTTGCGCTTGAGCAGGTCGTCGATCGCGTCGACGTGCTTCTTGGTCAGCGAGTCGAGCTCCTTTTCGCCGCGCGCGCCGTCGTCCTCGCCGACGTCGCCGTCCTTGACCAGCCGGTCCAGCAGGTCCTTGGCCTTGCGCCGGTGGTTGCGGATGGCGACCTTGGCGTCCTCGCCCTTGCCGCGCACGATCTTCACGTACTCCTTGCGGCGCTCCTGCGTCAGCTCGGGGATGGTCACGCGGATCATCTTGCCGTCGTTGGACGGGTTCGCGCCGACCTCGGAGTCGCTCAGGGCCTTCTCGATCTCGCGCAGCGCGGAGACGTCGTAGGGGGTGATGAGGATGGTGCGCGCGTCGGGCACCGCGAACGAGGCCAGCTGCTGCAGCGGGGTCGCGGAACCGTAGTAGTCCACCATCACCTTGGAGTACAGGCCCGGGTTGGCGCGTCCGGTGCGGATCGTCGCGAAGTCCTCCTTGGCGGCCTCGAGGGACCGCTCCATCTTCTCGGCGGCGTCCTGCAGGGTTTCGTCAATCACTGGTTGCTCCTTTGGGATCCGGGGACCGGCACGCCGCCCCGGGTGGTTTCGGACTCTCCAAACATCCTATGCCACCGTCACTAGACGGTGACGACGGTCCCCATCCGCTCGCCGAGGATCGCGCGGGTCACGTTGCCCTCGCCCTCCATGCCGAAGACCACCATGTCCAGGCCGTTGTCCTTGCACATGGTCATCGCGGTCTGGTCCATCACGCGAATGTCCTTGATGAGGGCCTCGTCGTACGTGAGGCGGTCCAGCTTGACCGCGTCCGGATCCTTCTTCGGGTCGGCGGTGTACACGCCGTCCACGCCGCTCTTGGCCATGAGGACGACGTCGGCGCGCACCTCGAGCGCGCGCTGCGCGGCGACGGTGTCGGTGGAGAAGTACGGCAGCCCGGCCCCGGCCCCGAAGATCACCACGCGGTCCTTCTCGAGGTGGCGGATGGCGCGGCGCGGGATGTAGGCCTCGGCGACCTGAGCCATGCTGATGGCGGACTGGACCCGGGTCTCGACGCCGGCCTGCTCCAGGAAGTCCTGCAGGGCCAGGCAGTTCATCACGGTGCCGAGCATGCCCATGTAGTCGGCGCGCGAACGGTCCATTCCCGACTGGGAGAGCTCGGCGCCGCGGAAGAAGTTCCCGCCGCCCACGACGATCGCGGTCTCGACCACGCCGACCGTCTTCGCGATCTGCTCCGCCACGCCGCGCACGGTCACCGGATCGACCCCGAGCTTGCCCCCGCCGAACACCTCGCCGGAGAGCTTGAGCAGGACGCGGCGGCGCGGGGCCGGCTCCTGCGCGGCCGGGAAATCGACGGTCTCTTGAGTGGCTTCCATGGTGCCTCCTGTCGCGGACCAGGGTCCGCCGTGGTGCGCTGCTTCTGGTGCTGGTGGGATGGTCGTGGCAGGAAAAAGGGGCGGCCACCTGATGGTGGCCGCCCCCTCTGCCGCTGTCGGCGGGCGGAATCCGGCCGCCGTCGTCTGCTGCTAGGAGCCTACGCGGAAACGGGCGAAGGCGGTAGCCTTCACTCCGGCCTCGTCGAGGACCTTGCCGACGGACTTCTTGGCGTCCTTCGCGAAGGACTGGTCGGTGAGGACGATCTCCTTGAAGAAGCCGGTCAGGCGTCCCTCGACGATCTTCGTCAGCGCGGCCTCGGGCTTGCCCTCGGCGCGGGCCGTCTCGTCGGCGATGCGGCGCTCGTTCTCGACGGTCTCGGTCGGGACCTCCTCGCGGGAGAGGTAGGTCGGGGCCATCGCGGCGGTGTGCACGGCGACGTCGTGGGCGACCGTCTGCGCCGCCTCGCCCGTTCCGTCGACGGCCATGAGGACGCCGACCTGCGCCGGGAGGTCCTTGGACGTCTTGTGCAGGTACGCGTCGACGGTGGCGCCCTCGAGGCGTGCCAGCCGGCGAACGACGACCTTCTCCCCCAGGACGGCGCCCTCTTCGGTCACGTAGTCGGCCAGGCTCTTGCCCTCGACGTCCGCGGCGAGCAGGCTCTCCGGGTCGGCGGCGGCGGAGGCCACGGCGACCTCGAGGACCTTGTTGGCCAGCGCGATGAACTTGTCGCTCTTGGCGACGAAGTCGGTCTCGCAGTTGACCTCGACCATGACGCCGACGTTGCCGTCGACGATCTTGGCGGCCACGAGGCCCTCGGCCGTCGAGCGGCCCTCGCGCTTCGTGGCGCCCTTGAGGCCCTTGATGCGGATGATTTCGATGGCCTTCTCGGCGTCGCCGTTGGCCTCGTCGAGTGCCTTCTTGACGTCCATCATGCCAGCGCCGGTGCGCTCGCGAAGGGCCTTGATGTCAGCGGCGGTGTAGTTCGCCATGTGCAACCCCATTCGTAGTGGTTCGTGGTTGGGAAGACCCCCGCGTCCCGGACGGGACGCGCGGGGTCGACCCGGGCCGGCGGGCCGTGGGGGCCCGCCGGCCCGGAATAGCTCGGTTGGTTACTTGGCGTCCTCGGCCGGAGCCTCGGTGGCCGTCTCGGCCGGAGCCTCGGTGGCGGCGGACTCGGCCGGAGCCTCGGTGGCCGTCTCGGCCGGAGCCTCATCGGCCTTGGCCTCCGCGGCCGGAGCCTCTTCCGTCTTGGCTTCCTCGGTGGTGCCCTCGAGCAGCTCGCGCTCCCACTCGGCCAGCGGCTCGGCCGCGGCGTCGGCGTTCCCGGCTGCCTTGTTGTTGCGGGCGATCAGGCCCTCGGCCACGGCGTCGGCGATGACGCGGGTCAGCAGGTTGACGGAGCGGATGGCGTCGTCGTTGCCCGGGATCGGGAAGTCGACCTCGTCCGGATCGCAGTTGGTGTCCAGGATGGCCACCACGGGGATGCCGAGCTTCTGGGCCTCGTCGACGGCGAGGTGCTCCTTCTTGGTGTCGACGATCCAGATCAGCGACGGCGTCTTGGTCAGGTTCCGGATGCCGCCCAGGTTGGTCTGCAGCTTGGTGAGCTCGCGGCGGAGCAGCAGCAGTTCCTTCTTGGTGTGGCCCGAGCCCGCGACGTCGTCGAAGTTGATCTCTTCGAGTTCCTTCATGCGCTGCACACGCTTGGCGACGGTCTGGAAGTTGGTGAGCATGCCGCCGAGCCAACGCTGGTTGACGTAGGGCTGGTTCACGCGGGTGGCCTGCTCGGAGATCGCTTCCTGGGCCTGCTTCTTGGTGCCGACGAACAGCACGGTTCCACCGTGGGCCACGGTGGCCTTGGTGAACTCGTAGGCGCGGTCGATGTAGGACAGCGACTGCTGGAGGTCGATGATGTAGATGCCGTTGCGCTCGGTGAAGATGAAGCGCTTCATCTTCGGGTTCCAGCGGCGGGTCTGGTGGCCAAAGTGAACGCCGCTGTCGAGCAGCTGGCGCATGGTAACGACTGGCATGTCGTCACTCCTTCCGGCAGGTGCGGCCGGTCTCATCACGACCGCGGACACTGCCTGTTGTTTCGGTTGTCGGCGGTCCGTCCCCGTTGGACGGCGCCCCTGGCACCCCGCCGCCGATATGGCCGGCCCACGACGCCCAGCCGGTTTCCGGACCGAGGGCGGCGCGGTCCACTCCCGGCCGCCGTGGTTCACGGGCCCGAGGGTGGATGCGCGATGCGCGAAGTCAGCCCGCGCGCCATGACCCGGACAGGGACGATCGACGCACAGAACTGCGGTTATCAGTGTACTACAGCGGTGGAGCCCGCCCCGCCCGGTGGCCCTCCCCCACAGGCCCCGCCGATCCGGGGTTGTCCACACCCGGCGCCCGCCCGTTGCCGTTGCCGTGCCCCTGCGGAATCGTGGTGCGCAGACGGGCAGGGCGGGCAAGGGGCGGACGGCAAACGAGGGAGGCGTCATGGTGGCATCGGCGGCGCACGGAGGCCGCGCGGCCTGCGCGGTGGTTCTGGCGGCGGTGCTCGCCCACGGGTCGGCGGTCCCCGGACCCGCCCCGCCCACGCGCTCCCCCGCGTCCTCCGCCGGGAACTCACCCACGGACACCGCCGGGGCGGCCGGGGGCTGGCGGTGGCCGCTCGGTCCGGCGGGCGGCGGGACGGGTCGCGGGTCCCCCGGCGGGGCGCCCGCGCCGCGCGTGCTCGAGCCGTTCGATCCGCCCGAGCGGCGGTGGCTGGCCGGCCACCGCGGCGTGGACCTCGGCGCCGCCCGGGGGGATCCCCTGCGCGCGCCGGCCGCCGGGGTGATCGCCTTCGCCGGCGTCGTCGTGGACCGGCCCGTGGTGACGATCGACCACGGCGGCGGGTTGCTGTCCAGCTTCGAACCGGCCGTGGCCGCCCTGGCCCGCGGTGCGGTCGTCGCGGACGGCGGGGTGTTCGCCGAGGTGGGCGCCGGCGGGCACTGCTCGGGACGCTGCGTGCACTGGGGCGTGCGCCTGGACGGCGTGTACATCGATCCGCTGGACACGATCTCCGATCGGCGCCCCTCCGTCCTGTTGCCCCTGCCGCCCGAGCCGCCGTGACCGGGCGACTGGCGGGCGGACCGACCGGTCAGCGGGCGGGCTTCGCGGTCAGCGTCCGGGCGTAGACGTCCAGCATGGTGCGCGTGTGGCGGCTCTGCAGCAGCGACGCCGCGTCCATGGCCACGGCGGGCGCTCCGCCGCGGATCTCCCCGACCACCGCGCGAAGGGCGGCCGCCAACCCGTCGACGGTGTCGTCGGGCGTCAGCCGGTAGGTGCCCTCCGGCAGGTCCACGGCGATGCGGTGGTCGCTGAGCAGTGTCGGGGTCCCGAGCGCCGCGGCCTCGAAGACCGTCATGCCCTGGGTCTCGAAGCCCTGCGACGTCTGGATCAGGGCGTCGGCGGCCCGCAGCTCCTCGAGCATCCCGCGGTACGGGACGGTGCCGCGGAAGACGACCTCCGCACGGTCGATGCGGCGGGCCGCGGCCTCGGCCTTGCCCCGCTCGGCCCCGTCGCCGAACACGTGGACCTCCGCGTCGACGCCGGAACGGCGCAGCGCCTCGAGGAACGGCAGCAACCGCTTCTCTGGGCTGAAGCGCCCGATCCAGACCAGGCGCACGCGGCCGGAGCCGCGGGGTCGCGGCGTGGCCAGCAGGTCCCGTGCGACGTTGTCGTCCAGCCCGTTCGGGACGACGTCGACCGCGGCGAACACCCCCCGCTCCTCGAGGAGCCGGGCGAAGTGGGTCGACGGCGCCGTGACTGCGTCGGCGGCCCGGGTGAAGCCGCGCAGGTAGGACCACGCGTCGGTCGCCGCCGGGCCGTCCAGCCGCAGCAGGCGCTTCTGCAGCAACCCCAGGGCGCGCTGGACCGTGTTCGGGATCGCGACGGTCGCGGCGAGGCCCACATCCATCCGGTTGTGCATGGTGTGCACGACCGGCAAACCGTGGCGCGCGGCGTGGCGGTAGCCCGTCGCCGCCAGCCAGAAGTCGGCCTGGATGTGGACGATGTCGAGCGGGGGCCGACCGGCCAGGCGGCTTTCGAGCGCCCGGTCGTTGCGCCTTCCCGGGAGGCAGTACGAGTACTCCCCGCCCAGCGGCAGCGAGGGGAGCTCGACCGTGGATTCCGGCTCGTGGTGCCGGGCGCGTGTCGCCGGCGCGACGACGGTGACCACGTGGCCGGCCGCCTCCAGGAAGCTGCGCTGGAGCCTGACCGACGTCTGCATGCCGCCCAGCGTGCCGGGGTGCTGGTCGACGAACATCGCGATGTGTAGCGGTTCCTCCACGCGGCGCCTCCCGTCCCTCGATGACCGCCGATATCCGTCCGCGGGCCCCGGACGTCGCGTCCGGGGCCCGCGGGTTCGTAGGGCGAGTGGGGCTTGAACCCACGACCCAGGGATTATGAGTCCCTTGCTCTAACCAACTGAGCTATCGCCCCGCCGTCGTCGTGCCTGGCGGCACGGCGGCACCTGCCATCCTAGTGGACGGCGACGGGACCTACCTGTTGTCCAGGAAATCGTCCGCGCACGCGCCGCGGTACAGGCTCTCGAAGATGCGCATCGTCCTGTCCTGGCTGTGGGACACGGCCTTGCGGTGCCCCGCCTCGCCCATGGCGGCGCGGGTCGGCTCGTCCGCGGCGAGCACCGCGTCGAGCTTGGCCGCGAGCTCCGCCGCGTCGCCGGGCCGGAAGAGATGACCGCTGACGCCGTCGTCCACGAGGTGCGGCAGCGCCATCGCGTCCGCCAGGACCACGGGCTTGGACGCGGACAGCGCCTCGAGCGTCACGAGCGACTGGAGTTCGGCGGTGCCGGGCTGGCAGAACACGTCGCAGCGCAGATAGGCCCGGCGCAGCTCCGCGTCGTCCACGTGGCCGCGGAAGCGCACCCGCTCGGAGACGCCCTTCGACGCGGCGTGGCGCTCGAGACTCTCGCGCTGCTCGCCCCCGCCGATGACCTCGAGGTGCGGGGCGGGCCGCGTGGTGCTCAGCGCCAGCGCGTCGATGAGGACGTCGACGTTCTTCTCCACCGCGAGCCTGCCGACGAACAGGACGAGGGGGACGTCAGCCTTGGCCACCCGCTCGCCGGGGGCCGGCTCGTACTGGCTGGAGTCGATGCCGTTGGACAGCGGCAGCACCTTGTCCAGCCGCGCGTGCTGCTTCATGGCGCGCGCGGCCAGCGGCGTCGGGGTGGTCACCACGTCGGCCCGCCCCATGATCCGGCCCATGTCGCGCCACGAGTTCCGTGCCACGATCCGCTTGAACCAGCGCGGGAACGGCAGGAACGGGTCGAGGTTCTCCGGCATGAAGTGGTTCGTGGCGACGGTGCGCACGCTCCGCCGCCGCGCCTCGCGCAGGGCCGCCTGGCCCACCATGTAGTGGCACTGGGCGTGGACGACGTCGGGCCGGACGGCGTCGAGGATCCGGCCGATCTCGCGCTGCGCGTCCCAGGGGAAGCAGAGCCGGTACGTCGGGTGGGTGGGCGCGGCATGGGACCGCAGGCGGTGCACGGTGGCCTCCGGCTGGTGGTCGACGTAGCTGGGGCCGGAGTCGTAGCGCGCGGCGACCACGTGCACCTCGTGGCCGCGCTTCGCCATGGCCGACGCCAGCCGGTGCCCGAACACCGAGGCCCCGTTGACGTCCGGCGGATAGGTGTCCGCGGCGATCACGATCTTCAGTGGCTTGTCACCGGTCACGGGTGGGGGTACTCCTCGGTCGTTGGTCGGTTGGTCCGCGGCGGCCGCGCCGGGTGTTTCAGACGCCCTGCCGGCGGCGGGCCTCCTGTTGGCGCTGGAGGACGTCCGGGTGGTGTCGCGAGAGCGCGATGACCCCCACGATAGCAACGATGGCCGCCGCGGCCATGGACATCGCGGTGACGGGGTGCACGTCGGGTTGCAGCTCGTCGAGGACGACGATGCCGACCGCGATGCCCACGATGGGGTCGATCACGGTGAGCCCGGCGATGACCAGGTCCGGCGGCCCGCTGGCATACGCGTTCTGCACGAAGTACGTGCCGAGCAGCCCGGCGGCGGCGACCGCGGCGACGACGTACCACGCCACGTTGGCCAGGAAGAGGCCGTTCGGGTTCATCAGGCCGATCGCGATGGTGCGCACGAGCACGGCGACGAAACCGAAGAGGACGCCCGCGCCGATGATGTAGAAGAAGGCGTTGTGGCGATGCCGGAACGCGACCGCGGCCCCGCCGAAACCGGCGACGACCGCGGTGAGCAGGAGCACGGTGGTGAGCTCCTGGCGGACGCTGATCCCGTGGTTCTCCGCCGTCACGTTGATGGCGAGCAGCACGAACCCGATGCTCCCGGCCATGCACGCCACGATCGCGAGGACCGTGGGGCGGTTCATGCGGATGCCGTGCTCGCGGGAGTTCACGACGGTGGTGATGACCAGCGCGATCGCCCCGATGGGCTGGACCACGGTCAGCGGCGCGATCGCCAGCGCGTATACGTTCAGCGCCATGCCGATGACCAGCAGCAGCAGGCCGAACATCCACCGGGGATTCCGGAGGAGCCGCAGCATCCCCTGGGTGGTCACCGCCAGCCCGCCCGTGCTCGCCCTCACGGCTCCGCCCTGGCGCTGGGTGCCGAAAGCCAGGAAGAACGCGGCGACAACCGCGCAACCGACGGCTAGCCAGACCATGGTTTCCCGGCGCGGAGGGCGGCCGCCTTGCGGCGGGCCTGCAGGAAGTACCCGACCGCGGCGACAATGTGCAGGATGCAGCCGATGGCCAGGAGGACGGTGGCGACGGCGGTGATGGTGGCGCCGTGGGGTCCCTCGACGCGTCCGAAGAGCAGCAGCGGCGTTCCGGCGAGGAGCAGGGCCGTGCGGATCTTGCCCAGGTTGCTCACGGGCAGGTTCGGGCTGCCGCCAAAGAGGACGAGCGCGTTGACGATCAGCACGATGTCCGGGATGACGATCGAGTACACGAGCCAGGCCGGGGCGATTCCCGCGACGACGAAGGTCGCGGCGACGACGATCAGCGCCAGCCGGTCGGCGGCGGGGTCCAGCCACTTGCCCACGGTGGAGATCTGGTTCAGGCGCCGGGCCAGGTAGCCGTCCACCCAGTCGGTCGATCCGAGCACCGCCAGCGTCAGCGTCGCCCAGGCGTACTCGTGCTCGGCGACCAGCCAGACGAAGACGGGCACCAGCAGGAAACGCAGGACCGTCAGGACGTTCGGCACCGTCCAGAAGGTGCGGAGGACGCGGTACTCGATGTCGTCCCGTTCGCCGGCGCCGATGAACCTCACGCGTCGTTCCTTCCCTGGATGTCGAAGTCGGGCGGTCGGGCCGCGGGGAGCCTAGCGCTTCGCGAGTTGCCGGACGAAGGCGGCCAGGGCGACGAGCGACGCCGTCATCACCGCGAGCGGCTGCCACTTCTCCCGCAGCAGGCGGGCGGCGTCGTCGGTCGGGACATCGGAGACGCGCTCTTCCACGTACGCACCGGCCCGGTGGGCCGCCTCGGAGGCGCGCGTCTTGACGTCGAGCTTCGGGCCCAGGTCGTCGCGGATCTCGGCGAGGTGGTCGCGGCGCAGGCGCGAGCGGCGCAGCAGCTCGTCGTAGGGGACCTCGGGCGCCTTCTCGGCGGGTCGCTCGTCCTTCGGCGGGGCTTCGGGTTCCTCGGGCTTCTTGTCCAGCGTCGCGGGATCGAAGGACGACCCCTCCTTGAGAATGCCCAGGTCGTACCTGATGCCGCGCAGCGCGTCCTCGGGAACCAGCGGCAGCGCCTTCTTGACCTTGGAGACGCCGACCAGCGCGAAGATGCCCGCGAGGACCAGGAAGACCGCGGCGACCAGCAGGGCCGCGAGCCACGGCTCCATGACCTCGGCGAGTCCCATGATCGCGGCGACCAGGAGGGATACGGCCATGGCGGCGGCGAAGACCAGCGCGACGACGACGATGGCGGCGGCGACGCCGACCTGGATGCCCTTCGCCTTCATCTGGGCGATGGCCAGCTGAAGCTCGTCGTTCAGCTGCTTCGGGACCAGGCGCGCGCCGAGTCTGACGAGGCCCGCGAGTGACGTCCGACGTCGTTCGGGTGCGCTTCCTGCCATGGTGAGTCTCCAATCCTGTGCCGACCCGCGGCGGGCCAATCCACTCCAAAACTACCATCACGGGGTCCCCCTTCCTCCCCCGGCGAGCAGCCCGGGCGCCGGGCGTCCGGCCACGTCGCGGGCATCTCCGCGCGGCGCGGACATAGGATGGTCTCGCGCGCCGGCGCCGCCCCGGCACCCCCGCCAATCCCCCGAGGATCACCGTGCCCGGCACCCACTCCCGCCCCGCCGAACTCCCCCGCAGTCGCAAGCTGCTGTACGTCGTCGTGCTCGGCATGCTCACGGCGCTCGGGCCGTTCACCATCGACCTGTATCTCCCGGCCATCCCGGCCCTGCGCGACGATCTGGACATCACCGAGGCCGCCGCGCAGCTCACGCTGACCGGCGCGATCTTCGGCCTGGCGGCCGGGCAGCTGGTCGTCGGGCCGCTGAGCGACCGCGTCGGGCGCCGCGTCCCCCTCGTCGCCGCGGCGCTGCTGCACGTGGCGGCGTCGGTCGGCGCATCGATGTCGGACGAGCTTGGCGTGCTCATGGTTTTCCGCGTGCTGCAGGGCTTCGGGGCGGCGGGCGGGAGCGTGGTGGCCATCGCCATGGTGCGCGACATGTTCTCCGGCCTGCGCCTCGTGAAGATGATGAGCTACGTGGCGCTGGTCAACGGCATGGCGCCGATCTTCGCGCCCGTGATCGGTTCCCAGCTGCTGCTGGTCATGGACTGGCAGGGGTTGTTCGCCATCCTGGCGGTCTACGGCGCGGCGGCGGTGGTCGCCGGCGTCCTCCTGCTGGCGGAGACCCTCCCGCCCGAGCGGCGCCAGGCGGCCGGCACGTCGGTGCTCACCCGCTACGCCGCCGTGCTGCGCGACCGCATCTTCGTGGGGCTCCTGCTCGTGGGCGGCTTCAATTTCTCCGCGCTCTTCTCCTACCTCTCCGCGTCGCCGTTCGTCTTCCAGGACCTCTACGGGCTGACCGAACAGCAGTACGGCTTCCTGTTCATGGTCAATTCGCTGGGCATCGTCGCCGGCGTGCAGACCAGTGCGCGACTGGTCCGCCGGTTCGGCGCGCAGTGGATCATCGCCGCCGCGACGGCCGCGCAACTGGTGTTCGCCGCCGCCATCATCGTCAACGACCAGCTGGGGCTCGGCTTCTGGGGCACCGCCGTCCCGCTCTGGCTGTTCATCTGCGCCACCGGGTTCAACTTCCCGTGCATCCAGGCCCTCGCGCTCCACCGCCACGGGGCCCGGGCCGGCACGGCCGCCGCGCTGCTGGGCGCCGCGACGTTCGGCTTCTCCGGCGCCATCTCGCCGGTGGTCGGGCTGCTCGGCGTGGGGAGCGCGACGCCGATGGCGTCGGTCATGGCCGGATGCATCGCCCTGGCCATCGCGGCCCTGTGGCTGATCGTCCGCCCGCGGACGGTGCCGGTCATGGACTAGCGGCGACGCGCCCGCGAACGCGCAGAGGGCCCCGCCGGATGGCGGAGCCCTCTGCCCTAAGCTCCCCCGACTGGACTCGAACCAGTAACCCTTCGATTAACAGTCGAATGCTCTGCCAATTGAGCTACGGGGGAAGGAAGCGAGTAAAACCCTAGCAGGGCGCGGGCGCGGGAGGGAAATCCGCGCCGCCCGGCCCCACGGCACGGCCCGGCGCGGCCCCGGCGCCGCCCGCACCAGCCCCGGCGCCGGCCGCATCAGCCGCGCCGGCCGGGGATACGCTGGAGCCACGCCGCCGAAGGGAACCCCCATGACCGACTTCCGGACCACCCCGCACCTGTCCGTCCGCGTGCCCGTGCTGCGCCGGAACGTCGAGGGGATGGCGCGCTTCGCCGCGGGCCGCGGGATCGCCCTGAGGCCACACGCCAAGACGCACAAGAGCCTGGACATCGCCCGACTGCAGATCGCGGCCGGCGCGCGCGGCCTCACGGTCGCGACCCTCGGCGAGGCGGAGGTGTTCGCCCGTGGCGGGTTCGCGGATCTCTTCGTCGCCTACCCTCTGTGGCTCGACGACGTGAAGGCCCGGCGCATGCGCGCCCTGCTGGACGTCGCGGAGCTCCGGCTGGGCGTGGACTCCGTCGAGGGGGCCCGCCGCATGGCCGTCGCCGCGGGCGCGGACGCCACCCGGCTGCGCGTCCGGGTCGAGGTGGACAGTGGACACCACCGCAGCGGCACGACGCCGGCGCGCGCCGGCGAAGTGGCGGCCGCCGCGGCCGGGGCCGGCCTGGCCGTGGAGGGCGTCTTCACGTTTCCGGGCCATGGCTACGGACCCGGGAACGCCGCGCGGGCCGCGGCCGACGAGTCGGCGGCCCTGTCGGCGGCGCGCGACGCCGTGCTCGCCGAGGGCCTGCCGTGCCCCGTGCTCAGCGGCGGGTCGACGCCGACCGCGCACCACGCCGCGGGCTCGCCCGCGACCGAGCTGCGCCCGGGCGTCTACGTGTTCAACGACGCGCAGCAGCTCGAGAGCGGGACGTGCGGCGAGGAGGCCGTCGCCCTCACGGCCGTGTGCACGGTCGTCGGCTCGCGCGGGGGCACCGTGCTGGTGGACGCGGGGAGCAAGGTCCTCGGGGCGGACCGGCCCGCCTGGACCAGCGGTTTCGGCAGGGTGGCGGGCCACCCCCTGGCGCGCGTCGTCGCACTGTCCGAGCACCACGCCACCATCGACTGGGGCACGTCCCTCCACGTTCCCGTTCCCGGGGATCTGCTGCGCGTCATCCCGAACCACGTCTGCAACGCCGTGAACCTCGTGGACGAGCTGGCCGCGTCCGAGGACGGCTTCGACGCGATCTGGCCCGTCCACGCCCGCGGCCGCAACTCCTAACCGCGCGCCCTGGCGTTAGCCGCCGTCCCCGCGGCCCACCGGCGGGATCTGCAGGCGGCCCCGGTCCCGGACCCAGTAGGCCCCCGTTGCCCGGCGTTCCGCCCGCGTGGCGAAGCGGTAGTGGTACGACCAGACGCGCACCGAGCGGGGCTGCTCGCCGTCGAAGGGGTCCCTCCGCAGCAGGCGCAGCGTGGCCGGGTCGGCAGCCAGCAATTTGCCGAGGAAGGCGTAGAACCAGCGCTCGTGGACCGACCGCAGCGGCAGGAACCACATCAGCCAGTCCAGCCGGAGGTGGTAGGGCGCGAACTGCGCGGGGCGGCGCGTCACGTCCCCCGGCTTACCCTTGAACTCGTACTCCCACCACCGCGCGTCCGGGGCCGCGGCGTCGTCGCGCGTTCCCTCCACCACGATCTCGACGCGCTCGCGCGTCACGCTGCCGAAGGCGCCGTAGGCGTTGCCCAGTTGCCACCGGTTGAAGCTGGCGTTCATCAGTTGGCGCTTCGAGAACAGGTTGCGCAGCGCGGGGAAGCTCGCGGCGGCGAGTCCCAGCGAAGCCCCCAGGACCAGCACGTCCCACCATAGGGGGGCCGTGGGAGGGGTCCCGAGGTCCGCCGGGACGGCCGGAAGGAGCGCGTGGATCGTGCCGTCGCTCACCGCGCTGAACGCGAGCACGATGGCGATCCAGTTCAGCCACGCGAAATTGCCGGTGGCCACCAGCCACAGCTGCGTCAGGATGATCACGGCGGCCGCGACCGAGGCCACGGGTTGCGGCAGGAACAACAGGAACGGGACCACCAGTTGCGTGGCGTGGTTCCCGGCGGCCTCGATGCGGTGCCACCACGCGGGCAGGAGATGGGCCTGGCGGCTCAGGGGACCCGGCATCGGCTGGGTTTCATGGTGGTAGTACAGCGCGGTGAGGTTGCGCCAGGCCACGTCGCCGCGAAGCTTGATCATGCCGGCCCCGAATTCGAGCCGGAACACCAGCCAGGCGATGAGGATCAGGACGGTGGTCGGCGGGGGGACCTGGTTGGATCCGAGGAGTCCGACGGTGAATCCGGCCTCGAGCAGCAGCATCTCCCAGCCGAAGCCGTAGAAGGTTTGTCCCACGTTGACGACGGACATGTAGAGGCCCCACAGCGCGAGGAAGACCCCGAGGGGCAGCCACGGAGGACCGAGCTGCGGCAGGCCGAGCAGCACCGTGGATGCGAGCGCCACGCCGAGGACGCAGACGGCGACCAGCTTGCGGTCGGAGTATCCCCACCGACGGAACAGCGTGGGTCCGCGCGCCCCGCCGCGCTCCAGCAGGTCCGTGGTCGGCAGCAGGCCGTTCTCCCCCAGCAACGCCCTGAACTGGTTGAGCGTCGAGACGAAGGCGACGATGTAGAGCGCCGCCACTCCGCGCTGCAGGACCTGCCGCGCCAACTCGTAGTCGTTGCCCGCCAGCCACTCCACACGCCCATCGTAGGACGGCGGAACCGGACCCGCCACGCATGCGAAGGGTCCCCGCCCTCAACTGAGGACGGGGACCCTTCGATCTGGCTCCCCCGACTGGACTCGAACCAGTAACCCTTCGATTAACAGTCGAATGCTCTGCCAATTGAGCTACGGGGGAAAGCAACAGGTACGACTATACAAGAGGCCCCGCGCCGGTGCTAAATCGACACACCGGCTAGTCTTCGCGCAGTGACCGGCGCCGCAGCTCGAGCTCCATCAGCTCGCGGTTGATCTGCTGGTAGCCAGCGGGGTCCGCGGCCGGATCCATGCGCTGCAGACGGCCGATCTTCTCAGCCTTCAGGCGGGTGATCTGCAGTTCGAACAGGCGGTTCATGATGTCCCGGCAGTAGCGGACCAGGGCCTCGTCGGAGTTCGCGGGCAGCGGGATGACCGCCAGCTCCGAGACGAAGGGGCGCAACGGCTCCGGGACCTCCTGCCGGATCGACTCGACCCACTGCGCCGGCGTCGCCCCCGATGCGCCCGCCGCCCGGACGGCGTCGTGCACGACGGCGTGCGCCGGGGCCATGAACCTCGCGTCGTAGAACGCCTGCCACTGGTCCGGGGTGAGCATCGAGGGCTGCTGCAGGACCACCTCGAGCGACTCCCGCTCCATGCGGGCGACGGGATCGCGCGGATCCGGACGCTCGTAGGCGGGACCCGCGGGCCGGGTCTCCGCCTCCCGGCGCCGCGGTTCCCCCCGGTTCCCGTCCCCGCGTCCGCCGTGGTCCTCGGACTCCCGGCCGCGCTTGGCCGCGGCGCCGATGGACCTGTTGACCTCGTCCATGTCCATGCCCAGCCAGCCGGCCAGCTCACGGGCGTAGGCGGGACGCATCGCGGAGTCGCGGATGCCGGCGATGATCGGCGCCGATGCGCGGAGCGCCTGCACGCGACCTTCGACCGTGTTGAGGTCGAACCGCTTCAGCCCCACCTTGATGGCGAACTCGAACAGCGGGCGCTTGGAGTCGATGAGCTCGCGGACGGCCTCGGGGCCGCGGTGCTGGCGCAGTTCGCAGGGATCGGAGCCGGAGGGCTCGACGGCGACGTAGGTCTGCGCGGTGAAGCGCTGGTCCTCCTCGAAGGCGCGCAAGGCTGCCTTCTGCCCCGCCGCGTCGCCGTCGAACGTGAAGACGACCTCGCCGCCGGTGCCGTCGTCCTGCAGGAGCCGGCGCGCGATCTTGATGTGGTCCGCGCCGAAGGCGGTGCCGCACGTCGCGACGGCCGTCCCGATGCCGGACAGGTGGCACGCCATGACGTCGGTGTAGCCCTCGACCACCACGATCTGCCGGTTCTTCGTGATCTCCCGCTTGGCAAGGTCGACCCCGTACAGCACTTGCGACTTCTTGTAGAGCTGCGTCTCCGGGGTGTTCAGGTACTTCGGCCCCTGGTCGTCCTCGTAGAGCTTGCGGGCGCCGAAACCGATCGTTGCCCCCGTGAGATCCCGGATGGGCCAGATCAGCCGGCCCCGGAACCTGTCGTAGATGCCGCGGTTGCCCTCGGAGAACATGCCGGTGAGCTTGAGTTCGTCGTCGCGGAAGCCCTTGTTGCGCAGGTGCTTGAGCAGCGCGTCCCAACCCTTGGGCGCGTAGCCCACGCCGAACTGGGCGCAGGCCGCCTGGTCGAAGCCACGCTCGGCGAGGAAGTCGCGGCCTGTCTGCGCCTCGCTGGCGGAGAGCTGCTCGCGGAAGAACTCCTCGGCGATCTTATGCGCGTCCAGCAGCCTCTGCCGACGGCCGACCTCCTGTTTATTGGGGCCGCTCCCGCCGTCCTCGTAGCGCAACTCGAAGCCGATTCGTCCGGCGAGGCGCTCCACCGTTTCGGTGAACGTCGTGTGGTCCATCTTCTGGATGAAGGAGATGACGTCGCCGCTCTCTCCGCACCCGAAGCAGTGGAACGTGCCCACCTGCGGGCGGACGTGGAAGCTGGGACTGCGTTCGTCGTGGAAGGGGCAGAGGCCCTTGAAGGAACCGACACCGGCCGACCGGAGGGTGACGTAGCCATCGATCACTTCCTTGATGTCCGTGCGCGAACGGACCTCGTCGATGTCTTCGCGTTTGATCAGGCCGGCCATGCCCCCAGTCTAGTTGTCGGCGGGGACAGCCCGGCGCCGCTAGAAAAGCTCGCTGCTGAACGAGTGGCCCTGCACCAGGGTCGCGTGCCATTCGATCGCCGAGCCGTCGGTGAGCGAGGCCACCTGGTCGATGATCGCCCGCAGGCGGCCGGCATCGTCGGCCGCGTCGCGCCAGTCGGCGGCGAACATCGGTTCGAGGTAGCGGTCCCCCGTGTCGTCGAGGAGCGCCACGAGATCCGAGAGCACGTCCTGCTGCCGCTGGTAGATCGGGCGCCGCTCCTCGCTGGTCATCACGTACGCCGTCGCGAGCCCCTTCATCGCAGCGATCTCGTGTTCGGTCTCGAGCGGGACGATCAGGCGGCCGTTGAATCGCGTCAAGGGATCGGGACCGAACTCGGCGCGCGTCGCCTCGAGGGCCGATTGGCAGAAGCGGCCGATGAACTGGCTCGTCATGTCCTTGAGGGCGGCCATGGACCGGCGCGAGCCGTCGGCGAGCGGAACCCACTCCTCCGTCGCCTCCAGCCGCTTCAGGGCGGCGTCGATGTTCTCGTCCGGCTCACCGGGCAGGTACCAGCGGCGCGTGTACTCGATGACGCGGGCGCGCTGGTCCGGGTCCCGGATCCAGCGCAGCTGGAACCTCCCCGCGACGATGGCGTCCTCGACGTCGTGCACCGAGTACGAGATGTCGTCGGCGAGGTCCATGACCTGCGCCTCGACGCAGGTCTGCTGGGGTTCCGGGCGCGGGCCGGATGCGCCGTCGTCGTTCCCGGAGCGCAACCAGTCGTAGACCGGCAGGTCGTCGTCGTAGACGCCGAACTTCCTGGTCGTCTTCCCGTTCCTCAGGGGTGCTTCGGCCCGGCGCCACGGGTACTTGCAGGCCGCGTCCAGCGTCGCGCGGGTCAGGTTCAGGCCCGCGGAGTCGCCGTTCCCGCGGAAGGTCTTGGTTTCGAGCCGGGTCAGGAGCCGCAGTGTCTGCGCGTTGCCCTCGAAACCGCCGATGTGTTCGGACAGCTTGTCCAGCGCCTTCTCTCCGTTGTGGCCGAAAGGCGGATGCCCGAGGTCGTGTGCAAGGCAGGCGGTGTCCACGACATCGGGGTCGCACCCGAGCGTTCCCCCCAGTTCGCGGCCGACCTGCGCGACCTCCAGGGAGTGCGTCAGCCGCGTGCGGACGAAGTCGTCGGAATACGGGGCAACGACCTGCGTCTTGGCGCCGAGGCGGCGCAGGGCCGAGGAGTGGAGGACCCGCGCGCGGTCCCGCTCGAAGCTGGTGCGGTACGACTTCTTCGGCGGCTCGGGCACCCACCGCTCTTCGTCGTACGGCGTGTAGCCGGGGGTGCGGCGCCGGTCTTCCGGCGACGAGGCGGGCACGACGGCGGCGCGCTCAGCCACCGGAGACGTCCAGTTCCGCCGCGGAGATCATGGATTTGTGGGCGGCGGACAATTCGCGGCTCTCGAGCCATCCGTCGGGCAACGCGGTCCTCTTGGGCGAACCGGCGCGGCCACGGGGCCCCTCGGCGTCGGCGCCCGGGTAGGGAGCGTCGGCGTCGAGCTGCGCCAGGAGCTCGCGCAGCACCTCGAGGGTGGGGACGGCGGCGAGGGCCGCGCGCAGTTCACCGCCGACCGTGTAGCCCTTGAAGTACCAGGCAACGTGCTTGCGGATGTCGCGGAGCGCCTTGCCCTCGTCTTCGAAGTAGTCGACGAGTAGTTCAGCGTGGCGGTGGAAGCTGTCCGCGACCTCCTTCAACCCCGGCCGGAAACGGCGGTCCGTGCCTTCGAACGCCGCTTGGAGATCCCCGAAGAGCCATGGCCGTCCCTGGCAGCCGCGGCCGATGACGACGCCGTCGACCCCGGTTTGCTCGACCATGCGCACCGCGTCCTCGGCGCTCCAGATGTCGCCGTTGCCGAGAACCGGGATGTCCGGCAGGGACTCGCGCAGTTCGGCGATGGCGTTCCAATCGGCCTGGCCCGAGTAGTGCTGGCTGGCTGTCCGCCCGTGCAGCGCGACGGCGGCGACACCGGCGTCGCGGGCAATCTTCCCGGCCTCGATGAAGGTGAGGTGGTCCTCGTCGATACCCTTGCGCATCTTGATGGTCAAGGGGACGTCGCCGCGCGCGGCCTCGCGGGTGGCTGCGTTGACGATCGCCGTGAAGAGGTCGGTTTTCCACGGGAGCGCCGAGCCGCCGCCCCGCCGGGTGACCTTGGGCACTGGGCAGCCGAAGTTCAGGTCGATGTGATCCGCCCGGTCCTCTTCGACGAGTAGCCGCACCGCGGCTCCGACGGTATGCGGATCGACGCCGTAGAGCTGTACGGAGCGCACCGCCTCGTCCTCGTCGTGGGAGATGATGCGCATCGACATGTCGTTGCGCTCCACCAACGCGCGCGACGTCACCATCTCGGCCACATACAGGCCCCCGCCGTACTCCCGGCAAAGGCGGCGAAAGGCCTTATTGGTGATGCCTGCCATCGGAGCCAGCACCACCGGCACGTCCACGGTGAGCTTGCCTAGCTTCAGCGGAGGCAGCTCGAGCCGCGCGGGCGCTTCGGTGGTTGCGATGGGGGTCTCAGCAGTAACGGTCACTCCCCTATTGTCCCAAACGCTGGCAAATCGGACCGAACCTGTATGCCTAGGACGCCTTG
>NZ_JBHDLJ010000009.1:0-141168 GCF_041877255.1 Arthrobacter halodurans
TGACGCGTCCCGCGCGCTACGCTGCACGGCCTCGAGCCGCAGCGCCTCCTCGCCGTCGACCGCCTCGCCCCGGGCCACCATCCCGGAGGTGTCGGATAGCGGCACGGTCACCGAGCGATGGACCCGCCGTCGGCCCCCGCGCACGAGAGGTCGCCCCCCGACATGGCGACGGAGCCGGCGGGTCGCCCCGAGCGGGGACCCGTCGGCTCCGTGGATGCCGACGTCGGCGGCCGCTCCGGGCCGCCCCGCGCTAGGTGCCCGCGGGCGACGTCATGGTGGTGACGTCGAGCGCCGTGTCCAGCTGCTCCTCGGTCAGCTCGCCGCGTTCGACGAAGCCCAGGGCGATGGTCGCCTCGCGCACGGTCAGCCCCTCCGCGACGGCCTTCTTAGCGATCTTCGCCGCGTTCTCGTAGCCGATGTGCTTGTTCAGCGGGGTCACGATGGACGGCGAGGCCTCGGCGAGGAAGCGCGCGCGCTCCACGTTCGCGGTGATCCCGTCGACCATCTTGTCGGCCATCACGCGGGACGTGTTGGCGAGCAGGCGGATGGACTCGAGCAGGTTCGCGGCCATCACGGGGATGCCGACGTTGAGCTCGAACGCGCCGTTGGTGGAGGACAGCGAGATCGTGGTGTCGTTGCCGACCACCTGCGCGGCGACCATGATGGCGGCCTCGCAGATCACGGGGTTCACCTTGCCCGGCATGATCGAGGATCCCGGCTGGAGGTCCGGGAGGGCGATCTCGCCGAGCCCGGTGTTCGGCCCGGAGCCCATCCAGCGGAGGTCGTTGTTGATCTTCATGAAGGAGTACGCGATGGTGCGGAGCTGTCCGGACGCCTCGACGAGGCCGTCCCGGTTGGCCTGCGCCTCGAAGTGGTTCCGCGCCTCGGTCAGTGGCAGGCCGGTGTCCGCGGCCAGGAGCTCGATGACGCGGGCCGGGAAGCCGGCGGGGGTGTTGATGCCCGTGCCGACGGCGGTCCCCCCGAGGGGAACCTCCGCGACGCGCGGCAGCGAGGAGTGGATGCGTTCGACGCCGTAGCGCACCTGCGCGGCGTAGCCCCCGAACTCCTGCCCGAGCATCACGGGCGTGGCGTCCATGAGGTGCGTCCGCCCGGACTTGACCACGTCCTTGAACTCCTCCGCCTTGCGCTCCAGGGACTCCGCCAGGTGCTCCAACGCCGGGACGAGGTCGCCGAGCAGGGCCGACGTGGCGGCGACGTGGACCGAGGTGGGGAAGACGTCGTTGGAGGACTGCGACGCGTTCACGTGGTCGTTGGGGTGGACCACCTTCGCGCTGCCGCCGTCCTTCAGCGCGCGCGTGGCGAGCTCGGCCAGCACCTCGTTGGTGTTCATGTTCGAGGACGTGCCGGACCCGGTCTGGAAGACGTCGATGGGGAAGTGGGCGTCGAATTCGCCGGTGGCGACGCGGTCCGCCGCGCCGGCGATGGCCGCGGCGATGTCGGCGTCGATGACGCCCAGCTCGGCATTGGCGCGCGCCGCGGCCTTCTTCACGCGGGCGAGCGCCTCGATGTGCTTGCGTTCGAGGGTCTTGCCGGAAATCGGGAAGTTCTCGACGGCGCGCTGCGTCTGCGCCCGGTAGAGGGCGTCGGCCGGGACCCGGACTTCGCCCATGGTGTCGTGTTCAATGCGGAAGGCGTCGGTTGTCTCCATGGGCTTACCCTACGCCCGGCCCGTGGCGCGCCCCAAAGGCGGCCCCTTCCTACAGTGCGCCGAACCCCGAAACCATCTCCGCCTGGCCCTCGGCGAGGCGGTAGGTCACGCCGATGACCGCGGTGTGGCCGTCGTCGACCGCCGTCGAAATGAGCTTGGAGGCGTCCACGATGCGCCGCGTGGTCTCCTGGACGTGCTCGACGACCGTGCTGTTGATGTCGTGGATGCCGTTGCGGTGCGCCGTGATGACGGAGGGCGTGATCCGCTCGACGAGGTCGCGGATGAAGCCCGGCGGCATCGTGCCGGTTTCGAAGGACTCCATCGCCGCGGTCACGGCGCCGCAGCTGTCGTGGCCCAGGACGATAATGAGGGGCACGTTGAGCAGGGCCACGCTGTATTCCAGGGAGCCGAGCACGGCGTCGTCGATCACGTGGCCCGCGGTGCGGACGACGAACACGTCGCCGAGGCCGACGTCGAAGATGATCTCCGCGGCGAGCCGGGAGTCCGAGCAGCCGAAGATCACCGCGAAGGGGTTCTGCTGGGCCACCAGCGAGTGGCGGCGCGGCGCGTCCTGGTTGGGGTGTTCGGTGGAACCCTCGACGAACCGCCTGTTCCCCTCGCGGAGGCGCCGCCACGCGTCGGAGGGGGTCAGCGTTTCGGGGGTGCCGGGGGCTTCGTCGTCGTGCATGGTGACAACACTAGCGGCCGGGGGCGGCGCTACGGCGCCGGGGACGGCTCGAGCCCGCGTGTGACGGCGCGCGCCGCCGCGTCCAGGTCCTCCCACGAGGTCTCGCCGGTGAGCATCACGGTGGAGCCGCCGCTCTCCAGCACCAGCGTCCGCAGGCCCGACTTGTCGCGGAGCTCCCACGTGGTCCCGTCCACCGTCCGGTCGCCGGTCACGGGCGCGCTGTCGCTGTGCTGGGCGATCCACGTGGGATTGGCGTCGGCGGTCTGCCGCAGCCAGACGAAACCGCGGTCGCCCGTGACGAACCCGACCTCCCAGTAGTCGATGCCGTCGGCGCTGCCGGAGTTCCAGCGGGCGAAGTTCGGGTACCAGCCCTCGGGCATCTCCGGCGAGACCGGGGCGAAGTCCGCGGCCTGTCCCGCCTGAGCGGCGACGGTCGCGACGTCGACATTCGGCTTGTAGGTGTTCTCCGTGCTGCCCGGGTTCAGCGCGATGACGGGGACGACGACCGCGAGCGTCAGGAGGACCGAGATGATCATGCCCTTCAACGACTGGTTGGCGCGTTTGGCCTGGGACGCGGTCAGCACCGGTTTGGCCGGCGCCTCCGGGGCTTCTGGGGAGGGGTTCGGTGCATCACTCACCCCTCCATTGTCCCCGATGTTACGAACCCTCCCGCACCGCCGCCCCCTGCGGATATGATCGGAGCTGTCGCCTACCGGCCCAAGTAACCACTCGAAGACGAGGACCCCCGTGCCAGAAGCCACGAACTACGCCCACCTGTCTCCCCGGTTGTCCGTCGGGGACGCCGAACCGGACCGCAACCTGGCCCTCGAACTGGTCCGCGTGACCGAGGCCGCCGCCATCGCCGCCAGCCCCTGGGTGGGCTTCGGCGACAAGAACTCGGCCGACGGCGCGGCCGTCGACGCCATGCGTTCGCTGTTGTCCACCGTCTCCTTCAACGGCGTCGTGGTCATCGGCGAGGGCGAGAAGGACGAGGCGCCGATGCTCTACAACGGCGAACGCGTCGGCGACGGCACGGGCCCGGAGGTCGACGTGGCGGTCGATCCCATCGACGGGACGCGGCTGACCGCGCTGGGCATCAACAACGCCCTCTCCGTGCTCGCGGTCGCCGAGCGCGGGACCATGTTCGACCCCTCCGCCGTGTTCTACATGGAGAAGTTGGTCACCGGTCCGGACGCCGCGGAGCTCGTGGACCTCCGCCTGCCCGTCAAGCAGAACCTGCACCTGATCGCGAAGGCCCAGAACAAGCGGATCAGCCAGATCACGGTGTGCATCCTGGACCGCGAGCGCCACCAGCCGCTGGTCGAGGAGATCCGGGCCGCCGGCGCGCGCACGAAGTTCCTCATGGACGGCGACGTCGCCGCGGCGATCGCGGCGACCCGCGAGGGGACCGGCGTCGACGCGCTCATGGGCATCGGCGGCACCCCCGAGGGGATCGTCACCGCCTGCGCCATCAAGAGCCTGGGCGGCGTCATCCAGGGCCGGCTCTGGCCCAAGGACGACGAGGAGAAGCAGCGGGCGATCGACGCCGGCCACGACCTCACGCGCGTCCTGTCGACCAACGACCTGGTCACCAGCGACAACTGCTACTTCGCCGCGACGGGCATCACCGACGGCGACCTGCTGCGCGGGGTCCGCTACCGCGGGGAGCGGATCGTCACGCAGTCGATCGTCATGCGCTCAAAGTCCGGCACCATCCGCACGGTCGAGGGCGAGCACCAGGCCCGCAAGTGGGAGGCGTACACCCGCTAGGGTTCGCCGGAACGACGGCGGGCGCCGGACCCACGGGTCCGGCGCCCGCCGTCGTCCGTGCGCGCTACGGGAGTGTCACCGCGAAGGCGACGGCCTCCGCGGCGCCCATCCGCTTGGCCATCACGGGGCTCTCGCCGGCGCCGACGAACACGGCGTCGCCGCTGCGCAGCCGCTCGTCGCCGCGCGGGCTGTCCAGGAGCAGCTCGCCGCGGACGCACACCACGACCACCGGTCCGTTCTGCGCCACGGGCACGTCCCCGCCGGCCATGCCGTCCCCGGCGTCCGATCCGGCGCCGTCCCCGTTGCCCGCCAGGCGGATGCGCTGGAGCTGGAACTCCTCGAACGGCGGCCGGTAGAGCTCCTGGCCCAGCCCGGTCGCCTCGGCCGCGAGGTGCGGCACGGGGAGGGCGCGGAACTCGACCGTCGCCAGGAGCTCCGGGAGGTCCACGTGCTTGCCGGTCAACCCGCCGCGCAGCACGTTGTCCGAGCTGGCCATCACCTCGATCCCGAGGCCGCGCAGGTAGGCGTGGACGTTGCCGGCGGGCAGGTAGACGGCCTGCCCGGGCTCGAGCGAAACGTGGTTGAGCAGCAGCGAGACCACGACGCCGGGGTCGCCGGCGTGGTGCGCGGCCAGCGCGGGCAACTCGGCGAGGCCGGGGTCGGAGGCGGCGAGGGCCGGGTCGGCCTCGACGGCCGCCGCGGCCGCCGCGACGAGGGCCACGACGCCGGGACCGCCCTCCAGCAGCGTGGTGAAGGCCGAGCGCAGGTCCCCCGCGCGGAGCGCGGACGCGGCCCGGCGCGCGGTGTCCGCCGCGGCGCCGGCATCCCCGCCGCCGGCCGGCCCGGACCCCACGCCGCGCGCGACGGCGGCGGCGAGCCGCTCGAACAGGCCCGCCGACTCCGCCGCCTCGCGGAAACCGCAGAGGGCTACGAAGGGCGTGAGGGCGAAGATCATCTCCGGCTTGTGGTTGTCGTCCCGGTAGTTGCGGTCCGGCGCGGCGCGTCCGACGCCGGCGGCCTCCTCGGCCGCGAAGCCGGAGCGGGCCTGTTCGCGCGAGGGATGGACCTGCAGGGACAGCGGGGCCCCCGCGGCCAGCACCTTGGCCAGGAACGGCAGGCGGCCGAACCGCTCCGCCGCCTCGCGCCCGAGCGTCCCCTCCGGGTCCGCCGCGATCAGCTCGTCCAGCCCGATCGGGCTGCCGTCCGGGCCGGCGGTCGTCGAGGGGGAGTCCGGGTGGGCGCCGATCCACAGCTCGGCCTCCGGTGCGCCGCCGGGTTCCCTGCCGAACAGCTCGGCGATGGCGGTGCTCGAACCCCACGGGTAGTCGCGCACAACGTTGGTCAGGCGATGCATGGGTCTCCTAGGGTGTCGAGCACTCGTCGTTGGTGGAGGCGATCAGCGAGATGAGGTCCGTCTGGCCCGTGAGCTCGAGCTGGATCAGGTAGTCCTCGGTGATGGGGGAGCCGTCCGGCTGGGTCGTGGGCGCCTCGCTGGCGCCGGATTCGATGCTCGCCGCGGTCGACGGCGCTGCGGCGGTGGTCGTCGCCGCCGCGGCGCCCCCGGAGGTGGCGGACGCGGACGCCCCGTCGTTGGCCGGCGTCGACCTCGCGGGCGCGGAGGACGCGGCGGGCGCGGCGCCGGAGGCCTCGAGCAACAGCGCGTCCACGCGCTGGCGGATGCGGTCGAAGTCCGGGTACGTCGAGAAGCGCTCGGCGCTGGTGCCGAAGTCCGGCGCCCCGAGCGTGAGCCGCTCGAACGGCGTCTTGCGGGACTTGTCGGCGAGGTTGAGGAAGCTGCCGAGCTGGTCCTGCGGGATGTTGGTCTCCAGCAGCTGTTCGCCCGCGGACATGATCCCCGAGAAGCGGGTCAGCACCGTCTGCGGGTTGAACTGGTTGACCATCGCCTGCTGGAGGCACTGCTGCCGCCTGATCCGGTGGTAGTCGGTGGTGAAGTACCGGGAGCGGGCGTACCAGAGGGCGTCGTCGCCGCTCAGGTTCAGTTCACCCGGCGGGAACCAGCGCGTGCGGACCGGGATGTCGTCCCGCGGCGCGCCGCGGTAGGGCACCCATCCGCCGGAGTCGACGCGCACGCCGCCCATCGCGTCGATGAACGCCGCGAAGCCCGCCATGTCGATGAGCACGTAGCCCTGGACCGGCAGCCCCGTGATGCCCTCGGCCGCGTCGAGCATGGCCTCGGCGCCGGCGTTGGAGCCCTCGGGGAAGAGGTCGGCGTACTGGTTCTCCACCGTGGGGTAGAGCGCGTTCATGATGCACTCGTCGCCGCAGTTGAACCCGTCGGGGAACACCGCACGCAGGGGCGAGGACTCGGGGAACGGCGCGTTCTGGAAGTTGCGCGGGATCGAGATCACGACGGTCTTGCCGGTCTTCGCGTCGACGCTGAAGACAGCCATGGTGTCCGGGCGCAGGCCCGTGCGGTTCGCCCCGGCGTCGCCGCCCATAACCATGATGTTGTAGCGGCCGTTGACCGGCTCGAACGCGGGCCCGGAGGCGAAGACGTTCTGGATGGTTCCCCGCCCGGTGTTCAGCACGTGGGCCCCGTAGCCGAGCACCCCGCTGGTGGCGAGCACCAGCACGGCGGTGGCGGCGGCGGCGAACGCCCGCGCGCCCGGCGCGAGGAGGCGTGGACGGATGATCACAAGCGTGTTGACGAACAGCACGAGCCAGCCGACGGCGAGCAGGCCCAGCACGACGGCGAGCGCCAGCTGGACGAGCGGCCGGGCCAGCACCTCGATCAGGATGCCGCGGTCCACGAGTGCCACGGCCAGCACGGCCAGCAGCACGAACCAGCACGAGAGGGTCACCACGAGGGCCTTGCGGCCCAGCGACCGGTTGCCGGCGACGACCTGGGCGCCGCCCGGGACGAACACCGTCAGCAGGAGCAGCACGAGGGCCCGCTTGGTGCGCGTCCGGCTGGAGGCCGCCTCCGGATGCCGCACCGGATCGGTCATGCTCTGTCGGGGCTGGCTCATGCCGCGGGCCCGCCCCCGGCTTCCCCGGCGACGGCGCGGCGCAGCGAGGCGCCCTTGTCCGCGGCGACCCGCCGCAGGTCGCCGGCGAAGTCGACGAGCCGGGCACGCAGGCGCTCCGCCTCGTCGCCGCTGCCGGCGGCCAGGATCCGCGCCGCGAGCAGGCCGGCGTTCCGGGCACCGCCGATGGACACGGTCGCCACGGGCACGCCCGCCGGCATCTGGACGATCGAGAGCAGGGAGTCCATGCCGTCGAGGGTCTTCAGCGGCACGGGGACACCGATCACGGGGAGCGGCGTGACGGAGGCCAGCATGCCGGGCAGGTGGGCCGCGCCGCCGGCACCGGCGATGATCACGCGCACCCCGCGCCCGTGCGCCCGCTTGCCGAAGTCGATCATGTCCTCGGGCATGCGGTGGGCGGAGACGACATCGGCCTCGAAGGGGATCCCGAACTCGGCCAGCGCCTCGGCCGCGAGCCGCATGACCGGCCAGTCCGAATCGGACCCCATCACCACGGAGACCACGGGGTTCTCGTGCGACATCTAGACGGCTCCTTCGGTGGGGTGCGTGGGTTCCTGGGCGGGCCCGCCGCTGATGATGCCGGCCACGCGCTCGGCGCGGGCGCGCACGGAGTCCGCCGGCTCGCCCGGCTCGCCCACCACGTTCACGTGGCCGATCTTCCGTCCGGGACGGACCGACTTGCCGTACGCGTGCACCTTGGCGCGAGGCTCGGCGGCCAGCGCGCGGGCGAAGGCCGCGAAGAGGAACAGGTTTGCGCCGCCGAGGTAGTTCTTCATCACGCTGACGTGGCCGAGCGCAGACGTGTCCCCGAGCGGGAGGTCCAGGACCGCGCGCAGGTGCTGCTCGAACTGGCTCGTCACCGAGCCGTTCATCGTCCAGTGGCCCGTGTTGTGCGGGCGCATGGCCAGCTCGTTGATCACGAATCCGGCCCCGCGCCCGGGCGTCTCGAAGAGCTCGGCGGCCATGACGCCCGTGACGCCGAACTCGGCGGCGATGCGCAGGGCCGCGGAGCGGGCGGCTTCCGCGGTGGACGGGTCGAGGCCCTGCGCCGGCGCGATGACCTCGTCGCAGACGCCGTCGACCTGGATGGTGTGGACCACGGGCCAGGCCCGCGCCTCGCCGGAGGGGGTCCGGGCCACGAGCGCGGAGAGCTCGCGGGCGAAGGGGACCTTTTCCTCGGCCAACAGGTCGCCGGAGCCGAACCAGTCGGCGCACCGGTCCGCCGCGACGGCGTCGTCGACCATCCGCACGCCCTTGCCGTCGTAGCCGCCGCGGGGCGTCTTCAGGACCACCGGCCAGCCGACGCGTTCGCCGAAGGCGACCAGTTCCGCGACCGAGGCCACGCGCGCCCACTCGGGGTTGGGCAGGCCGAGCCGCGCGATCGCCTCCCGCATGACGAGTTTGTCCTGCGCGTGGATCAGGGCCTCGGGCCGCGGCTGCACGTTGACGCCCTCGCCGATCAGCGTGCGCAGGTGCTCGTTCGGGACGTGCTCGTGGTCGAAGGTCAAGACGTCGACGCCGTCGGCGAACCGGCGCAGCGTGTCGAGGTCGCGGTAGTCGCCGACCGGGGCCCGGGGCACGGCGGAGACCGCCGAGACGTCCGGGGCCTCGGCGAGAATACGCAGATCAAAGCCGAGGTTGACCGCCTCGGGCGCCATCATTCGGGCGAGCTGACCGCCGCCGACCACACCAATCACAGGAAACTTCACCCACCCAGCGTACCGAACGGGCACCCCCGCCAGTCCGCGCGGCCTGCCCCGCGCCCGGCTTTCTTGGGAAACGCCCAGCCACGGGGCCTAGAATGGGGGGTTGGTTGCGTCCCCGCCCGGGCCCCGACCGCGGCGCGCACCGGGAACCGGTGCCGATGCCGCCCCAATTTCTTCCTGTGGAGGGTCATGCTCAAGGAGTTGTTCCAGAAGGCGCGCGGATTGTTTTCGCTGCTCTGGCGCGAAGTCATGAAGTTCGGCGTGGTCGGCGGTATCGCCTTCGTGATCGACACCAGCATCTTCCTGTGGATGATGAACGGCCCCATGTCCGACTCGGAGGTGAAGGCGAAGGTGGTCGCCGGCGTCGTGGCCACGATGTTCTCCTGGGTGGCGAACCGGTTGTGGACCTTCCGCCACCGCCGGCGCGCGTCGGTGGTCCGTGAGCTGCTGATGTTCCTCCTCATGAACGGCATTGGCCTGTTCATCGCGGCCGCCTGCGTCTGGATCGCGAAGTACTGGATGGGGCTGACGGACAAGACCAGCCTGTTCATCGCCGGCTCCGTCGTGGGACTGGTGCTGGGCACCATCTTCCGCTTCTTCGCCTACCGGTTCTGGGTGTTCACCGAGGAGCTCGACGCCGAGCCCGCCTTCGAGCGCGACCGCGAGCTCCTGCATCGCGAGCACGCCGACGCCGCGGGGGAGCGTCGCCCGGGCCGCCACGAGCGCGGCCAGCACGCCGAGCACGGTTTCGCTGCCCACGTGCCGGGACCGCACCCGTCGGGACCCCGCGGGCCGGGCGCCGACGACGATCGGGCGCCCCGGCACACCGCCGGTTCCCCGACCGCGGGCGTGTCGGCGGCGGGGGCCCCGACGACGGGTGGCGACGCCGGCGATGCTGCGGGGTCCGCCGGGCGCCCGGGCGCCTGAGTGTCGTGGCGTCCGGGCACCGGGTCGCCGGGGCGCCGACTATGGGGCGAGGACCCTCGCGACGCGCTCGGAGGCCCTGAGGCGGTCCGTGGCCTGCGCGCCGTCGCCCAACAGGACCAGCGCGTCGCCCCCGCCCCACACGGCCAGGGCCTCGCGCAGGGCGCGCCTTAGGGACGCGCCCGGTCCCAGGAGGGCGTTGCCGGACGCGTCCCCCTCCGCGGGGGAGAACAGCGTCGCGTAGTCCACCGCGCCGCGCGCGTCGCGCAGCGCGGAAGCGCCGCCGTCGACGGGTTCGGCGAGGTAGTAGTCGCCGAACGCGCGGACCTCGGCCGCGTAGTCCAAGGCGCCCGCGGGGGCGGGGCCGGGGAAGGCCAGGGCCATCGCCCCGAGTGCCACTGCGATGACCTCGGCGCCGGGATGCCCGGCCGCGGCCGCGAGGGGATCGTCCGAGGCGACGACGTCGACGCGCGCGGCGGGCGGCGACGACGTGCCGGGCGCGGCCCCGGTGGGTTCGAGGACGAGTTCGGCGCCGGTGTGCAGCGCGCCGAACGCGAGGGCCAGGGACTTCCAGTGGGCGGGCAGGCGGAGGGCCACCACGGTGCCGGGGCCCGCGTCGAGTTCCTCCGTCAGGAGATTGGCGCTCTTGGCCACCCAGTTGTCGAAGACGTGGCCGCTGAGCTCGACGCGCTCACCCGCCGCCCCATACCACACCAGCAGTGGCGCGGTGGAGTCGCGCACGCGGGCAAGCAGGTCGTCGGCGAAGGTCCGGGGTCGATTCTCGGCGTCCATGGGGGCTCCTGTTCGTTGCTGGCAAATGGCTGTGAGTCGCGAGGGCGGGGACACGCCGTCGGTTGGTGCCCGACGCCGGGCGTGGCGTGCCGCGATTCCGGTCGTTGGTTTCTATAGAATCACCGCTGCCACTTGACGCGCCCCGAGTTACACCAGTGTAATTAGGGGAAGAACCGGCTTGGTCCACGTCGAGGACTCGAGTCTCTGTCCCGGAAGCCCACACAAGGCGCGCGTCAGCGCGTCCTCGAGGCGCTCCGGGGTAGCCGGTTCACCACCAGTCAATCAGCGGAAGGGCGCATCATGGGGAACGCAGAGCGCATTCACGAACACACGTCGGCCGCACAGGCGTCGAAGAACTACGGAGCCCGCGGGGTGCCGTCGGACTGGTTCCTCGATCCCGCCGACGATGAGGGCGCGGAGCGGTTCCGGGAGAGCGCGGAGCTGTCCATGGAGGACCAGGCGACGGCGTTCCTCGCCGCGCACGAGTCCGGGCTCGGCGCGAACGTGGATCTGGCTCCCGTGCGTGAGCTGCCGCTCGATCGTCCGGCGCCCCAGACGCGCCCCGCGCAGCAACTGTGGATCGGCATGCCCGGATTCCAGGGCGCCGAGGACGAGGGCGAACTCGGCTGGCAGACGGAGGCGCTGTGCGCGCAGACCGACCCCGAGGCGTTCTTCCCGGAGAAGGGCGGCTCGACCCGCGATGCCAAAAAGGTCTGCGGCGCCTGCAACGTCCGCGCGGAATGCCTCGAGTACGCGCTGGCCAACGACGAGCGCTTCGGCATCTGGGGCGGCCTGTCCGAGCGCGAGCGCCGCCGGCTGAGGAAGCGAGCGGTCTGATTCACTCGCACGTCCGCGTCACCGCAGTCGTTGTTGCCCACGACGGAGCCCGGTACCTTCCCGGGACCCTCGAGGCACTGATCCACCAGACCCGGCCGGTCGACGTTTACCTGGCCGTGGATGCGTCCTCGTCGGACGATTCGGCCCGCCTGCTCCGGGAGTGGCTGCCGGAGGGCACTCCCATCGCGGCGGCGGCCGCCCGCGGCTTCGGCCACTCGGTCAACGTGGCCACCGAGGGCCGCCTGCCGGAGCCGTCGCCGCTCGTGCAGGACTGGATCTGGCTCATCCACGACGATTCGGCCCCGCGCCCGGACGCGCTCGAGCACCTGCTCGCCTCCGTGGAGACGACCCCGTCGGTGACGATCGCCGGTTGCAAGCAGGTGGACCGGGATGCGCCCCGGCACCTGATCGACGTGGGCCTGAGCATCAGCGGCTGGGGCGAGCGGCTGGCGATGATCGACGTGGACGAGCTCGACCAGGGCCAGTACGACCGCAAGTCCGACAGCTTCGCCGTCAACTCCGCCGGCATGCTGGTGCGCCGCGACGCGTGGGAGTTGCTCGGCGGCTTCGACCCGGCGCTCCCGGGACTCGGCGACGACCTGGACCTGTGTTGGCGCAACCGGCTCGCCGGGCACCGCGTCGTGGTGGTGCCGCGCGCGACCATGCTCCACGCCGCCGACGCCGTGCGCTCCGTGGCGGGCCCGGTGGCGTCGCGCCGCGCCGAGGTCTACCTGCGGCTCAAGCACGTCCCCGCCTGGCAGCTCCCCTTCGTCGCGGCCGGTGCCGTGTTCGGGGGGATTTTCCGCTTCTTCGCCAGCCTGCTCGCCAAGGACCCCGCGCACGCCGTCGGCCAACTCGGGGCCACGCTCGCGGCCGTGCTGTCTCCCGTGCAGCTGTTCCGCTCCCGCCGCTCCGCCGCCCGCACCCGCCGGGTCGCCCGCGGCATGGTCAGGCCCCTCGTGGTCCCGCGCCGCGACGTCTGGTCGCACCGGCGCCACCTGCTGGAGGGGGTCGAGGCCGACGCCGGCGCCACCGAGAACGTGGTGGGCGACGGCTCCGGGTCGACGTCCGAGGCGTCCAACCCGTCCGGCGACAACAACGACGACTTCGCCGCCCTGGCCGCCCCGCAACGGACCAGCGCGGGCGTCGGCGCCCTGCTGGCCGTCGCCGCGGCGCTGGCCGTCTCGCTGATCGGGCTCCGTGGGCTCATCGGGGCCCCGGCCGTCTCGGGTGGCTCCCTGTTGCCGCTCTCGCCCGGCCCTGCCGGCATCTGGTCCAACGCGACCGACTGGTGGCAGTCGCTCGGATCGGGGCGGGCGGGCGGCGGCGACCCGTTCGACGCGGTCCTGCTGTTCCTCTCCGTCCTGGGCCTCGGGCAGTCCAACGCCGCGGTCGTGACGCTCGTCCTGGCGGCGATGCCCCTGGCGGCGCTCCTCGCGTGGATCGCCTTGGGTGCCGTGACCGGCAGCCGCTCCGGACGCCTGCTCGGCGCGTTGCTCTGGGGACTGTCGCCGTCGCTCCAGGTCGCGCTCGGCTCGGGCCGGCCCGGTGCGCTCGTCGCGCATGTGGCGATACCGCTCGTTGCGTTGGGGGCGATCCGCGCCGTCGGAGCGGCCCGCGACCACGTCCACCTCGCCGGCCTGCCGGTGTCCGCCTCGCGCGCCGGCGTCCACGGTGTGCCGTCCTGGACCGCGGCGGCGGGGGCCTCCCTGGCGTTGGCGGCGCTCACCGCCGCCTCGCCGGCGCTGCTGGCGCCGGCCGTCCTCCTGACCGTCGGCTTCGCCCTCGGGCTCGGGCGCCGCGCGAGGGCACTCTGGTGGGTCCCGCTGCCCTCCCTGGCCCTGGCGGCGCCCCTGTTCGTGGCCGCGGCGGCGAACCCGCGGGTCCTCTTCGCCGATCCCGGCGTGCCCCGCCCCTTCGACGCCGCGCCGCTGTGGCAGCAGGCGCTGGGCTTCCCCGTGGCCTTCGACGCCGCGGCCTCCGTGCCCGGTCTGAACTGGGCCGCCGCGCTGGTGCCCGGCCCGTGGGCGCTGGCGGCCGCCGTCGTGGTGGGCGTGCCGGCGCTTGTCCTGGCCGCAGTCGGCGTCCTGCGCCCCGGGCGCCGGGGTCGGGTCGCGCGTGCCGCCTGGCTGGCCGGGACGCTCACGCTCGCGTCCGGCTACGTGGCGCAGTCCATCCCGTGGACCGTGGCGGAGGGCCGGACGACGGCCGCGTTCACCGGCCCGTTCGTCTCGATCTTCTGCTTCGGAACGCTCCTGGCCGCGGCCGTCGGATTCGATGCCCTGCGGGAGGCCCGCACCCGGAGCGCCCCGGCCTCCCGCGCCGGCACAGCCGGCCTCGCCGTCGCCGTCGTCGCGTCCGGGGCCGCCGTGGCCGCGGCCTCGATGCTGTGGCTGGCGCCGCGCGTCCTGGACGCGCCGCCGGCCCCCGGCCCGGACGCGGCGTCCCGGCCCGTCCTCGACTTCGGAGCGGCGCAGCAGGTCGCGCCGAGCCCGGAGCGGACCCTTCCCGCGACCGCGGCCGACCGCGGCTCCGGGCCGTTCGAGGACCGTGTCCTGGTCATCGAGCCCGGTGCGGAGTCTGCCCTGCGCGCGGGCCTTGCCGGCGGCACGGGAACCACCCTCGACGACCTCACCGCCATCGGCGCGGCGGATCGCCTGCACGGGCCGCTCCTCACCCCCGAACCGACCCGCGACGACGATGCCGGCGCCTCGTTGCGCGCGACCGTCGCGGCGCTGGTGTCCGGGGAGTCGATCGATCCGCGCGGGCAGCTGGCGCGGCTCGGTGCCTCCTTCGTGGTCCTGCGCGAGACCGGCGCGTCCAGCGCGTTCCTTGCCGGCCAGCTCGACGCCGTGCCGGGTCTCGCTCCGGTCGGCCTGACGGACTCCGGCTGGCTGTGGCGGGTCCAGCCAGAGGCCGCGATCCCGGGCGCGGACGGCTCGTCGGACTTCACGGCGCGCGTGCGCGTCGTGGACGCCTCCGGCACCACCGCGCGGCTGGTTGCGTCGGACGGCGCGCGCGTCGACGGCGTCGCGATCCCCGGCGGCGGCGCCGGCCGCCACGTGGTGCTCGCGGAGCGGGCGGATCCCGGGTGGAGCGCGACGCTCGACGGCCGCCCGCTGGCCCCGACGGCGCTCGGGTGGGCGCAGGCCTTCGAGCTTCCGGAGGGCTCCGGCGTGCTCGACGTCGGCTACGCGAGCCCGTGGGCCGCGCCGATCGCCGTGGGGCAGGCCGTGGTCTTCGGGGTCGTCCTGTTGCTCGTGGTGCCGATACCCCAGCGGAGGCGCTTTGCGCCCCGGCGGGTCGAGGAGTACCGCACGACGGGTACCGCCGAGAGCCTGCGCGATCTCGACGAGGGGGACGAGACGGACGACGAGGACGGCGGGGACGGGGACGGGTGGAACGAGGCGGAAGCCCGGCACGGCGCCGGCACCCCGTCGCGCGGCGCCGCCGGCGAACGGCCCGCCGCCCCGGGGGCGGCCGCGGACCAGCGGGACACCGAACCGCGGCGCCTTGACACCGAACCGCGGCGCCTTGACCCCGGACCCGCCGTCGCCGTCGGGGCGCGCCATTCCCGCACCGAGCACCCGGAGGACGCCCCATGAGCCCGCGCACCGTTCCGTCGACGGCACGCCGGTGGGCCGCGGCCGGGGCGGGCTCGGCGCTACTGGCCGTCACCGCCGCCGGGATCGCCGCCGCTTCCCTCCACGGGCCGTTGGCCGCGCCGCTGGAGCTCGGCATCCCCGCGGCCTCGGTTCCCGCGGGCGACTTCGTGGCGGAGTGTCCTCGGGATGTCCGGCTCCCCGCGGGCACCGCGGCGGAATCGGGGGCGACGGACCCGGACTTCGCCGCCGGGTCGGACTCCGCGCGGACCGCGGTGCGCGCGACGGTGCTCAGCGACGTCGCGGCGCGGATCCCCGGAGCCGCGCTGACCCGCGCCGACGGCACGGCGATCCGGCGCATCTCACCCGCCCTCCCGGAGGGCCACGCCGCGCAGGAGGCCGCCACCAGCGAGGAGGGGCTGTCCGGGTTGTCCGCGGTCTCCGTCTCCGGGATCGACGAGGCGCGCGCTGCCGTGCTGCGCGTCCAGCCGCTCGGTGGGCTCAAGTCCCAGGCGGGCATGGTGCGCAGCTACCTCGCCGGGGACGGGGACCTCGCCGGGCTAGCGGTGTCCCGTTGCCAGGATCCCGCGAACGAACAGTGGCTCGTGGGGGCCTCCACCCTGGTCGGCCGGACCGCGCTGCTGATCGTCTCCAACCCCTCGCCGTCCGCCTCCTCGGTCGACGTCGAGCTCTTCGGGGCGGAGGGGCAGGTCGAGGCCGGCGCCCTGCGCGGCATAGCGCTGGCCCCCGGCGAGAGCACGTCGATCGTCCTGGCCGGCGTGGCCGCCGGCGAACCGGCGCTCGGGGTGCGCATCGCCTCCGCCGGCGCGCCGGTCACGGCGGTCATCCAGCAGAGCGTCCTGCGCGGCCTGACCGCGGGGGGCATCGACTTCATCGAACCGGGAGCCCGGCCGTCGCAGAGCCAGGTCGTGCCCGGCGTGGCCGTCCAGTCCGCGGCCGCGACCGGCAAACTCACGGACCAGCGGGGCTACGCCGACGCCGCGCCCGAGCTGCACGTCGCGGTTCCGGGGCGGCAGGACGCCGTGCTGAGGGTCCGCGCGTTCGGCCCGGCCGGCGAGGTCCCGCTGCCCGGCGGCGGAGCGGCGACCGCAGCGGCGGGGACCACCGCCCGGATCGCGCTGGACGCGCTCCCGGTGGGGGACTACACGATCGCCGTCGAGGCCGACCAGCCGGTGGCCGCGGGGGTCCGGCTGGTCCGCGGCACGGCCGGCGAACGGCCGGTCGACGCGGCCTGGGCGTCGTCGGGCGAGCGGCTGGGCAGCCAGCACCTCCTCATGGTCCCGGAGCTCGCCGTGTCGCGCATCGCCTTCGGCGCCCCCGAGGGGGCGGCCGAGATCTCACTGCGGCCGGTCGCCGCGGACGGCACCATCGGCGCGGCTAGGACGCTGTCCACGGCGGCAGGGACCACGGCCGTGCAGGATGTGCGGGATCTGGGCGCCGGCACGGTGGCGGTCCTCGTCGGGGCCGGCGGCGACCCGGTCTACGCGGCGCAGGTGCTGACGGCCGGCGCGTCCGGCGTGTCCTCCATCGGCGTGCCCCCGGCGACCGGCGGGCGGCGCGACGTCGCGGTGGAGATCGGGCACTAGGCCCCCGGCGCGGCCGGGCCGGCTACTTGTGGCGGCGCGGCCACCGGCCGTAGCCGGGATCCACGTCCTCGGGCGCCATGGCCAGCAGCTCGGCGACGAGTTCCACGACGACGTCGTGCACAATGTCCGGGAGGTCGACGGGGCTGTCCGAAAGCTCCTCGACCGGGCGGCGGTACACCGTGACGCTGGCGGCGCGGCGCGGGGAGGCGGTGACGGTCGTCCCCAGCGGCACGCCGCGCCCCGCGGCCTCGGCCCGTTGCAGGGACTTGCGCCCGGGCACGAGGGCCACGGAGAAGGCAATCGCCGAGACCCGCGCGCCCCACAGTTCCTCGAGCCGCTCGGCCGCCTCGGCGACCAGGTCCTCGAAGCGCTCGAGCCGGGTGCGCGAGCCGGGCAGCTGGGGCAGCAGGAGCGGGCCGCGCAGGCCGCGGCCGTGGCGGTTGCGGCGGCGCCGCGCGAACGACCTGGCCCACGGCGCGTCGGTGGTCCGCTGTGGCTCGGCGTCGCCGAAGCCGATCGTGAATCCGGTGGGCATGCCACGAGCCTATCCAACGGACGGCGGCACCGGGAACCGGCAGGGCCCGCTTCCCCGGGAATCGGGCCCCCGGCGGGTACGCTTTTCCCCGTGGGATCCATCAGACTCTGTTCACGTTCCGCCTGCCGCACGCCGGCGATGGCGACGCTGACGTACGTCTACGCCGATTCCACGGCCGTGCTGGGCCCACTGGCCACGTACGCCGAGCCGCACTGCTACGACCTGTGCGAGACCCACGCGGGGAAGCTCACCGTGCCCCGCGGCTGGACCGTCATGCGCCTCGAGATGCCCGGACGCCCCCGACTGGAGCCCGACGAGCTCTCCGCCCTGGCCGACGCCGTGCGCGAACCCGCCCGTCCGGGCCCCGCGGCCCCCGCACCCTCCGGGGACGCGGCCGCGCGGAACGCGCCGGAGCCGCTCGAGCCCCCCGCGGACTTCGAGCCGGGCCGCCCGCACCTGCGCGTTCTGCGCGAGCCCCGCTGAGCCAATAAGCTGGGGGCATGGCCAACATCTCCCCGCAGCTCCTGGCAGTCCTGCGCTGCCCCGCGACCGGCTCCGCGCTGGTCCAGGTCGGCGACGAGCTCGTCGCCGCCGCCGGGGGACCGGACGGGACGCCCCCGCGCTACCGCATCCTCGAAGGCATCCCCGTCCTGCTGCGCCCCTCGGGCGCGGCCCCCCACGAGACCACGGAGTAGTCCCACATGACTTTCGATTACAAGATCGCCGACATCGGCCTGCACGAGGCAGGCCGCCACCAGATCCGGCTCGCCGAACACGAGATGCCGGGGCTCATGGCGCTGCGCCGCGAGTTCGGGCCGAGCCAGCCGCTCCGGGGTGCCCGGATCGCCGGCTCCCTGCACATGACGGTCCAGACCGCCGTCCTCATCGAGACGCTCACCGCCCTCGGCGCCGAGGTTCGTTGGGCGTCGTGCAACATCTTCTCCACCCAGGACGAGGCGGCGGCCGCCGCGGTCGTCGGCGACGGCACCCCCGAGGATCCCCGCGGCGTCCCCGTGTTCGCCTGGAAGAACGAGTCCCTCGAGGACTACTGGTGGACCGCCGAGCAGATCCTCACCTGGCCGGGCGCGGCCGAGAGCCCCGAGCTCGGCCCGAACATGATCCTGGACGACGGCGGCGACGCCACCATGCTGCTGCTCAAGGGCGCGGAGTTCGAGGCGGCCGGCGCGGTCCCGTCCGCGACCGAGGACGACCCCGAGGAGTACCGGCTGGTCCTGCAGACGCTGCGCCGCGCGCTGGCCGAGGATCCGCGGAAGTGGACGCGCACCGCGGGGCTGATCCGCGGCGTCACCGAGGAGACCACCACGGGCGTTCACCGCCTCTACCAGCTCGCCGACCAGGGGCTCCTGCCCTTCCCGGCGATCAACGTGAACGACTCGGTGACCAAGAGCAAGTTCGACAACAAGTACGGCATCCGGCACTCACTCCCGGACGGCATCAACCGCGCGACCGACGTGCTCATCGGCGGCAAGGTCGTCGTCGTCTGCGGCTACGGGGACGTCGGCAAGGGCGCCGCCGAGGCGATGCGCGGCCAGGGCGCGCGCGTGATCGTCACCGAGATCGATCCGATCTGCGCCCTGCAGGCCGCGATGGACGGCTACCAGGTGGCGCGGCTCGAGTCCGTGCTGGCGCAGGGCGACCTCTTCGTCACGACCACCGGCGGCAAGGGCATCATCCTGGCCGAGCACATGGCCGCCATGAAGAACAAGGCCATCGTCGGCAACGTCGGCCACTTCGACAACGAGATCGACATGGCAGGCCTCGCCCGCATCCCCGGGGTGCGCAAGGTCGAGATCAAGCCGCAGGTCGCCGAGTGGGTCTTCGACGGCGGCACCGGGGACGAGCGGTCCATCATCGTGCTGTCCGAGGGGCGCCTGCTGAACCTCGGCAACGCGACGGGGCACCCGAGCTTCGTGATGTCCAACTCCTTCGCCAACCAGGTCATCGCCCAGATCGAGCTCTTCACGAAGCACGGGGCGAGCGCGGACGGCGCGGAGGGCCCGGCGTACGCGAACCGGGTCCACGTCCTGCCGAAGGTGCTGGACGAGAAGGTCGCCCGCCTGCACCTGGACGCGCTGGGCGTGGAGCTCACCGAACTGACGAAGGAGCAGGCCGAATACCTCGGCCTCGACGTCGCCGGCCCGTACAAGCCGGACCACTACCGGTACTAGGCCGGGGCCCTAGGCCTGGGACTCGTCGAACGGAAGGCGGTGGAGGCGTTGCCCCACCGCCTTCTGGCGGTCCTTGACGGCGGTCAGGCGGCGGAGGTCGCGTCCGCGGCGCTCCGCCATCACCGCCATGAGGAACTCCTCGGGACCGGTCCCGGGCGGCGGGGACGGCGCGACATGGCGGTGGACCTCGGTCGCCAGGTCCGCGCCGACGCGGGCGCGCGATGCGGGGG
The DNA here is from genome assembly GCF_041877255.1 of Arthrobacter halodurans. Taxonomy (NCBI): domain Bacteria; kingdom Bacillati; phylum Actinomycetota; class Actinomycetes; order Micrococcales; family Micrococcaceae; genus Arthrobacter; species Arthrobacter halodurans. The sequence goes on from NZ_JBHDLJ010000009.1 coordinate 19,558, forward strand.
TCATGGCCGGGGCCTGGCGCGCGAACCGCGACACCTTGGCGGCCAGCGCGTCGGGAATCCGCCCGAGGTCCGCGAGCTCGGCCCAGGGGCGCAGCCGCGGAGGCACCGGCACCGTCGAGGGGCGGAACTTCCGCCGGCGCTCTCGCATGGAGTACGTCCCCGCCAGCATGTCGCCCAGCCGCTTGCCGCGCTCGTTCGCGAAGGAGACGATCAGCGCCAGCGAGCCGAACAGGGCGACGATCTCCAGGAGGGCGAGCATCGTGCGGATGAAGGCGTGGCGGAACCGGATGGAGCCGCCGTCGTCCCGGACGATCCGCAGGCCCATGACCAGGCGGCCCAGCGACCTGCCCCGCGTCAGGGTCTCGACGGCGGTGGGCACGGCCACCAGCCAGAAGACGGCCAGCGCCACGAGCCATGCGCGGCCGGCCGCGGGGTCCAGGGTGGCGGCCGTCTCGGTGAGGGCGAAGGAACAGAGCAGCAGGCCCAGCCCGTACGCGGCGTAGTCGATCACGCTGCCGACGGCGCGCGGTACGAACGTCGCCTCCCGCAGCTCGAGCACCACGGCCTCGCCGGTGATGACGGTACTCACGCGTGTCCTTTCGCCGGTGTCCGGGCTCAGGGAGCCGCGCGCGCCCCGGCCGCCGGGGACCGGCAGACGGGGGATTCCCGGCGCGCTCCGGTCCCGCTCCCAATCTAGCGGACCGCCGCGGGTTAGGGTGGCACCGTGGATCTCGATGCTTTCGTTGCCGTGCACCAGGCTGACTGGCAGCGCCTGGACCGGTTGTCCGCGCGGCGCCGCCTCACGGGCCGCGAGGTCGACGAGTTCCTGGTGCTGTACGAGCGGGTGTCCACCCACCTGTCGATGGTGCGCTCCGTGGAACCGGAGGCGGTGGTCTCGGCCGACCTTTCCGCCCGGCTCTCGAAGGCCCGCACCCGCTTCACCGGTGCCCGGAGCGGCTTCCTCGAGGACGTCGCGCAGTTCTTCGTGGTGTCCCTGCCCGCCGCCCTCTACCGGATCCGCGTCGCCACCGTCGTGGTCGGCGTCCTCTTCTGCGCGGCGGCGCTGGCCTTCGGGGTCTGGGCCGGATCGTCCCCCGACGTCATGCGGGCCATGGGCTCCGACGAGGACCTGCAGGCGTACACGCAGCACCGCTTCGTCGACTACTACTCGGAGAATCCGGCGGCATCGTTCGCGGGGGCGGTGTGGACCAACAACGCCCTGATCGCCGCGCTCTGCGTCGCCTTCGGCATCACCGGGCTCTATGTCCCGTACGTGCTGTTCCAGAACGCCGCCGGCATCGGTATGGCGGGGGGGCTGATGGCCGCCCACGGTGAGCTGGACACCTTTTTCCTCTACATCCTGCCGCATGGTTTCATGGAGCTGACCAGTGTCTTCATCGCCGCCGCGGCCGGCCTGAGGATCTTCTGGGCGTGGGTCGCCCCCGGGCGCCGCACCCGCGTCGCCGCGCTGGCCAGCGAGGGGCGCGCGCTGATGACGGTGGCGCTCGGCCTGGTTCCGGTGCTCCTCGTGTCGGGGGTCGTCGAGGCGTATGTGACGCCGAGCCCCCTGCCGCACTGGGCGCGCCTGGGCATCGGCCTGGGCGTGCTGGCCGCCTATTGGGCCTACACGCTGGTCCTGGGGTCGCGCGCGGCCTCCGGTGGCGCCACCGGAGATCTGGACCCGTACGACGCCGGGGCAACGGCCCCGGTCGCCTGACACTTGGGCGCCAACGAAAGGAAGCAACTCCGCATGACCGATCAGGACGCGCAGGACCACCCGGATCTCACGGAACGCCCGGCGGCGACCGTGCCCCCGGCGGGGACGGCCGGGACTCCCGCGGCCGCAGCGCCGGCGGACGGCAGCCCGGGCTCCCCTCCCGCCGAGCCCGTGTCCGGCAAGTCGGCAGTGGGGGACTCGGCGTCGGTGGGGGATTCCACGCCCGCCGAGCCCGGGCCTGGCGAGTCCGCAAGGGGGGATTCCACGCCCGGCGAGCCCGTGCCCGCTGAGCCCGTGGCCAACGAGCCCGCGGGCGCCGGCGCCCCCGGCCCGGCGGAACGCACGGCCGCCGTCGCCGCCGCCATGCGGCCGCCGACCGGCCCCAAGCCCGAGCTCGATCCGCAGGCCCAGCGCCGCCACGCGGCCCGTGAAGCGGCCCTGACCGCCAAGCCGGTCCTCGCCCGGGTCCTCCAGGCTGCGCTGGCGGTCGCGTATCCCTTCCTCCTGATCATCGGGGCCATCAAGCTCGTGGCCAGCCCGTGGTTCCTCTGGCTGGAGTACCACCGCCCGGGATTCCCGGCCGACGCCTTTGGGTTCACCGCCGCGGAACGCCTCACCTACGGCTCCTACGGGGTGGACTACCTGAACAATGCCGCCGGCGCGGACTACCTCGGGGGCCTGGTGGACGGGAGCGGCAACCCGCTGCTGCTCAACACGGAGGTCGCGCACATGGCCGACGTGAAGGCCGTCGTCGCGGCGACGTTCCTCGCCGGCCTGATCCTCCTGCTCGCGGCCCTCGCGGCCTGCACGTACCTGGCCCGCCGGTACGCCGGCGGCATCCGCCGGGCGCTCTTCTCCGGGACCGTGGCAGCGCTGGTCCTCATCGCCGGCCTCGGGATGCTGGCCGCCCTCAACTGGCAGGCGTTCTTCTCCGGGTTCCACCAGGTCTTCTTCGCCGAGGGAACATGGACGTTCCGCACCGACGACACGCTGATCCGCCTCTACCCGCCCCAGTTCTGGATCGACGCCGGCCTGGCCGTCGCTGTCCTGGTCCTCGTGGCGGCCGTCGTCACCCTCGTCGCCACCTGGCCCACGGCCCGGCGCCGCGAACGCTCGCGTCTGCGGCAGGAGGGACGGGACTTCGGGATCGCCTAGGTCCGGGGCGGACGCTCGGCGTACAGCGCGTCGATGTCCGCCGCGCAGGTGTCCACCACGGCCTGGCGCTTGAGCTTGAGCGACGGGGTCAGGTGCCCGCTCTCCTCGGTGAAGTCCCGGTCGAGGACGGCGAACCTGCGGATCGCCTCGGCCGCCGAGACCGTGGCGTTGGCGCCGTCCACCAGCGACTGGATCTCCGCCAGCACCGCGGGATGCCGGGCCGCCGCGGAGGTCGGCATCGCGGGCAGCCCGCGGCTCGCGAGCCACGGGGCCAGCTGCTCCGCGTCCAGGGTGAGGACCGCCGCGACGTAGGGGCGTCCCTCGCCCACGACGACGACCTGGGAGACCAGCCGCGACGCGCGCACGGACTCCTCCAGCGGCCCCGGGGCCACGTTCTTGCCTCCGGCCGTGACGAGCAGGTCCTTTTTGCGGCCGCTGATGGTCAGGAAGCCGTCCGGGTCCAGCATGCCGAGGTCCCCGGTGCGGAAGTACCCGTCCGCGTCGAAGGCCTCCGCGGTGGCCTCCGGGTGGTGGTGGTACCCCGCGAAGACGCCGACACCCTTGACGAGCACTTCGCCGTCGTCGGCGATGCGCACCGAGGTCCCCGGGACCGGCCTCCCCACGGAACCCACGCGGGTCGCGCCCGGCGTGTTCACGGTGGCCGGCGCCGTCGTCTCCGTCAGTCCGTAGCCCTCCAGCAGGCACAGGCCGGCCCCGCGGAAGAAGTGCGCGAGGTCGGGGGACAGGGCGCTGGCGCCGGAGATCGCGTGGTGGGCCTCTCCGCCCAGGGAGCGGTGGATCTTCGGGTACAGGGTCCCGCGGAACACGAGGTGCCGGGCGAGGGCCAGCGGGGGGAGCCGGGAACGGAGTCCGCGCGCCCGCGCGTCGCGGGTCCTGGACGCGAGGACGGCCGCCGCCTCCGCGCTGCGGAACAGCCCCTCCTTGCCGCGGGCCTCGGCGCCGGCGAGGGCGCCGGCACGCAGCTTCTCGAAGATCCGCGGCACGGCGAGCAGGAACGTCGGTCGGAACGAGGCGAGGTCGCCCATCAGGTCCGCGGCGCCGGTGGTGTGCGCCACCGTTGTCCCGGCGTGGATGCAGCAATGCTGCACGGCGCGGGCGAGCACGTGCGCGAGCGGCAGGAACATGAGCGTCCGGGACCCGGGCGCGACGACATCGGGCATGTGGGGGACCAGATTGGCGGCGACCAGCGCGAAGTTGGCGTGGGTCATCACGCACCCCTTGGGCCGGCCCGTGGTGCCGGACGTGTACACGATCGTCGCCGTGTCGGAGAGCCGCCGGGAGGTCCTGGCCGCCTCCACCGCGGCGTCGGCGACGGGCCCGGCGTGCCCGGCCTCGACGAGCGCCGCCAGGCCGGCTGCGGCGTGGCCCGCACGCGGCCCGCCGGGGCCGGCGTGGGGTCCGGTGCCCTCGAACGTCCAGACGGCCACCTCCTCGCCGATCGCCCGCGCCGCTGAGGCGACGACGCCGGCCCGTTCCGCGTCCTCGGCGAAGACGCGCCGGGCGCCGGAGTCGCGGAGGATCCACTCGACCTGGTGCGGGGAGCTCGTCTCGTAGACCGGGACCGAGACGCCGCCCGCGAACCAGACCGCCTGCTCGGCCAGGCCCCACTCGTACCGGGTGCGGGACATGATGGCGACCGGGTCGCCGGGGCGCAGCCCGTCGCCGATCAGCGCCTTCGCCAGGCCCCTGACGGCGGCGACGAAGACGGCCGTGGACACGTCGACCCACTCGCCCGCGCGCTTGACGGCGTGCACGGGCGCGCCGCCGCCGCGGGCCAGCCGGTCGACCAGCAGCTGGCTGGTGTTGTAGTCCTCGGGCAGGGCGACGAGCAGGTCGGTGCTGGCTTCGCGCACGGTGTCCTCCTGGGTGGGGTCGGTCAACGGGCCTCGGTCCACGGTACCCGCCGGCGGCCGGCGCCTAGCCCCAGCTGGGCATCCACAGGCGCAGCCGCCACTGTTCGTAGGGGATGGTCTCGGCGGTCCACACCGGCCAGAAGAAGGCGGAGACGGCCACGGCGACGGCCAGGTAGAGGCAGACGGCCACCAGTCCGCTGCGCCGCCGCTCGGCCGTGGCCCCGGGGCCGCCGGCCGCGAGCGCCAGCACGTAGGTCAGCGCGAGGATCAGGAAGGGCTGGAACGTGATGGTGTAGAAGAAGAACATGGTCCGGTCCGGGTAGGCGAACCAGGGCCCGAACCCGGCGAGGACGCCGGCCAGGATCGCCCCGGCCCGCCAATCGCGCCGGCCCGCCCAGGCCAGCAGCAGCACCAGCAGGCTGAGCGCGCCGGCCCACCAGATCAGCGGGTTGGGCAGGTCGGTGACGACGGCGCTGCAGCTCGCCGCGGCGCATCCGCCCTCGCCCTCGTCGGTCCCCACGTAGTAGAAGAGCACGGGGCGGCCCGCGAACAGCCACGTCCACGGGCCGGACTCCCAGGAGTGGTCCGAGCTGAGCCCCTGGTGGAAGGTGTACGCGCTGCGGTGGTACTCGGCCAGGGACCGCAGCGGTCCCGGGAGCCAGCCCCAGGCCCCCGCGGGGTTCTGCTCGGCCCAGTCCCGGCCGTAGCCGCCGCGCGTCGCGAGCCAGCCGGTCCACGTCGCCAGGTAGGCGAGGGCCGCCGTCGGAACGATGGTGAGGAACGCGGGGACGCCGTCGCGGAGCAGCCCGGCGGCCAACCAGCGCCGCACGCCGGCGCCGCGGCGCGCCTGGGCGTCCCACAGGACCGTCATGAGGCCGAAGACCGCGACGAACGCCAGCGAGGACCACTTGACGCCGAGCGCGCCGCCCAGCATGGCGCCCGCCGCGATGCGCCACGGGCGCCAGGCGATCCAGGGGCCGTAGAGCAGCGCCGAGGGCCGCGGGAGCCCGCCCGCCCCGTCCGCGGCGGCCGACAGGCGGCGCGCGAGCAGCCGCCGTCCGTGGTCGCGGTCCAGGAGCAGGGCGTAGAACGCGGCGACGACGAAGAACATCTGGAACACGTCCAACAGGGCCGTCCGCGAGAGCACCAGGTGGTGCCCTTCGACCGCGGCGAGCAGCCCGGCCACGCCGCCGAGCGCGGCGGAGGAGAACAGCCGCTGGGCGATCAGCGCGATCAGCAGCACGGACAGCGTGCCGAACGCGGCGGAGGAGAAGCGCCAGCCCAGGCCGTTGTCGCTGCCGAAGAGCAGCATCCCCAGCCCGATCAGCCACTTGCCCAGCGGGGGGTGGACCACGTACGCCGCGGCCTCGCGGGGCGCGGGGGAGCCGGCGACGAAGGCGTCGTTGGCGTCGTCGGGCCACTGCCGCTCGTATCCGGACTGCAGGAGCGTGTAGGCGTCCTTCACGTAGTACGTCTCGTCGAAGGTCAGCGCGTGGGGCTGCTCCAGGTTCCAGAACCGCAGGATCCCGGCCAACACCGTCACCGCCAGCGGAAGGATCCACCCCAGCGGGCCGTGGCGGAGCCCCGGCCCGAGGAGGCGTTCGCGCAGGGCCCGTGCGCCGAACGCCGACGCCGGCTCACGCACCCACACCTGGCGGGGGGTTCTGGTCGCGGCGCTCACGCGTGTCACTCTACCGGCGCCCCCGCCCGCGCGACGCGCGCCCGGGCGGGGGCGCGCCGCGGCGGTAGGCTGGGTCGGTGGATACCTCAGAGGCACCCGGCCGCATCGTCCTGGCGGCGACGCCCATCGGCAACCTCGGCGACGCCTCCCCGCGGCTCGTCGAGCTCATGGAGACGGCGGACCTCGTGGCCGCGGAGGACACGCGCCGGCTCCTGCATCTGGCCAATGCGCTGGGTGTGCGCGTCGGGGGACGGATGGTCAGCTACCACGAGCACAACGAGGTCGCGCGGATCGACGAGCTGCTGGAGCACGTCCGCGCCGGCAAGACCCTGCTGGTGGTCAGCGACGCCGGCATGCCGGCCGTGTCCGACCCCGGGTTCCGGCTGGTGGAGGCCGCCGTGGCCGCGGGCCTGACGGTGACCGCCGTCCCCGGGCCGTCGGCCGTGCTGACGGCGCTCGCGCTCTCCGGGCTGCCGACGGACCGCTTCACTTTCGAGGGTTTCCTGCCGCGCAAGGCGGGCGACCGCGCCTCCCGCCTCGCCGAGCTCGGCGAGGAGCGCCGGACCATGGTCTTCTTCGAGGCCCCGCACCGGCTGGAGCCGATGCTGCGCGCGCTCGCCGACGCCTTCGGCGCGGACCGTCCCGCCGCCGTCGCGCGCGAGCTGACCAAGCTGCACGAGGAGGTGCGGCGGGGTCCGCTGCGCGAGCTGCTGCTCTGGGCGGAGGGGGAAGTGCGCGGCGAGATCGCCGTCGTGGTGGGCGGAGCGCCCGCCGGGGAGGCGCCGCGCGCCGAGAACCACGTCGCGTCCGTCCAGGCCCTGGTCGACGGGGGGATGCGGCTGAAGGACGCCGTCGGCGCCGTCGCCGAGCGGGAACGCGTGTCCAAGCGCGAGCTCTACGCGGCCGTGCTCGCGGCCCGCGCCTGAGCCCGGGCATCTGCACAACGTCATCAATGCCGCGTGGTGCACCCCCTCATTTACAGTGTCAGAGAAGCGTCGATACCGTGGCACGGACACCCCAGCCACCCCTAGACCGGGAGAAACCGCGATGACCATCACCCCCGAGCGCGAAGCAGAGCTGCTCGCCTCCGTCCCCACCGGCCTGCTCATCAACGGCGCCTGGCGCGACGCGTCCGACGGCGGCACCTTCGATGTGCACGATCCCGCGACGGGCCAGGTCCTGGCCACGCTGGCGTCGGCGACGAGCGAGGACGCGCTCGCGGCGCTGGACGCCGCGGACGCGGCCCAGGCCGGATGGGCGCGCACCGCGCCGCGGGAGCGCGCCGAGATCCTGCGCCGCGCCTTCGACCTGGTCACCGAGCGTGCCGAGGACTTCGCGCTGCTCATGACCCTGGAGATGGGCAAGCCGCTCGCCGAGTCCCGCGGGGAGGTCACGTACGGCGCCGAGTTCCTGCGCTGGTTCTCCGAGGAGGCCGTGCGCGACTACGGTCGCTATCTCACCACGCCCGAGGGCAAGAACAAGATCCTGGTGCACCGCAAGCCGCTGGGCCCCTGCCTGCTGATCACGCCGTGGAACTTCCCGCTCGCGATGGCCACGCGCAAGGTGGCGCCGGCGGTGGCCGCGGGCTGCACCATGGTGCTCAAGCCCGCGAAGCTGACCCCGCTGACCTCCCAGCTCTTCGCCGCGACGATGATGGAGGCCGGCCTGCCGGCCGGCGTGCTGAACGTCGTCTCCTCCCAGAGCGCCTCCGGCATCTCGGGTCCGCTCATGAAGGACTCCCGCCTCCGCAAGGTCTCCTTCACCGGATCGACCCCCGTGGGGCGCCGGCTGCTGGCCGACGCGTCCCACAACGTCCTGCGTACGTCGATGGAGCTCGGCGGGAACGCGCCGTTCATCGTCTTCGAGGACGCCGATCTCGACAAGGCCGTCGAGGGGGCCATGGCCGCGAAGATGCGCAACATGGGCGAGGCCTGCACGGCCGCCAACCGCTTCCTGGTCCAGGCCTCCGTGGCCGAGGAGTTCACCCGGAAGTTCGCCGACGCCATGTCCGCGCTGACGCTGGGCCGGGGCACCGAGGCTTCCAGCAAGGTGGGTCCGCTGATCGATGGCGGGGCGCGCGACGATGTGCACGCCCTCGTGAGCGAGGCCGTGGCCGCGGGCGCCACCGTGGCCACCGGCGGGGCGCCGCAGCAGGGGGCCGGCTACTTCTACCAGCCGACGGTCCTGTCCAACGTCCCGAACGACGCGGCCATCCTGGGGAGCGAGATCTTCGGCCCGGTCGCGCCGGTCACGACCTTCGAGACCGAGGAGCAGGCCATCGCCCTGGCCAACGCCAGCGAGTACGGGCTGGCGTCCTACCTGTTCACCCGCGACCACAACCGGATGTTCCGCGTCGCCGAGCAGATCGAGTTCGGCATGGTCGGCTTCAACGCCGGCGTCATCTCCAACGCGGCCGCACCGTTCGGCGGGGTCAAGCAGTCCGGCCTGGGCCGCGAAGGCGGCGCCGAGGGCATCGCGGAATACACGACGACGCAGTACATCGGCATCGCCGACCCGTACGCCGTCTAGGACGCGCGCAGCGCGCCGGGGACGGAACGCGGCCCGTCCCCGGCCCGTGCCCCGGCCCGCACTTCCCCGGGCACGCCGGGGGAGTCGCCCGCGTCCGCCGCCGGACCCCGTGCGTCAGCGCGCGAAGAGGGAGGCCGGCAGCGCCCGGGCGCGCAGTTGCGCCGCGGGCGAGGAGACCGCCGAGAGCTCCCTTTCGACGTCGCGCAGCGCCGATTCGAGCGCCCGGCCGGCCCCCGAACCCCCGGATTCAGAACTTCCTGCCCCTGGACTCCCCGCCCGCGACCTTCCGTCCGCGGGAGTTCCGGTGCCGGAGGACCCGGTGTCGGCCGGCTCCGGCGCCCCGGCGCGGGAATAGCGCGCGCGCTCGTACGACCCGCGGAGCAGTTCCAGCGAGGCCGCGGCGCCGGGCACCTGGTGGTTCATCCGGCGTTCGTAGTCCAGGGCCGTCTCCGCCGGAAGCATCCGGAGTCCGTAGTCGAGGCCGAGCGCCACGAGTTCGTCCCAGGCCGCCGCGGTGCCGCCGCGCCACGCGACGACGCCGGCCGCGGGGTGGTCCATGGCGCGCACCGCGCGCAGACGCCGCGCGCGCACGAGTCGGCGGACCGCGTGGGGAACGAAGAGGACCGCCAGCGCGGCCAGGACGAGGCCGAGCATCCGGAGCGCCTCGCCCCCGCCGCCGCCGTCGGGGCCGCCGGGCCCCTGGGCCCCTGGGGCCTCCTCGGCGGGCTCCGGCGAGGCAGGGTCCGTCGTGGGCGCCGCGGTTCCGGGCAGGAGCGGATCCTCCGTCGCGTCGGGGACCCCGGCCCCGACGTCCGGGGCGTAGTCCGGCGTCGTGCCCCGCCCCGGTGTGGGCTCGAACGGGACCCAGCCGATGCCGGTGAAGTACAGCTCGGGCCAGGCGTGGGCGCTGCGCGGGCTCAGCGAGTAGCCCTGCAGCTCGCGTCCGCCGGGTCCTTGCGTGACCTCCCCGTTGGTGCGCCCCGGGGCGTAGCCGACCGCGATGCGGCTCGGGATGTCCAGCGAACGGGCCATCAGCGCCATCGCCGAGGCGTAGTGGATGCAGTAGCCGCTTTTCTGCTCGAGGAACGCCTCGACGACGGCCAGGCCGTTGCCGTCGTAGCCCTGCTCCAGCGGCGTGTCCTCGGAGTAGGTGAAGTCCGTGCCGCGGAGGTGGTTTTGCAGGGCGAGGGCGACGCCGTAGCTGGTGCCGGCGTCGGCCTCCCGCACGATCGCGTTGGCCGTGTCGCGGATGATGTCCGGGAGCTCCTCCGGGACGGAGCGGTAGACGTCCGGCACCGTGTCGCCGGACAGCCCCGGGCCGGGGGAGCTCCCGGCCTCGTCGCTGGCGACGAGCAGTTCGGGCGTGAGCTCCGGAACGGAGGAGGACACCCGGAAGTCCTGGTCCGTGCTCGAGGAGCCGGAGCCCCCGAGCACGGTCGCCGTCTCCGGGTACCAGCCCCACTCGCCCTGGAGCCCGCTCACGGACCGGGCGCCGGCGGGCAGGGGGAGCCACGGGCTCTGGTAGTTTCCGGTGGAGATCCGCGTGTTGACGTCGATGGTCGTCGAGACGATCGAACCGAAGGGTTCGCCGTCCAGGTCCCCGGTCACGGGTTGGCGGTCCACCTCGTCGTCGCTGGGGCTCCAGCGTTCGGCGTCGAGGTCGCCGATGACCGCCGTGCGGAGATAGAGCGGCTCCTCGGAGTCGGTGTAGTACCTGACGCTGGTCAGACCCAGCGGGCTGCGCAGGTTGTTGCCGAGGTTCAGCACCGGGTTGATCCCGCTGGGCTGTCCCCAGAGGTAGAGCCGGCGTCCCTCCGGGAGGAGCCCGGTGGTGAAACCCGGGAGGGCGAGTGGCACGACGAGCATCGCGGCCACGGACATCCCCGCGATCAGGGCCGCCTGCCGACCCAGACCGCTGCGCAGGGCCGCGCGCGGCGCCTGCGACGCGTCGACCAGCCGCGCCGCGCCGAGGATCGCCAGGTAGCCCAGGCAGGTGGCCGCGACGTGCGCCATTCCGGCGCCGTCGGGCTTGATGAGCGAAGACGCGCCGAGGATGACGGCGAGGGGGACCGCGCTGAAGGCCGGGAAGCGCAGGCCGAACGCCACGAGATCCACCACCACCGCCACCAGGCCCACCGACAGGCACGTGAGGAACACCAGGGGCCCCTCCGCCAGCACCGGCGGCGACTGCGTGAGCACGGCCTCGTTGGCGGCGGGGAACATGTCCAGGGCGCGCTCTACGGTCGAGGCGTTCGGGATGAACCCCAGAAGGGCGGTGTCGGAGAAGAACTGCAGGGTGAGGGCCAACGCGAGGCCCAGGAGGGCGGCGAGCGTGGGCCACGGGCTGGCGGCCCTGAAAACCCGGACGGAGGCGGCGGAGGCGGCCACCGCGGCCACGGTCACGGTTGAATGCTCCAGCCACCGCCATCCGTCGAAGACGCCGGACAGGCTGCCCGCGGCGAAGAGCACCGCGGCGGCGACGGCGGCGGCGCCCAGCCAGACGGCCGCGGTCCTGCCTCCGCGCTGGCGCTCCGGTCCGGGTCCGGGCCGCCGCGGCTCCGCGGAGGGGCGCAGGCTGTCCAGGAGCGCGGTCACCGCGTGGCCGTCCGTCCGGTGACCCGTTCCGCGGCCCCGAGGCTATGCCACGCCTCGGCCAGCGGCACGTCGGGATCCACCGCCACGGGGTGCCACCCGGCCTGGCGGAGGGCCCGGGCGGCGGCGGCCGACGCCGCGGGGCGGCTTGTGACGAGGAACGCGGCGGCGTTCCGCCCGGGTCCGACCGCCTCCGCCCAGGCGGAGGCCTCCTCCGCCGAGAGGTGCCCCGTGAGCAGGACCAGCGGGTTCCTGGCGTTGCGCACGCGCGCCGCCAGCCGTCCCGGGCCGTCCGCGCCGCGCGGCTCACCGTCCGCGCCGCGCCGGAACCTGCCCGTTTCCGGCGGTCCGGCGGACAGGGAGACGGCGGCCAGGACCAGTTGCAGGTCCTCCGCCGCGCCGGGGTCGCGGAAAACATCCCGCGCGGGGTCGGGTGCGGAGGACGAGGCCGCCGCCAGCGGCTCGCCGTTCTGGTCCAGCACGTCGACGGCGTAGCCGAGGCCCGCCAGATGGGCGCCGATGCCGGCCGCGGCCGCGACGACCCAGTCGAAGCACGGCGTGGTGACGCCCGGCGCCCCCGTGAAGTTGCCGACCTCCGTGGGCTCGTCGAGACCGAGGTAGCTGCCGTTGAACGGCTCGCGCCGCCGGTCGACCAGGAGGGTGGCGCGCGGTGTCGACTGATACTCCTCCTGACGCACCATCAACGAGCCGTGCCGCGCCGTCGCGGGCCAGTGGACGCGCCGCAGGGAGTCGCCGTCGCGGTACTCGCGGGTCATGACGTCGTCGCTGTCGGGAGTGGAATGGCGGTTCGCGCGGGCCTCGCCGTGCGTCCCGCGGTCGCCGAGGACCCCGTTGGGTTCCAGCCGGGCGACGGGAGGCACGACGGTCAGCGGCGCGGCACGGTCCACGGAACCCGGACGCGTCGCCAGCCCGAAGGGGTCGGTGAACCGCGCGGTAAGCGGGCCGACCGCGTACACGCCGCGGTGGGAGGGCTTGAGCCGGTACTGGTAGGCGCCCGTCCCCGAGGGGTATCCGAACTCGGGGCTCGCGCCGAAGCGCTCCGGCAGCGTCTCGGTCAGCCGCACCGCTCCGGGCAGCCGCCCCGCGTGGGTGACCTCGAGCAGGACCCGGGCGGCCTCGCCGGCGACGACGGGGTCGGGCGAGAACCCGCGCCGCACGTGCAGGCGGCTCTTGCCTATGCGGACGACGGCGGCCGCCGCCAGGGGCGCCGCCAGAAGGAAGACGGAGACGTTCACCAGCTCCCGCCGGCCGAGCAGCCATGCGACGACGAGCGTGGCGGCGCCGGCGACGAAGAGGGCCCACCCCCGCGGCGTCAGGAACGCCAGGCGCAGCCGTTGCTGGAGGGTCGTCCGTGCGCCGTCGCGCGCCGGCGGGCCCGACCACTGTCCGTCCGCCCCCGACACGCCGCGCCGCCGATCAGCCGCGGGCGCCGGCGCGGACGGGGACGCGGGCCAGGAGCGCGTCGACGACGTCGGTCTCCGTGGTCCCGGCCACCTCCGCCCGCCGGTGGAGCAGCAACCGGTGGGCCAGCACCGAGGAACAGACCGCGGCGACGTCGTCGGGGAGCACGAAGTCGCGGGCGTTCAGCGCCGCCTCGGCCTTCGCGGCGCGCAGCAGCTGCAGCAGCGAACGCGGGCTCGCCCCCAGCCGGACGTCCGGATGCTCGCGCGTGGCCTGGCCCAGGGCGACGACGTACTCCTTCACGGGGTCCGACGCGTACACGGCCTTGACGGTGTTGACGAGCGCGAGCAGTTGCGCGGCCGTGACCACGGGCCGCACCTCGTCCAGGGGCGAGCGCGACTGGTGGGACTCCAGCATGGCCAGCTCCGCCGCCGTGTCCGGGTAGCCCATCGACACGCGCGCCATGAAACGGTCCCGCTGGGCCTCCGGCAGGGGAAAGGTCCCCTCCAGCTCGATGGGGTTCTGCGTCGCGATCACCATGAAGGGGTCGTCGAGGGCGTACGTCCCGCCGTCGACGGTCACCTGGTGCTCTTCCATGCACTCGAGCAGCGCCGACTGGGTCTTCGCGGACGCGCGGTTGATCTCGTCGCCGATGACGATGTTCGCGAACACCGGGCCGGGACGGAACTCGAACTGGTGGGTGTCCTGGTTGTAGATCGACACGCCGGTGACGTCGGACGGCAGCAGGTCCGGGGTGAACTGGATCCGGCTGACGGAGCAGTCCACGGTCCGTGCGAGGGTCTTGGCCAGCATGGTCTTGCCCACCCCCGGCACGTCTTCCAGGAGCAGGTGGCCCTGCGCCAGCAGCACGGTGAGGGCGGTGCGGGCGACCGCCGCCTTCCCGTCGATGACGGTGCCGATGGCGCCGAGGATCCGGCCGCAGCTGCGCCCGAAGTCGTTCGCGGAGAGTGTCTCCGTCTGCGTGGGTGATTCCACGGTCACTCCCGTTGGTGAGGGCTGTCCAAGCTCGTCTGACCAGCCTACTCAGGATTCGTGTGCCGTGGGACACATGGGCCGCCGCCCGTCCCGCCGGTAGCCTTGGGGCGTTGGTCCGAACCCCGCGCTGGAGGCACACCCGATGAACGACGCAGCACCCCGTCCCGGGCACCGTCCGGCGCCGGCCGCCGTCCCCGGCCGGACGCCGGCCGCCTACGTGCCGGCGCCCGCCGATGAGGGCGGCGACGCGCGGTCTCCGGCGTCCGGGGCCCGGCGGAGCGCCGAGGACGGCGGGCGGAAGCGCAACCTCGAGTACCCCCCGGCGCCGGAGCCGCTGGCCGTCCCCGTCCCGGACAACCACACGCACCTCGACTTCCGCGACGGACCGGTGGGGGTCGACGTCGCGGCCGCGCTGGACGCCGCCGAAGGCGTCGGCGTGTCCGGCGTCGTGCAGGTCGGGTGCGACGTCGCCTCGTCCCGCTTCGCCGTCGCCGCCGCCGAGGCGGATCCGCGGGTGCTCGCGGCGGTCGCGATCCACCCCAACGACGCGCCCCTGCTCGCCGCGCGCGGCGAACTCGAGGCGGCCCTGGCGGAGATCGAACGGTTGGCGGCACATCCCCGCGTGCGGGCGGTCGGCGAGACGGGCCTGGACTACTTCCGCACCGGTCCGGACGGCGTTGGCGCCCAGCGGGACTCGTTCCGCCGGCACATCGACATCGCCGTGCGCCACGGCAAGGCCCTGCAGATCCACGACCGCGACGCGCACGACGACATCGTCGCGATCCTGCGGTCGGAGGAGCTGCCCTCGAAGGTGGTGTTCCACTGTTTCTCGGGCGACGCGCGGCTGGCGCGGATCTGCAACGAGAACGGCTGGTTCATGTCCTTCTCCGGGACCGTCACCTTCAAGAACTCGGGGGACCTGCGCGAGGCGCTCGCCGCGGCGGATCCCGGGCTGGTCCTCGTCGAGACGGACGCGCCGTTCCTCACCCCGCACCCCTACCGCGGGCGTCCGAACGCGAGCTACCTCATCCCGTACACCGTGCGTTCCATGGCCGCGTCGCTGGGGCGCGACGTGGACGCGCTCTGCGCCGACATCGCGGCGAACACGGCGGCCGTCTACGGCCGGTTCGACGCCTGATCCGCCGCGCGCCGGCGGCCCCCGGCGGGGGTGGCCGGCAGCGGGTGTGACCATCCTCGCTTGTCACATTATTACGAATCGATTACGGTAGGGAGAAGTAGCCGGGATCGGGGAAGGTCTCCGGGTATCAAGTCGAGGTCGGAAAGCGCTTGGACGTTCCGTTCGTACGCCCAAACGCTCAGCCTGAAGCATCGACCTGTGCCATGCATCGTTGCCAGCACGGGAGGATCCCGCGTGTGACTCGCCGGGGTCGTCCTCCTTTGCCTATTCCCCGTGCCCGGAACACCCTGACGTTGGGAATCCCGTGCAGCACGCCCTCAAAAACCGCTGGGTCAAGATCTCAGCACAAGCCCTGGTCCTGACGGCCCTCGTCCTGGGCCTCGTGTCCTTTGTCGCGGCCAACAAGACCGTCGCCCTCGTCGTGGACGGCGAGTCGCGCGACGTCTCGACCTTCGGCAAGACCGTCGCCGACGTCCTCGCCGCCTCCGACATCCAGCTCGCAGCGCGCGACGAGGTCACTCCGGCGCTCGACGCCGCGGTCGACGACGGCACCGTGGTGGAGGTCAACCGCTCCAAGGCGGTCAGCGTTTCCATCGACGGCGTCGACCGCGTGGTCCACACCACCGGCATGACCGTCGCGGACATCCTCGCCCAGCTCCGCGTCGAGGGCGCGTCCGAGGTCTCTCTGGGATCCCAGATGGAGCTGGCCTCGCTCAGCACCCCGATCGAGATCACCACGCCGAAGGCCGTCGCACTGACCGTCGACGGCAAGACCCGCAAGCTGACCACGACCGTCGACACCGTCGAGGACCTGCTCGCCGAGGCCCGCGTCAAGCTGGGCGCGTCCGACGAGCTCTCCGCGAAGCCGGCCGCCAAGGTCGCCGACGGCCTCAAGCTCAAGGTCGTCCGGGTGGAGACCAAGAAGAAGACCAAGACGCAGGCCGTCGCGCACGGCACCACCACCGTCGAGGACGCCGGCCTGTACCGGGGCAAGTCCCAGCTCGTCCGGGCCGGCAAGGACGGCGTGCGCACGCTGACCTACAAGGTCGTCGTCAAGGACGGCAAGACGTTCTCCACGCAGCGGACCTCCTCGAAGGTCACCACCGCGCCCGTCGCCGAGAAGATCGCCGTGGGCACGAAGGAGAGGCCGAAGCCGAAGCCGAAGCCCCAGCCGGTGGCTGAGCCCCAGGCCGCCCCGCAGCAGGCGGCGGCGCAGCCGAAGGCGGCCCCCCAGGCCGCCCCGAAGGCCGCACCCCAGCCCGCGCCCAAGCCCGCCCCGAAGGCGAGCCCCTCCAGCTCCGGCGGCACCACCGCCTCGGCCGCGTCCGTCTCCGGGGCCTGGGCCGCGCTGGCGCAGTGCGAGTCCGGCGGCAATTGGGCCATCAACACCGGCAACGGCTACTACGGCGGACTCCAGTTCAGCCTGAGCAGCTGGCAGGGCGTCGGCGGCACGCAGTACGCCGCCTTCCCGCACCAGGCCACGCCGGCGCAGCAGATCGCCGCGGCGGAGAAGCTGCGCGCCAACGGCGGATGGGGCCACTGGCCCGCCTGCTCCTCCAAGCTGGGTCTGCGCTAGCCCGCGCAACGCACCAGGAACCCAGGGGGAGCCCCCGGCCCACGGCCGGGGGCTCCTTTGTGCCCGTCCACTCCTTCGCGTCCGCGCGCCTCCGCCCCTCCGCCCCTCCGCGTCCCCGGGCGACCCCGCCGCCGGCGACTCAACTAGGATTGAGCCCGTGACTGACGACTCCGCGAACAGCCCGGCGCCCGCGACGCGCCCCGCCCAGCCCCCGATGCTCGGCGCCACCGACATCAGACGGCTCGCCGCGGAACTCGACGTGCGGCCGACGAAGACCCTGGGCCAGAACTTCGTGATCGACGGGAACACGATCCGGCGCATCGTCGCCGCCGCGGGCGTCGGTCCCGGGGAGACCGTGCTGGAGGTCGGGCCGGGACTCGGATCCCTCACCCTCGGCCTCCTCGACGCCGCGGACCGCGTGGTCGCGATCGAGATCGACCCCAAGCTGGCGGGGAGGCTCGCGCAGACCGTCCGCGAGTTCCGTCCCGAGCGCGCGGACTCGCTCGACGTCGTCCTCGCGGACGCGCTGAAGGTGACGGAGCTGCCGCACGCGCCGGCGGCTCTGGTCGCGAACCTGCCCTACAACGTGGCGGTGCCCGTGGTCCTGCACCTGTTCGAGCACTTCCCGAGCCTCGAGCACGGGCTGGTGATGGTCCAGGAGGAGGTCGCCGACCGCCTCTGCGCCGGCCCGGGCAGCAAGACCTACGGCATCCCGAGCGTCAAGGCGGCCTGGTACGCGGACATGCGGAAGGCCGGCGTGATCGGCATGAACGTCTTCTGGCCCGCGCCGAAGATCCATTCCGGGCTGGTCTCCTTCCGGCGCCAGGAGCCGCCCCGCACGACCGCCACGCGGGAGCAGGTCTTCGCCGTCGTCGACGCGGCCTTCGCCCAGCGCCGCAAGACGCTGCGGGCGGCGCTGGCCGGCTGGGCGGGCGGCGCCGCCCGCGCCGAGGCGGCCTTGGTCGCCGCCGGCGTGGACCCGCAGGCGCGCGGCGAGCGCCTGGACGTCGCGCAGTTCGCCCGCATCGCCGAGGCCGGGGAGGCGGCGCGCGCATGACGCGCACCATCACCGCCCGGGCCCCGGGCAAGATCAACGTCTCCTTCCGCGTCGGCCCGCCGCGTCCCGACGGCTACCACGCCGTCGCGAGCCTCTACCTCGCCGTGTCGCTCTTCGAGGACGTCGCGGCGACGGCCCGGGCGGACGCGGCGATCACGGTGTCGCTGCACCCGGGCTCGAGCGCGGTCGCCGATCCCGAGGACTTCCCCCTCGGCGAGGACAACCTCGTCATCCGGGCCGCGCGCCTGCTCGCCCGGCACACCGGCCACGTGGCCGGCGTCGACCTCGAGATCACCAAGCGGGTGCCGATCGCCGGCGGGATGGGCGGAGGATCCGCCGACGCCGCGGCCGCGCTCGTGGCCTGCAACGCGCTGTGGGGCACCGGACTCAACCGGGAGGAACTGTCGCGGCTCGGGTCGCGGCTGGGCGCCGACGTCCCGTTCGCGCTCTCCGGCGGCGCCGCCGTCGGACTCGGCGTGGGCGACGAGCTGTCGCCGCTGCTCCTGCGGACGCGGACCGACTGGGTCCTGGTTCCGGCCAGCTACGGGCTGTCCACCCCGGCGGTCTACTCGCGGCTCGACACGCTCCGCGACGGGCTCGACGTGCCGACGCCGACCGAGGTGGAGCCCGCCGTCGTGCAGGCGCTCGTCGCGGGGGACCACGGCGCGCTCGCGGGACTGCTGGCCAACGACCTGACGCCGGCCGCCATGGAACTGGCCCCCGAGCTGGCAGCCGTGCTGCGCATGGGGGAGCAGGCCGGCGCGCTGTCCGCGTTGGTCTCCGGCTCGGGTCCCACGGTCGCGCTGCTCGCCTCCGGACCGGAACACGCCCGGGAAATCGCCAACCAGCTGCTGGACGAGGCGGGCCTCGCGGCGCACACCGTCCACGGACCGGTCCACGGGGCCTCCATCATCTAGCCACGGCCGGCCGCCCGGGCGGCCGCGCACGCCGCCACGAACCACGCCCGAACGATCCCGGCCACCCACGACCGGCGGGCACCACAGGTAAGGAAGTACCGTTTTGGCCCATTTGCTCGGCGCAGAGAACGTCGCCGTCGCCTTCGCCACCCGCACCGTGCTGGACGGCCTGAGCCTGGGCCTGGAGGAGGGCGACCGCATCGGCATGGTCGGGCGCAATGGCGACGGCAAGTCCACGCTCATGCGCCTGCTCGCGCAGCGCCAACAGCCCGACTCCGGACGCGTGACCAAGCGGGGGGACGTGAGCGTCGGCTACCTCGACCAGCAGGACGTCCTCGACGGCGACCTCGAGGTCGGCCAGGCGATCGTCGGCGACGCCGCGGACCACGAGTGGGCCTCCAACCCGAAGGTGCGCGACGTGATGGGCGGGTTGGTCGGCGAGGTCGACTGGCACGCGCGCGTCTCCAGCCTCTCGGGCGGACAGAAGCGCCGCGTCGCGCTCGCCCGGCTGCTGGTCGGCGACGACGACGTCGTGATGCTGGACGAGCCCACCAACCACCTCGACGTGGAGGGCGTGGCCTGGCTGGCCCAGCACCTGAAGCAGCGCTGGCGGACCACCGCCGGCGCGCTGCTGGTCATCACCCACGACCGCTGGTTCCTCGACGAGGTGTGCACGCGCACCTGGGAGGTCCACGACGGCATCGTCGACCCCTTCGACGGCGGCTACGCGGCGTACGTGCTGGCCCGCGCGGAACGGGACCGCATGGCCTCCGTCGTGGAGGGCAAGCGGCAGCAGCTGGTGAAGAAGGAGCTCGCCTGGCTGCGCCGCGGCGCGCCGGCACGGACCGCAAAGCCGAAGTTCCGCATCGAGGCCGCGAACGACCTCATCGCCGACGTCCCCCAGCCCCGCGACTCGGTGGCGCTGTCCAAGATGGCCACCGCGCGGCTCGGCAAGGACGTGTTGGACCTCGAGCACGTCTCGCTGGCGTTCGACGGCGCCCGGCCGCTGTTCGACAACATCACCCTGCGCCTCGCCCCCGGCGAGCGGTTGGGAATCGTCGGCGTCAACGGCGCCGGCAAGTCGACCCTGCTGCGGCTGCTGAACGGCGAGCTCGAACCCACGAGCGGTCGGATCAAGCGCGGCAAGACTGTCAAGACGGCCATCCTGACCCAGGAGGTCCGGGAGCTCGACGAGCTGGCGGACAAGCGGGTCATCGAGGTGATCCAGGACGAGCGCAACGTCTTCGAGGTCGGGGGCAAGGAGGTCTCCGCCAGCCAGCTGGTCGAGCAGCTCGGGTTTGGCACCGACAAACAGTGGACCCCGGTCCGGGAGCTCTCCGGCGGCGAGCGGCGGCGGCTGCAGCTGCTGCGCCTGCTGGTGGGCGAGCCGAACGTCCTGATGCTCGACGAGCCGACCAACGACCTGGACACCGACACGCTTTCGGCGGTCGAGGACCTGCTGGACGGCTGGGCCGGCACGCTCGTGGTGGTCAGCCACGACCGCTACCTCCTGGAGCGCGTGACGGACCACCAGCTGGCGCTCCTCGGCGACGGGAAGCTCCGCGGGCTGCCCGGGGGCGTGGACCAGTACCTGGAGCTGCGCCACGCGGCGGGGGCCTCCGCCTCCGGCGCGAAGACCGGGCCCGCCGCCAAGAGCGGTCCCGCCGCCGCGGCCCCCGGCCCCAGCGAGGCCGAGAAGCGGGAGGCCCGCAAGGAGGTCAACCGGATCGAACGCCAGCTCGGCAAGCTCGCCCAGCAGGCCGAGCGGCTCCACGCCCAGATGGCGGAGTCCTCGGCCGGGATGAGGCTCGACGAGCTGGCCGGGCTCAACGCGCGGCTGCAGGCCGTCGAGGCGGAGCGCGGGGAGCTCGAGGAGGCCTGGATGGAGGCCGCCGAGGCCGCGGGGGAGTAGGCGGCACCCGGGACCGGGCCGGGACCACGGCGCGGCGCCATGTGTGGCAAAATGGCTAACTGTGTCGCGCGCCCCGAGGGGGCGCCAGCACGGTCCGCTCTGGTGTAATGGCAGCACCCCGGCCTTTGGAGCCGTGGAGTATAGGTTCGAATCCTATGGGCGGAACGGACGCGGCGGGCGCCAGCATCCCACGCGGTAGACTGGTTTGGCCCGGCCGAGCGCCGGCTACGTGTCACCAACCGCAGGGAGTTCCTAACTTGAGCGTGGAAGCCACCGCACCGGCCGCCGTCATCGTCCTCGCCGCCGGAGCGGGTACCCGCATGAAGTCGGCGAAACCCAAAATCCTCCACGAGATCGGCGGGCGCTCCATGGTGGGGCACGCCATCGCCGCGGCCCGGGGACTCCGCCCCGAGCGGCTCGTCGCCGTGGTCCGCCACGAACGCGACCGGGTCGCCGAGCACCTCCTCGGCATCGAGCCCGGCATCACCATCGCCGACCAGGACGAGGTCCCCGGCACCGGGCGCGCCGTCCAGCTGGGCCTGGAGGCGCTGCCCGCGGAGACGGAGGGGACCGTCGTCGTGACCTACGGCGACGTGCCCCTGCTCACCACCGGGCTCCTGGCCGAACTCGTCGCCGAGCACGACCGGGCCGGCAACGCCGCCACCGTGCTGACCGCGCTGCTGGCGGACGCGACCGGCTACGGCCGGATCCTGCGCGCGGCCGACGGCACCGTCACCGCCATCGTCGAGCACAAGGACGCCACGGCCGAGCAGCGGGGGATCCGCGAGGTCAACTCCGGCATCTACGCGTTCGACGCCGGAGTCCTGCGCTCCGCGCTGGCGCGCGTCACCACCGACAACGCGCAGGGTGAGATGTACCTCACGGACGTGCTGGCCATCGCCCGCGGGGACGGTGGCCGCGTGGCCGCCGTCGTCACGGAGGATCCCTGGCAGGTCGAGGGCGCCAACGACCGCGTGCAGCTGGCCGCGCTGGGGCGGGAAATGAACCGGCGCGCACTCGAGGGCTGGATGCGCGCCGGCGTGACGGTCATCGACCCCGCCACGACCTGGATCGACGTGGACGTCGCGCTTTCCACCGACGTCACGATCAAGCCCGGGACGCAGCTGCACGGCACGACGGCGGTCGGCACGGGCGCCGTGATCGGGCCGGACACGACCCTCACGAACGTGACGGTGGGGTGCGACGCGAAGGTGGTGCGCACCGACGCCGTGGACTCCAGCATCGGCGACGGGGCCACGGTGGGGCCGTTCGCCTACCTCCGGGCCAAGACCGTGCTCGGCGAGGACGGGAAGATCGGGGCGTTCTACGAGACGAAGAACGTCACGGTCGGCCGCGGGTCCAAGCTCTCGCACCTCGGGTACGCCGGCGACGCGGAGATCGGCGAGTACACGAACATCGGCTGCGGCAACATCACGGCGAACTACGACGGCGTCAACAAGCACCGCACCGTCATCGGATCGCATGTGCGGACCAGCTCCAACACGGTGTTCGTGGCCCCGGTGAGCATTGGCGACGGGGCCTACACCGGCGCCGGGGCGATCGTGCGCAAGGACGTTCCGGCGGGGGCGCTCGCGCTCTCCGTGGCGCCGCAGCGCAACACCGCCGGCTGGGCCCAGGCCAAGCGCCCGGGCAGCTCCGCGGCCCGGGCGGCCGAACGCGCGGGGGCCCCGGCGGCCACCCCGGCGCACGACCTCACCTGATCCCCAGCCCTCCCCGTTTTCCACCAGATCGAGAAAGAGATCCCATGAGCGAACTCAGCCATAACGTCGACAAGAAGCTCGTGTTGGCGTCCGGCCGCGCGCACCCCGAACTGGCGGAGGAGATCGCGGCGGTCCTGGAGACCGAGCTGCTCCCGATGTCCGCCTACGACTTCGCCAACGGCGAGATCTACGTCCGCTCGGGCGAGAGCGTGCGCGGCAAGGACGTGTTCATCATCCAGTCGCACCCGGCCCCGCTGAACAACTGGCTCATGGAACAGCTCATCATGGTCGACTCGATGAAGCGCGCGTCGGCCCGCCGCATCACCGTGGTTTCCCCGTTCTACCCCTATGCCCGGCAGGACAAGAAGGGCCGCGGCCGCGAGCCGATCTCCGCCCGCCTCGTCGCCGACCTCTACAAGACGGCCGGCGCCGACCGGATCATGAGCGTGGACCTGCACACGGCGCAGATCCAGGGCTTCTTCGACGGGCCCGTCGACCACCTCTTCGCGATCCCGCTGCTCGCGGACTACATCCGCGGGCGCGTCGGCAGCGACAACGTCACGGTGGTGTCCCCGGACACCGGCCGCGTCCGAGTCGCCGAGCAGTGGGCCGACCGCCTGGGCGGGGTCCCGCTGGCGTTCGTCCACAAGTCGCGCGACCTCACGGTGCCCAACCAGGCCGTCTCCAAGACCGTCGTCGGGCAGATCGAGGGCCGCACGTGCGTGCTCATCGACGACATGATCGACACGGGCGGGACCATTTCCGGCGCCGTTCGCGTCCTCAAGGAACGCGGCGCGAAGGACGTCATCATCGCCGCGACCCACGCCGTCTTCTCCGACCCGGCGGCGCAGCGCCTGTCCGAGTCCGGCGCGCGCGAGGTGGTCGTGACCAACACGCTCCCGATCCCGGCGTCCAAGCGCTTCAAGCAGCTGACGGTCCTGTCCATCGCCCCGATGATCGCGCGCGCGGTCAAGGAGGTCTTCGAGGACGGCTCCGTGACGAGCCTCTTCGACGGCAACGCCTAGCACGCGATCCCCCCGGCGGGGCCCGGACGCGCGTCCGGGCCCCGCCGTCGTGGGGTGGCGCCTGGTGGGTGGCCCGCGTTGGGCGCGGCCCCGGCGCCCGGTAGGGTGGACGGGTGGTCAAGATCCTTACCGTGTGCACCGGCAACATCTGCCGATCCCCGTACGCCGAGCGCTACCTGCAGGACGGGCTGGACGCCGTGGCGCCCGGTCGGTTCGAGGTCCGCAGCGCCGGAACCCAGGCGCTCGTGGGGCACCCGATGGACCGGCGGTCCGCCGAGCTCCTCGCCGAGGTGGGCGGCAGCGCCGAGGGGTTCGCGTCGCGCCAGCTCGACGAGCGCCTGCTCGCCGGCGCCGACTTCGCCCTGGCCCTGACAACGGTCCACCGGGACGCGATCGTGGCCCGAAGCCCGCGCATGCTCAAGCGGGCCTTCACGGTCCGGGAGTTCGCGCGCGTCCTGCGCGCCGTCGCGGCCTCCGACGCCGGTTCCCTGCCCCGGGGCTCCGCGCCCGACGACGTCGAGGCGCGCTGGAAGGCCCTTCCGAAGCTCGCCTCCCTGCGGCGGCACGCGGCACGCGCCGCGGAGCCCGGCGGCGACGACGTCGTGGACCCCTACCGCGAGTCCTCCGCGGTCTACGCCCGGATGGTCGACGAGATGCTGCCCGCGCTGCGCGACATCGTCGCGTTCGAGCGGGCCGCCGCCAGGGGCTAGCCGGCCGTCGCAGTCGGGGGTGTCATCGCCGGCTGGACCGTGGCTTGCGCCCCGATCGGTCAACGGCGCACCCGATAGCGCAGGTGAAGCACCCGGTTGCCCTGGATCGCCACGTCGGGATCCTCCAACAACTGCTGTGCGTGGACGGACCCGAAGTAGCGCTTGCCGGACCCGAACACGACGGGTACGACGTCCATGCGCACCTCGTCGACCAGACCCGCGGCAAGCGCCTGGCCACCGACGTCGCCGGCGGCGACCTCGACGATGCGGTCACCCGCGAGCTCCTGCGCCGTGGCCACGGCCGCCTGGACGCCGTCGACGAAGTGAAACGGCGACTCGGGGTCCCAGCCCTCGGGTGTGGGCCGGTGCGTCACGACGACCACGTGGTCGACCCCTCCCGGAGGCTTCCCGTCCCAACCGTCCGTCATGTCGAAGACGTGGCGGCCGACGATGGTCGCCCCGATCCGGTCCCAGTACGGCCGGGTGTAGTCGTAGGACGTCTGCGACACCATCACGGCGCCGCTCCCATCCAACGGGACGTCGCCGTTGGACAACCAATCGAACAGCGCCCCGGGCTGGTCGTTCCCGTCGGCGATGAAGCCGTCCACCGACACCGAGCCGTACATGACCACCTTGCCCACGGGGTTCTCCTTTGCTGGGGGTGCCCCATGGTAGCGGGTCGTGGGGAGCGGGCGTGTGAAGTGGCCCGGCCGGTTACGCCGGGGACGCAGGTCGAACGACAGAGCCCGGTCCCACCGCACGATGGCGGTCGGACCGGGCTCTCGCGGCCCGCGGGCGGTACCGCTTCGGGCGCTAGCCGCGGCGGCGCAGGTGGCGCATCTGGGCGGGGGTCGTCAGGAGCTCGTCGAAGGACCGGTCGTCGGCCAGTTCCCCGGAGTCCTCCGCGTCGTAGACCGCGTCCTCGTGCCGGTCCTGCGCGACGCCGGCGCGTGCGGCGCGCACGGGCGCCTCGACGGCGATGGCCTCCTCGTGCCGGCGGCTGGCGACGCCCGGTTCCTGCTGGGCGGAGTAGTAGTACTTGCCGTAGTAGCCGTACTGGTCGGCCCCGGCGCCCTTGGTGGGAACCTGGTTCAGGATCGCGCCCAGGATATGGGCGTCGACCTTGCGGAGGTTGTCCAGGGCCTTCTCCAGCTCGTCGATCGTCGTCGAGCCGGCCTTGACCGTCACGAGCGCGCCGTCGGCGGACTTGGTCAGGATGGCGGCGTCGGTCACCGGCAGCAGCGGCGGGGCGTCGATGAGGACCACGGCGTTCTCGGAGAGCTGGCGCAGCAGGTTCTTCATGGCGCGCGATCCCAGAAGCTCGGACGGGTTGGGCGGGATGCGGCCGGCGGCGAGGAGCGACAGGCTCGGCACGGGGCCGTACGGCTGCAGCACGTCGTCGATGTCGGCCATGCCGCTCAGCACGTCCGTCAGCCCTCCGCCGGAGGGCAGCCCGAAGATGTCGGAGAGCACGGGGCGGCGGAGGTCCCCGTCGATGAGGATCGTCTCGCGGCCCGTCGCCGCGATGGCCACGGCCAGGTTCGCCGAGATCGAGGACTTGCCCTCGCCGGGCACCGAGGACGTGATGACGATGATCCGCGGCGGGTTGTCGACGTCCATGTAGGAGAGGTTGGTGCGCAGCTCGCGCAGGGACTCGGAGAACGCGTGCGACTCGCGGTCGTCGTGGTTGAGGCTGCCGGACTCGACGACCTGCCGGCCGGTCGCGAGGCGCGCGTCGGAGGGGATGGTTCCGACGACGCTGCTGCCGAGGCGCTCGACGGCCTCGGCGGAGCGGACCCGGCGGTCCAGGTGGTTGCGCAGCAGCGCATAGCCCAGGCCGAGCGCGAGCCCGACCACGCCGCCGAGGGCCAGCGCGAGCTTCGTGTTCGGGGAGACCGGCTCGGTCGGCAGGGCGGCCCGACCCAGCGGGGCCACCTGGACCGCGGCGCCCGAGGACCCCTCGTCCATCGCGGAGGATTCGATGTCGGAGACCTGCTCGGCGAGGGCCTCGACCCAGGCGTTCGCCAGGTCCTGCGCGGCGGCGGGGTCGGTCGACTGCGCCTTCACGCGGATCTCGGCGGTCGCGGTGGGGACCTCGACGGCGATCTGGCCCAGGAGCACGTCCGGGGTCAGCTCGAGGCCGAGCGCGCTCTGCGCCTTGAGGGCCACCGGGCGCGACTGCGCGATGCTCTTGTAGCTCGTGGCCTTCGACTTGGCCAGGTTGTCGCCGGCGAGGGCGGTGCCGATGTTGTCGGCTCCGGCCGTGACCACCATGCCGGAGGACGCGGCCTCGTAGATCTTCGGCTGCGTGAGGGTCCAGACGAAGGCCAAAAGGATGGTGCCGAGCAGAATCGCCGCGATGCCCCTCCAGTAGGTCCGCGCGACCGTCAGGTACTGGCGCAGGTCTGGCCCGGTTTCGGCGCCATGGGCGTCGTTAGGTTCCAAAATGTATTCCCCCCGGGGGTTCGGTGCAGTTCCCGGAACTCGCCGGGACCGTCTTCTGCTCGGTGCGATCCGTTCGATTTTAGCCCAGCCGAAGGGAAACGCTTGCGCCGTCGCCGGGCGCGCCCCCCGGGGCCGCGGGCCCCGGCGCCGTCCGGGCCCCCGGGACCGCCACGGCGGGTCTTCGGAACCGGGCCGCGCGGGTCCCGGCGCGCGACTGGTAGGATGATCCGCAGTGCCCAGGCGAGGGAGCGGGACCCAGTGTCCCCCGTACTCCGTGATCGACGAGGCTAGACGCGCTACCGCGGACATCCCAGGATGGTCGTTGCGGCTTCTAGGCTTGATCCCCAGCCGGGCTGACCGCAACCCACAAGGAGAACACCATGTCCGACCTCGTCAAGATCCCCGCCGAACTCCGCAGCGACTTCGGCAAGGGCGCCGCCCGCCAGGCCCGCCGCGACCACAAGATCCCGGCCGTCGTCTACGGCCACGGCGCCGAGCCGATCCACGTGCTCCTGCCGTCCCAGCAGACCACGCTGGCCGTCCGCCACTCCAACGCCCTGCTGGTCCTCGACGTCGAGGGTGAGGAGCACATGGCCCTCGTCAAGGACATCCAGCGCCACGCGCTGAAGCAGACCGTCGACCACCTGGACCTCCTGACCGTCCGCAAGGGCGAGAAGGTCACGGTCGACGTCTCCGTGCACGTCGAGGGCGAGGTTGCCCCGGGCGCCGTCCTGGACCTCGAGCAGTTCACCGTCTCCGTCGAGGCCGAGGCCACGCACCTGCCCGAGTCCGTGACGCTCAACGTCGAGGGCCGCGAGGCCGGCGACAACATCCTGGCCTCCGAGCTGGCGCTGCCGAAGGGCACCTCGCTGCTCATCGATGCCGACACCGTCATCGCCACCGTGTACGTCCCGGCCGCCGCCGACCTCGGCGAAGAGGGCGAGGCCGGTTCGGCCGAGGCCCCCGCCGCCTCCGCGGCGTCCGCCGAGTAGGGACCAGCGCCCACTCGCATGACCAGCGATACCTGGCTCGTAGCCGGGCTCGGCAACCCCGGGCCCGGCTACGCCCGTAACCGGCACAATGTGGGGCACATGGTCCTCGACGAGCTCGCGGGCCGCGTCGGCGGCACGTTCAAGGTCCACAAGGCGCGCGCCCAGGTCCTCGAGGGCCGGCTGGGCGTGGGCGGCCCCCGGGTGGTGCTCGCGAAGCCCTCCACGTACATGAACGTCACCGGCGGGCCCGTGTCCGCGCTGTCGAAGTTCTTCTCGATCGCGCCGGACCACGTCGTGGCCGTCCACGACGAGATCGACATCCCCTTCGGGACCATCAAGCTGAAGATCGGCGGGGGAGAGGGCGGGCACAACGGCCTGCGCGACATCTCCAAGGCGCTCGCGACCAAGGACTACCACCGGGTCCGCGTCGGCGTGGGCCGGCCTCCGGGCCGCATGGACACGGCCGACTTCGTGCTCCGGGACTTCGCCACTACCGAGAAGAAGGAACTGCCGTTCCTCGTCGGCGACGCGGCGGACGCCGTCGAGCTCCTCGTCCGGGAAGGCCTGCAGGCCGCGCAGCAGCGTTTCCACGGGGCCTGACGCGCGGCCCCCGCCTGCCGTGGGGCCGCGCTGACCTGCGCGAACGGTCCCACGGGGGCCGCTCGCGGCCCGGCGCGCGGCGCCCCGGCAGGCGATTGGTCATTTGACAACTTTTCCACTTATGATGATCTCAGCCTTACTGGCTCCCTGAACGGGGGCCGGCAGCGGGCGGCCTCTGAGACTGGGCCACCCCCATCCCGCTGCCGGTCCCTTTTTTCATGCCCGGCGGCGGGTCCGCGGCGGAGGTTAGCGTCGGCTCAGGTGCCGCGGCGCGGGCGGAGTGGGATGATGGGGGAGTCTTCCCATCGTCAACGAAGGGTCCGTCCAGCGTGGAGTCCCCCACCGGCCACAGCACCATCGAGCACCAGCGCCTCACCGACGCGGAGGTCGCCCGCCTGCGGGCCGACTTTCCCCTCCTCGGGCGCGCCATGGGCGGCAAGCCCCTGGTCTATCTGGACTCGGGTGCGACCTCCCAGAAGCCGCGGTGCGTGCTCGATTCGGAGCAGCACTACTACGAGCGGTTCAACGCCGCGGTCCACCGCGGGGCGCACAGCCTGGCGGTCGAGGCCACCGAGGTCTTCGAGGACGCGCGGACCACGGTGAGCCGGTTCGTCGGCGCGGACACCGACGAGCTCGTATGGACGTCCAACGCCACCGAGGCACTCAACCTCCTCGCGTACTCCTTCTCCAACGCCAGCGCGGGACTCGGCGGCCCCGCGGCCGGGCGCTTCGCGCTGGGCCCCGGCGACGAGATCGTGGTGACCGAACTGGAGCACCACGCGAACCTCATCCCGTGGCAGGAGCTTGCCCGGCGGACCGGGGCGCGGCTGAGGTACATCCCGGTGGACGCCCACGGGGCGCTGCGCCTGGACCTCGCCGAGGATATCGTCGGTCCGCGCACGCGCATCCTGGCGTTCGCGCACGTCACCAACGTGCTGGGCACCGTCCTTGACGTGGCGGCCCTCGTCGCGCTGGCGCGCCGCGTCGGGGCGCTGACGGTGCTCGACGCCTGCCAGTCGGTGCCGCACCTGCCCGTGGACGTCAAGGCCCTCGGCGTGGACTTCATGGCGTTCTCCGGGCACAAGATGCTCGGCCCGACGGGCATCGGCGCGCTCTATGGGCGCCGCGAGCTCCTCAACGCCATGCCGCCCTTCCTCACCGGCGGCTCCATGATCACCACGGTGACGATGGAGTCCGCCGAATACCTGCCGGCGCCGGCCCGCTTCGAGGCCGGGACGCAGCGCGTCTCCCAGGCCGTCGCCCTGGCGACCGCCGCGGACTACCTGGCGGAGGTCGGCATGGACCGGATCGCCTCCTGGGAACGGAACCTGGGCCGCCGCATGGCCGACGGCCTGGCGTCCATCCCGGGCATCCGGGTGCTCGGGCCCGACCGGGCCGAGCGGATCGGGACCGCGGCGATCGACGTCGAGGGCGTGCACCCCCACGACGTCGGCCAGTTCCTCGACAGCAGGGGCGTCGCCGTGCGCGTGGGCCACCACTGCGCCCAGCCGCTGCACCGCGCCCTCGGCGTGACGGCGAGCACCCGCGCGAGCACCTACCTGTACACCACGGAGGGGGACGTCGACGCGTTCCTCGACGCGGTCGCCGGGGTGCGCGGCTTTTTCGGGGTGGGCGCGTGAGCGACCTCGAGCAGCTCTACCAGCAGATCATCCTGGACCACGCCAAGCGCCGCGTCGGCGACGGCCTCCGCGAGGCCGGGCCCGGGATGCCCTGGGGCGAGTCCCACCAGCACAACCCGGTGTGCGGGGACCAGATCCGGCTCCGGGTCGAGACCGACGGGGAGCGGGTGGCCGCGGTCAGCTGGGAGGGGGCCGGGTGCTCCATCTCGATGGCCTCCGCCTCCGCGTTCACGGAGCTCGCCACGGGCGCCGACCGCCGGGAGCTGGCGGCCATGATCGAGGAGTTCCGCGAGGTCATGCGCTCGCGCGGCACGCGCGAGGCCGACGAGGAGATCCTCGGGGACGCGGCGGCCTTCGCCGGCGTCTCGCGTTTCCCGGCGCGCGTGAAGTGCGCGATGCTGGCCTGGGTCGCGGCCGAGCAGGCCCTGCTCGCTGCCGACGGCGGCGCCCCCGCCTGAGCCGGCCACCGGGACCCGGGCGCCCCCGGCCCGGGACGCCGGTCCCGGCGCCCTATTCGAAGAGGTCGGGCACGCCGTCCCGGTTCGCGTCGATCTTCTCGCGCTCGGCGATCTCGCGGTAGCGGCGGTCCCGGGGTTTGAGCCACAGCGCGCCGAGGAACGCGGCCAGCAGGGAGCCGGCGAGGATCGCGACCTTGGCGTGCTCGTAGTGCGGGGATTCCAGCCCGAAACTCAGCTCCGAGACCAGCAGCGAGACCGTGAAGCCGATGCCGCCGAGCAGCGTGACACCGAGGAGGTCGCCCCAGCGCGTGTCGGGGTCCAGCGTCGCCCGCCGCGTCTTGGTGACCAGCCACGTGGAGCCCAGGATGCCGATCGGTTTGCCCAGCACGAGCCCGGCCACGATGCCCCACACGACGGGGTCCCCGAGCGCCTTGGCGATGCCCTCCCCGCCGCCGATCGCCACGCCGGCGGAGAAGAAGGCGAAGAGCGGGACGCAGAACCCGGAGGACAGCGGGCGGAAGCGGTGCTCGAGGCGTTCCGCCAGGCCCTCGCCGGGCGCGCCGTCCTTGCGCCGCACGGGAACCGCGAAACCGAGCACGACGCCGGCGATGGTCGCGTGGACCCCCGACTCGTGCACCAGCGCCCACGCGGCGACGCCGAGGGGCAGGAGGATCACCCAGGCGGCCCACGGCCGCTGCCCGATGAACCTCTGGTGCCGCTGCGCCAGATAGGTGTACAGCAGGATCGGCACCAGCGAGAGCAGCAGGTACTGCGGCTTGAGGTCCGAGGTGTAGACGAACGCGATGATGACGATCGCGATGAGGTCGTCGACGACGGCGAGCGTCAGCAGGAAGATGCGCAGGGCCGAGGGCAGGTGGGACCCGATCACGGCCAGCACCGCGACGGCGAACGCGATGTCCGTCGCCGTGGGGATCGCCCAGCCGCGCAGGGTCTCGCCGCCCGCGGCCGCGTTGAAGGCGACGTAGATCAGCGCGGGAACCAGCACGCCGCCGAACGCCGCGGTCACCGGCACGATCGCCCGGCTGAAGCGGTTCAGGTCCCCGATGACGAATTCCTTCTTCAGCTCCAGCCCGGTGAGGAAGAAGAACACGGCGAGGAGGCCGTCGGACGCCCAGTGGCCCAGGCTGAGGTCGAGTTCGAGGCCGGGGATCGGGACGCTCACGTGGAAGTCGCGCAGCGCGAAGTACGACGCGGCGGCGGGCGTGTTGGCCCAGACGATCGCGATGGCGGCGGCGACGATGAGGACGAGCCCGCCGACTGTCTCCTTCCGCAGGATCTCCGTGATGCGCAGGTACTCCGGGTAGCTGGCGCGGCGGAAGGCGGTCTCGCCGCCGGGGCGGCCGTGTGGCGTGGTGTTCATGGGTCTTCTTCCCGGGGGTTGGATGGCGTGCCCGGGCCCGCGTCGGCCGGACGTCGCGGCGCGCCGAACAACAGGTTACCGCCGTGCCCGCGCCGCGTCCCGCAGATGACGCGCGGCGCCGCCCGTTTCAGGGGCGGCCGCCGCGGTTCCCGGAGGGCGGGCGCCGCGGGGGAGCGGACCGGCCGTGCCCCGAGACGTCCAGCCGCGCGGCGACGGCCGGGAACAGCGCCAGGCATGCCAGCACCCCGACGGCGGCGCCGAGCGTGTTGGCGCCGACGTCGGCCACGGAGGCGAAGCGTTCCGGGAGCGCCGCGTGCTGGACCAGCTCGATCGCGAGGCTGGCGCCCAGGGCGCACACCGGGGCCAGCCACCAGCGGCGCGGCGCGAGGACAGCGGCCGCGAGGAAGCCGAACGGCACGAACATGGCGACGTTGGCGAGCCATTCGACCAGGCCGTAGTCGAACCACGCCGGGATGCCCGCGCCGTGCAGCCACGCGAGCACCCGGGACAGGGTTCCCGCCGCGTGCCGGTCCACGGGGACCGGCCAGAAGACCACGGCCGTCAGGGCCGCGGCGTAGGCGGCGGCGGGCACCCCGACCCAGGGGAGCCTCCGTTCGGCGGGCATGAGCCGCAGGAGCGGGAAGCGCGTTCGCAGCAGGAGCGGACCTACGGGCGCCGGTCGAGCCAGGCCTGGGCCTGGTCGGCCTGCAGGTTCAGGGCCTTGCCGAGGAACGGCTCGGCCGCGGCGGCGATCTTGCCGCCGAGGAACGGGATGCCTGAGGTGACCTCGCCGGTGACCTCGACGACGGTCGAGCCTCCCAGCGCGACCAGGCGCTGGACGGCCTTGACGTCCACCGGCGCGCCCGCGACGCTGACGGCGATGTCGATCGTGCGGCCGCCGTCGGCGTCCGGGGCGGACCACGCCTCGCGCTGGGTCACGCTCAGGGTCCCGCCCGCGAACTTCCGGACCAGATCCGGGAGCCGGTCGGTGGGAATGGCGCGCTCGATGGTGGCCGTGAACGCCGCGCCGACCGGCCCGCTGACCGTGAAATCGGTGAGCGTCCCGCCGGCCTTGGTGCTGACGTGCTCGACGAACTCCCGGCTGGAGAACAGCTCGGCGACGACGTGGGCGGAATAGGGCAGGTTGGTGCTGGCGTTCAGTGCCACGGTGCTCCTTCTTGTCGAACGGGTCGGCCCGTTGGTCCACCGTCCATGCTACGGGCGCCGCACCGTCCCCGGCGCCGGAGCCGGGGAACCGAGGCGGTAAGCTGGAAATCCACCCCGGCGTCCGCAAGGACCTCGGGCTTTTGTGCTGTCTGCCGGATCCCGGAAGGAACCCCCCATGGCCCTCACTGGCCTCCGCACGGCCCTCGCCGCCGATCCGTCGTACGCGCGCGTGCGCGCCTACGCCTCGAACCCGTTCGCCGCGCGGAGCCAGGACCTGGAGGTCGCGGCGCCGGCCGGCCTGCGGGCCGCGCTGGTCGCCGAGGCTGCGGACGGCCTGGCCGCCGGCGGATCGGGGGGCGGCCCCGCCGTCGTGCTGGCCGTGACCGCGACGGGCCGCGAGTCCGAGGACCTCGCGGCGGCCCTGCGCGCCTACCTCCCGCCGGAGTCCATCGCCGAGTTCCCCAGCTGGGAGACCCTGCCCCACGAGCGCCTGTCCCCGCGGTCGGACACCGTGGGGCGGCGCCTGAACCTGCTGCGGCGCCTGCGGCACCCCGACGGGACGCTGAAGGTCGTCGTCGCGCCGATCCGCGCCGTGGTCCAGCCGCTTGTGGACGGGCTCGGGGACCTCAGGCCGGTCCACCTGCGGACGGGCGACGAGAAGCCGTTCGCCGACGTCGTGCGTGAGCTCGCCGACGCGGCCTACGCCCGGGTCGACATGGTCACGCACCGCGGCGAGTTCGCCGTCCGCGGCGGCATCCTGGACGTCTTCCCGCCCACGGAGGACCACCCGGTGCGCATCGAGTTCTTCGGCGACGAGGTGGAGCAGATGCGCTGGTTCGCGGTCGCCGACCAGCGTTCGTTCACCACCGCGGAGGCCGAGGCCGCCGGGCCCGCGGAGCTGTACGCGCCGCCGTGCCGCGAGCTGCTCATCACCCCGTCCGTGATGTCCCGCGCCGCGAAGCTGAAACCGGCGATGCCCGCGGCCGCGGACCTGCTGGAGAAGATCGCCGGCGGCATCGCCGTGGAGGGCATGGAGTCCCTCGCCCCCGTCCTGGTCGACGCGATGGTCCCCTTCCTGTCCCAGCTGCCCGGAAACTCGATCGCGGTCGTGATGGAGCCCGAGCGCGTCCGCGCGCGCGCCCACGACCTGGCCGCGACGAACGAGGAGTTCCTCGCCGCCGCGTGGTCCACCGCGTCCGATGGCGGGACGGCCCCCGTGGACCTGGTGCAGGCCGCGGCCGTGACGGCGTCCCTGGACGCCGGCAACTTCTCCTCGCTGGCCGACACCCGTGCCACGGCCCTGGCCTCCTCGGTCAGCTGGTGGTCGGTGACCTCCCTGGCGCGCGACGGCGAGCTGGTGCTCGACGTGGACAGCGTGACCGTCGCGGCGCGGGAGCCCCGGGGCTACCAGGGCGATGTCGCGGAGATGATGGAGTTCATCGGCGGACGGATCCGGGACGACTGGCGGGTCGTGGTGGCCACTGACGGGCCGGGCCCCGCGCAACGGCTCGCCGAGCTCTTCCACGACGCCGGCATCCCGTGCCACCGCGTCGAATCCCTCGACGCCGCCCCGACGGCCGGGCTCATCGAGATCACCACCGCGGTCGCCGGCCGCGGCTTCGTCTTCGACGGACTGAAGCTCGGGCTGCTGACCGAGGCCGACCTGCTCGGGCGCTCCAGCGCCTACTCGGCCAAGAGCGGCCGGAAGCTGGCGGTGAAGCGCCGCAACGCGGTCGATCCGCTGCAGCTGTCCGAGGGCGACTTCGTGGTCCACGAGCAGCACGGCATCGCGCGCTTCGTCGAGCTCCTGCAGCGCAAGGTGGGCGGGGGATCGGGCGCGGGCGCCATGCGCGAGTACATGGTGCTCGAGTACGCGCCGGCGAAGCGCGGGGCCCCCGGCGACCGGCTGTTCGTTCCGACGGACCAGCTGGACCAGGTCACGCGCTACGTGGGCGGGGAGACGCCCGCGCTGTCCAAGATGGGCGGCTCGGACTGGTCCAACACCAAGTCCAAGGCGCGGCGCGCGGTCAAGGAGATCGCCGGCGAGCTCATCCGGCTGTATTCGGCGCGCATGGCCTCCCGCGGGCACGCGTTCGCCCGGGACACCCCGTGGCAGCATGAGCTGGAGGAGGCGTTCCCCTTCAACGAGACCCCGGACCAGCTGACCACGATCAACGAGGTCAAGGCGGACATGGAGCGGGAGATCCCGATGGACCGCCTCGTCTCCGGCGACGTCGGCTTCGGGAAGACCGAGATCGCGGTCCGCGCGGCGTTCAAGGCCGTCCAGGACGGCAAGCAGGTCGCCGTGCTGGTGCCCACGACCCTGCTCGCGCGCCAGCACCACGAGACCTTCGCCGAGCGCTTCTCCGGGTTCCCCGTCCGGGTGAGGTCGCTCTCGCGCTTCCAGACGGCCAAGGAGGCCAAGGAGGTGGTCGAGGGGTTGCGGAACGGCTCGGTGGACGTCGTGATCGGCACCCACCGGCTGCTGTCCAAGGAGGTCCAGTTCAAGGACCTGGGCCTGGTGGTCGTGGACGAGGAGCAGCGTTTCGGCGTCGAGCACAAGGAGGCGCTGAAGAAGATGCGCACGAACGTCGACGTCCTCGCGATGTCGGCGACCCCGATCCCGCGCACCCTGGAGATGTCGCTGACGGGCATCCGCGAGACCTCGACCCTGGCGACGCCGCCGGAGGAGCGGCACCCCGTGCTGACCTACGTCGGGGCGTACACGGACAAGCAGGTCACGGCGGCGATCCGCCGCGAGCTGATGCGCGAGGGCCAGGTGTTCTTCGTGCACAACCGGGTCTCCTCGATCGACCGGGTCGCCGCGCAGCTGCGCGAGCTGGTGCCCGAGGCCCGGGTGGAGGTCGCGCACGGCAAGATGAGCGAGGCCCGCCTGGAGCAGATCATCGTGGACTTCTGGGAGCGGAAGTTCGACGTCCTGGTGTCCACCACGATCATCGAGACGGGGCTGGACATCTCCAACGCCAACACGCTGATCGTGGACCGCGCGGACGCGTACGGGCTCTCCCAGCTCCACCAGCTGCGCGGCCGCGTGGGCCGCGGCCGCGAGCGCGCCTACTCCTACTTCCTGTGGAACGCGGAGAAGCCGCTCGGGGAGGTGGCGCTGGAGCGGCTGAAGGCGGTGGCCGCGCACAACGAGCTCGGCTCCGGCTTCCAGCTGGCCATGAAGGACCTGGAGATCCGCGGCGCCGGCAACCTGCTCGGCGGCGAGCAGTCCGGGCACATCGCGGGCGTGGGGTTCGACCTCTACATCCGGCTCGTGGGCGAGGCCGTCGCCGACTTCAAGGGGGACGCGGAGGAGAAGGTCGCCGACATGAAGATCGAGCTGCCGGTCAACGCGCACCTCCCGCACGACTACGTGCCGGGGGAGAGGCTCCGCCTCGAGGCCTACCGCAAGCTCGCGGCCGCGAACGACGGCGCGGCCATCGACGCGGTCGTGGAGGAGCTGGTGGACCGCTACGGCGAGCCGCCCGCCCCCGTCCAGAACCTCGTCGAGGTCGCGCGCTTCCGGGTGCGGGCGCGCGCCGCCGGCCTCACGGACGTGGCGCTGCAGGGGAACTTCATCAAGTTCGCCCCCGCCGACCTGCCGGAGTCCCGGGAACTGAGGCTGGCGCGGATGTACCGCGGGGCCCAGCACAAGCCGGCGCTGAACGCGGTCCTCGTCCCGAAGCCGAAGACCGCGGCCGTCGGCGGCCGGGACCTGGCCGACGCCGAGATCCTGGAGTGGGCGGGCGGGGTGCTGCACTCGATCTTCGAGGAGTAGGCCGGCGGCGGTCCGCCCGGCGCGCTGCCGCCGGCACGACGTCGCACGCCGGCACGACGTCGCACCCGCCGGCCCGCCGCGGCTCGCCGGCCGCGCCGTCGGCTCAGCGGGCGATGACCACCGGGCACTTGGCGTGCGCCGCGACGTTGGCCGAGACGGAGCCGAGGATCATGCCCTTGAATCCGCCGCGGCCCCGCGTGCCCAACACGATCATGGCGGCGTCCTTGCTCCGGTCCACGAGCTGCTGCGTCGACGGACCCATCGCGAGGCGCAGCGAGAGGTTGGCCGGGCGGTCCTCGCCGAAGGCCTCCTCGATGGTGCTTTCCAGGCCCGTGCGCGCCTCCGTCTCCGGGTCCCAGCCGGTGGGCTCGTACTGTTCGAAGGCGGTATGCACCTGCCACGCCGCGAAGGCCTCCAGGTCGAGGCCGAGCGCGTCGGCGAGCTTGCGCCCGTAGCGCAGGGCGGTGATCGACTGGGGCGAACCGTCCACCCCGACGACGACGTGCTGGGAGGTTGCGGCGGAATCGGACATGGCGCTTCCTTTCGTCGCCGCCACCGGCCCAATGCCCGGCGGCGGATGGTTGGCACCAGAGTACGCCGAAAGGCCCCCGCCCTCTACGGATAGTAGAAGACGGGGGCCCTTCGCGGGCGGACCTAGCGGGCCGCGGCCGGACCGGACGGCGTGGCGCCGCCCTCGTCCGACCAGTCGTGGCCGGGATCCGTCGCGAGCGCGGGATCCGACACGTGGTCCTGCGCGGGCGACTCGGCGTTGCCGTGGGTGACCGACCCGGCGGTCTCCTTCACCTTGTGCGCGACGCTGGTCGCGGCGGCGCCCACGGCCGCGCTGACCTCGGGGGCCTTCTGCTTGAGGGTCTCGCCCAGGCCGCTGAGCTTCTCCTGGGTCCGCGGATCCTCCCAGAGGTCGCGTGCACTGACCTTCATCTTGTCGTAGGACTCACGGCCGGACCGCGTCCCGAAGATGTAGCCAGCCGCTGCGCCGGCAAGGAACGTAAAGATGCGCACGTCAGTCCTCCTGTGGTCGTCGGCCCCAGCGGGGCATCGACCTCCACCATAGCGGCAGCGGCGTGTCCCCCGCCACGCGGGGAGACGCGAAAGGGAGCCGCGCCCTGTGGGCGTTGCTCCCTTGCTCCCGGGGCCGAGGGCCCCGCGCGGCGTAGTGGCCCGCTACCTCTTGGCCCGCACCGCGACGGCGGCGGAACGCTCGGTCTGATGCGAGTTCGAGCGGCCCAGCACGT
Source organism: Arthrobacter halodurans (assembly GCF_041877255.1). NCBI lineage: Bacteria > Bacillati > Actinomycetota > Actinomycetes > Micrococcales > Micrococcaceae > Arthrobacter > Arthrobacter halodurans. The sequence continues at coordinate 57,303 of NZ_JBHDLJ010000009.1, forward strand.
GCTGCGGGATCAGGAAGGCCAGTGCCGCCAGGACCAGGCAGGCGATCCCCGGCCACCAGGCGTTCTCCAGCGTCCAGAAGGACAACACGTAGATCGCGCCGATGAACAGGATGAACATCGCCGCGAAGGCGACGAAGTTGCCGACGAAATTGCCCTGGCCGGAATAGGCCTTGTTCTGGCCGTCTGAGTACACAGCGATTCTCCTTGTTGACGTGCGATCCGCACTGTCCGCAGGCGTCTGCGTCAGTAGCCGGTCGTTCCCTGTTCTCCCTCTACAATAGCAACTCCGGAGCTGGCGCCGAGCCGCGTCGCCCCGGCCGCGATGAGGGCACGCGCGTCCGCCAGGGACCGGACCCCGCCGGAGGCCTTGACGCCCAGTTCGGGGCCGACGGCGCGGCGCATGAGCCCGATGTCGGCGACCGTGGCGCCGCCGCCGGCGAAGCCCGTGGACGTCTTCACGAAGTCCGCGCCGGCCTCGACGGCCGCCTCGCAGGCAAGGACCTTCTGCGCGTCGTCGAGCAGCGAGGTTTCGATGATGACCTTGAGGATCGCCCCGCCGTCGTGCACCTCCCGGGCCACGCCCCCGATGTCCGCGACGAGCGCGGCCCTGTCGCCGCGCTTCGCGGCGGCGATGTCGATGACCATGTCGATCTCCGCCGCGCCGTCGGCGATGGCGCCGCGGGCCTCGAAGGCCTTGGACGCCGTCGTCGTGGCGCCGAAGGGGAAACCGATCACGGAGCAGGTCAGCACGCCCGAGCCGGCGAGGGCCCGGGCCACGGTCGCGACCCACAGCGGGTTGACGCAGACGGACTTGAACCGGTACCGGCCCGCCTCGTCGGCGATCCGCAGGATGTCCTCGCGGGAGGCGTCGGGCTTGAGCAGCGTGTGGTCGATGTAGGCGGCGATCTCGGCGCCCGTCGTGGGGGCGTGGTTCTCCGGCGCGGTCATGGGTTTCTCCTTCGGTCGTGGGTGTGTGGTGGTGGCGGCTAGAGGCCGAGCGCGTCGCGGACGTCCGCGACGACGGCGTCGAGCCGCCCGCGGGCCGCGGCGCGGGCCGCGGGCAGCTCGTCGGCGGAGGAGACGTGCGCGACCACTTCGAGGTAGCACTTGAGCTTGGGCTCGGTGCCGCTGGGCCGCACGATCACCCGCGTCTCGTCCGCCGTGAGGTAGAGCATGCCGTCGGTGGGCGGCAGGTCGCCGCCCTCGGCGAGGTCCACGGCGGCGACGACCTCGGAGCCGCCCAGCGAGGCGGGCGTGCGGGAGCGCAGCCGGCCCATCATGGCGCCGAGGAGGTCCAGCGACTGGACACGCACCGAGAGCTGATCCGTGGCGTGCAGTCCGTGGACGAGGGCCAGCTCGTCCAGCGCCTCCGGGATGGAACGCCCGTCCGCCTTGAGCTCCTCGGCCAGCTCCGCGAGGAGCAGCGCCGCGGAGATGCCGTCCTTGTCGCGGACCAGATCGGGGGCGACGCAGTAGCCGAGGGCCTCCTCGTAGCCGTAGGCCAGGTCCGGGACCCGTGCGATCCACTTGAAGCCGGTCAGGGTGGTGCGGTGTTCCAGGCCGTGGGCGGCGGCGATCCGCGCGAGCTGGCGCGAGGAGACGATCGAGCTCGCGAAGACCCCGGCGGGGGCCGCCGCGGTCCCGCCGGCGGCGGCCCGCGCCGCCCGGCGCGCGGCGACGTGCTCCCCGAGCAGCGATCCCACCTCGTTGCCGCGCAGCATGCGCCAGCCCTGCCCGGGGAACTCGACGGCCACGGCGCAGCGGTCCGCGTCCGGATCGTTCGCGACGACCAGGTCGGCCCCCTCGCGGGACGCCTGCTCCAGGGCGAGGTCCATGGCCCCGGGCTCCTCGGGGTTGGGGAAGTCGACGGTCGGGAAGTCGGGGTCGGGGTGCGCCTGCGCCTCCACCAGCCGGACGTCGGTGAACCCGGAGGCGGCGAAGACGCGCCCCATGGTGTCCCCGCCGACGCCGTGCAGGGGAGTCAGCACGATCCGCAACCCGCCGGGCGCCCGCCCCGCCGCGGGGGCGAGGGCGGCGACCGCCTCCACGTACCGGGCCTGGACGTCGCCCTCCTGGCCCGCGCCCGGAAGGACCGTCCAGCCGGAGTCGGCCAGGGGGATCGCGGACAACGGGAGGCCGTGCTCGATGCGGCGCGCAATGTCGGCGTCCATCGGGGCGACGATCTGGGCGCCCCGGCCCGCCCCGGCGACGGCACGGCCGCCGAGGTAGACCTTGTACCCGTTGTCCTGCGGCGGGTTGTGGCTCGCGGTGACCATCACGCCCGCCTCGCAGTCCAGGGCGCGGACCGCCCAGGCCAGCACCGGCGTGGGCAGCCGGTCCGGCAGCAGGAACGTGTCGACGCCGGCCGCGGTGAGCACCGCGGCGGTGTCCAGGGCGAAGGCGTCCGACTTGTGGCGGGCGTCGTAGCCGACGACGGCGCGCGGCGTGTACGCGCCCGCCGCCGAGTCGAGAAGGTAGCGCGCGAGCCCCGCGGCGGTGCGCCGCACCACGGCGCGGTTCATGCGGTTCGGGCCCGCGCCGAGGGCCGCGCGGAGCCCGGCGGTCCCGAACTCCAGCGGGCCGCCGAAGCGGTCGGCCAGGTCCGCGAGCGCGGCGGGCGAACCGGCGTCGTCCGCCCCGGCCGCGGCCGCCAGCGCGCGCAGTTCCGCCGCGGTGTCGGCGTCCGGGTCCTCCGCGGCCCAGCCGTCCGCCGCCGAGAGGAGGGTGGACCGTTCGTCTGCTGTGGGGTTCATGGCTTTCTTCGGGGTGCGGGCAGCGGCCGTTGCCGGTGCGGGGGACGGGCGGGTGGGAATCCGGGGGACCGGCGGCGCTAGACGCGGTCCACGATGTCGGCGAGCAGCCGGGAGATCCGCGGTCCGGCGGCCTGGCCGGCGTCGATGACCTCGTCGTGGCTGAGCGGCACCGGGCTGATGCCGGCGGCCAGGTTCGTCACCAGCGAGATGCCGAAGACCTCCATCCCGGCGTGCCGTGCGGCGATCGCCTCGAGCGCCGTGGACATGCCCACCAGGTCGGCGCCGATGGTCTTGGCGTACCGGACCTCCGCCGGCGTCTCGTAGTGCGGCCCGGTGAACTGGGCGTACACCCCCTCCTCGAGCGACGGATCGACCTCCCGGGCGAGGTCGCGGAGGCGGCGCGAGTACAGGTCGGTCAGGTCCACGAAGGTCGCCCCCTCCAGCGGGGAGGCGGCGGTGAGGTTCAGGTGGTCGCTGATGAGCACCGGGGTTCCCGGCGTCCAGTCCTCGTTGAGGCCGCCGCAGCCGTTGGTCAGGACCAGGGTCCCGCAGCCCGCCGCGGCGGCGGTGCGGACGCCGTGCACGACGGCCCGGACACCCCGGCCCTCGTAGAAGTGGGTCCGCGCCCCCAGGACCAGGATGCGGCGTCCCGTGGGGGTCACCACGGACCGGATCGTCCCGACGTGGCCCACCACCGCGGGCGCGTGGAAGCCCGGGATGCCGTCCGCGGGCAAGGCATGGGTCGTCTCCCCGAGGAGGTCGGCGGCCTCCCCCCAACCGGAGCCGAGCACCAGGGCGGTGTCGTGCCGGTCGACGCCGGTCTGCTCGGCGATGGCGGAGGCGGCCTCGGCGGCCAGGACGAAGGGGTCGTGTTCTCGTTCGCTCACCCGACCAACCTACCGGGCGCGGCGCGGTATCGGCAGGAGCCGTGCCGGTGTGCAAGTGGGAGGCCCGTGGGGAACAATGGTCTCTCGTGACGGCACAACATGATTTCAGCGCCCATCGACTCGTGATCCTCGGCGGCGGCCCGGGCGGCTACGAGGCGGCCATCGTCGGCGCCCACCTCGGGGCGCAGGTGACGATCGTCGAGCGCCACGGCATGGGCGGCTCGGCGGTCCTGACCGACGTCGTCCCGTCGAAGACGCTCATCGCCACCGCGGACGCGATGCGCCGCGTGGCGGGGGCGCGCGAGTTCGGCGTGCGGGTCGGCGGGGACAGCGACGCGTCGGCGGACCTGTCGGTCGTCAACTCGCGCCTGCTCGCGCTGGCCAAGGACCAGTCCACGGACATCCACACGGGACTCGAGCGCGCCGGCGTGCGGGTCGTGCTGGGCGAGGGGCGGCTGCTGGACCACCAGCGGGTCCAGGTGGACCGGGCCGACGGCTCCCAGGAGACGATCGAGGCCGACGCACTGCTGCTGGCCGTCGGCGCGCACGCCCGGGAGCTGCCCACCGCGAGGCCGGACGGGGAACGCATCTTCAACTGGACCCAGGTCTACAACCTGCAGGAGATCCCCGAGCACCTGATCGTCATCGGCTCGGGCGTCACCGGGGCCGAGTTCGCCTCGGCCTACAACATGCTGGGCACCAAGGTGACCCTGGTGTCCTCGCGCGACCGCGTGCTGCCGGGCGAGGACGCGGACGCCGCCCAGGTCCTCGAGGGCGTCTTCAAGGCCAACGGCGTCAACGTCGTGTCGCGGTCCCGCGCCGAGGGCGTCGAGCGCATCGGGGACGGAGTGCGCGTCACCCTCTCCGACGGGCGCACCATCGACGGCAGCCACTGCCTGGTCGCCGTCGGCGGCATCCCCAACACCGCGGGCATCGGTCTGGAGGGCGCAGGCGTGGCCCTGACCGAGAGCGGCCACATCAAGGTCGACGGCGTCTCCCGCACCACCGCGCCCAACGTCTACGCCGCCGGCGACTGCACCGGCGTGTTCGCCCTGGCCTCCGTGGCCGCCATGCAGGGCCGCATCGCCATGGCGCACCTGCTCGGCGACAGCGTGCGCCCGCTGAAGCTGCACGAGGTCTCATCCAACATCTTCACGAGCCCGGAGATCGCGACCGTGGGCGTCACCGAGCAGCAGGTGGCCGAGGGGAAGTACCAGGCCGACATCATCAAGCTGGACCTGGCGACCAACGCGCGGGCGAAGATGATGAACGTCACCGAGGGCTTCGTGAAGATCATCGCGCGGCGCGGCTCGGGCACGGTGATCGGCGGGGTCGTCGTCGCCCCCCGCGCCTCGGAACTGATCTTCCCGATCGCGCTGGCCGTGCACAACCGGCTCCACGTGGACGACATCGCGGAGACGTTCACGGTGTACCCGTCCCTGAGCGGCTCGGTCTCCGAGGCGGCGCGCCGGCTCCACGTGCACCTGTAGCACCGGGGACCCACACCGGGTCCGGCACCGGGGGAGTGTCCAGCATGTGGACAGGTTGTCCGTCATATGGTCACTGGATCTAGGATTCCTAGGCAACCACCATCGTCCATCCGGAGAGGGACCCCCACAGTGTCCACCCCAGCACCAGCCAAGCCGGCGAAGGCGAACACGCGCGGCCGCGTCATCTTCGCCAGCCTCATCGGCACCACGATCGAGTTCTACGACTTCTACGCGTACGCCACGGCGTCCGTGCTGGTCTTCCCGGCGCTGTTCTTCCCGAACCAGTCGAACATCAACGCGATCCTCAGCTCCTTCGCCATCTTCGGCGTCGCCTTCATCGCGCGTCCCCTGGGGTCCATCGTCTTCGGGCACTTCGGCGACAAGTTCGGCCGCAAGGGCACGCTGGTCGCCTCGCTGCTGACCATGGGCATCGCGACGTTCCTCATCGGCTTCCTGCCGCCGGCCGCCGGCGCGTTCGTGATCCTCGCGCCGCTGATGCTCGTGATCCTGCGCTTCTGCCAGGGCCTGGCGCTCGGTGGCGAGTGGTCCGGCGCCGCCCTGCTGGCCACGGAGAACGCCCCGCCGAACAAGCGGGCGATCTACGGGACGTTCCCGCAGCTGGGGGCGCCGATCGGCTTCATCATCGCCAACCTGATCTTCGTCGGGCTGCAGCTGTCGCTCACCCCCGAGGAGTTCCTGGACTGGGGCTGGCGCGTGCCGTTCATCCTCTCCGCGGTGCTCGTCGCCGTCGGTCTCTACATCCGGCTCAAGCTGGTCGAGTCCGTTTCCTTCCAGAACGTCGTCAAGCAGGACAAGGTCGCCAAGTCCCCGCTGAAGGACACGTTCAAGTACCACTGGCGCCCCGTCGTCGCCGGCACGTTCATCATGTTCGCCACGTACGTGCTCTTCTACCTGATGACGTCCTTCACGCTGACCTACGGCACCGCGGCGGCCGATCCCGCGGTCGCCGCCGCGGCCGCCGAGAAGGCGGGCAAGACGTTCGACGCCGCGTCCTTCGTGCCGGGACTGGGCATCGCGCGCACCGAGTTCCTCTGGATGCTCATCCTCGGCGTCGTCTTCTTCGGCATCTTCACCGTCGTCTCCGGGCCGCTGGCCGAGCGCTATGGCCGCCGCAAGTTCCTCATGGTCGTCACCGTCGGGATCCTGCTGTTCGGCGCCAGCTGGACGCTGATGTTCGGCCCCGGCAAGGGGGCCGCCATGGCCGGCCTGATCATCGGTTTCACGCTGATGGGGCTGACGTTCGGCCCGATGGCGGCGATCCTGCCCGAGCTCTTCCCGGCGAATGTCCGCTACACCGGCTCCGCGATCGCGTACAACCTCTCCTCGGTGATCGGCGCCGCCCCGGCGTCGTTCGTGGCGATCGCCCTGTGGCAGGCGGGCGGGGGCAACACCGTGTGGGTGGGCATCTACCTCGCGGGCGCAGCCGTGCTCACGCTCATCGCCCTCTGGATGACGGCCGAGACGCGCGACCGCGACTACGAGAACAACGTGGCCTAGCCCGGACCACGCGGCGCCCCGGCGCCACCGCGACGGCGGCACCCCCACCCGGGGGTGCCGCCGTTCGCTCGTGACGGAACTCTCCCCGGGCGCCTACCGTCCCGACGCACGGTGGGTTACCCCAGGCGGCGCCCGCGCACGGACGTGGGCCGGAGAGGCCGGGATCCGCGCCGTTCCGGGCGCGGGCACGGCGGAGGCCGCCAGCGGGATCCGCCCGGAACGACCGGGTCGTGGGGCGCCCGGCACCCGGTGGCACCGCCGGATCGGCCGCGGATTGCGCCCAGAGAAAATACGGGCTGTCGCGGCGCCCGGCGTGTGTTTTACTGTTCAATCCCCCTATGGAGTGAAGGAACATGCGCGCATGGCAACTGACTACGATGAAATCCGCCCCGATGTGGCCGAGGCACGCAACGCCACGCTGAAGGCGGTGCAGTCGGCGAACTCGCCGGATGCCCGCAGCGTCTCCGCCGACCTCGACGAGACCGAGAACCTGGACGGCGTCGAGCTGCCCGGCGCCGACCTCTCCAACGAAGAGCTGACGGTCACCGTCGTCCCGCAGGGCGAGGACGAGTTCACGTGTTCGTCGTGCTTCCTGGTGCGGCACCGCTCGCAGCTCCACCGCGAGAGCAACGGCCAGCGCTTCTGCGTGGAGTGCGAGAGCTAAAGTCCCCCGGGGGCCGTCCGCCCGGGCCGGACGGACGAAAAAGGCGGCGCCACCCCCAGGGGGTGGCGCCGCCTTTGCCGTGCGGTGATGCCGGTCCGGGCCTTCGGGGGTGGCCGGGCGCCTCGCGGCGTCCGGCCACCCCGTGGGGCTACGGGGTCAGCGGATCCGTCGCCGGCGACGGCTGCTGCTCGATCGTCGCGACCGTGCCTTCCGTCTGTCCGGAGACGTGCTGCGTGGTCGCGCCCTCGGCGTCGGCGATGGTGACCTTCACCTGGACCGATGCCCCGGCCTCCGCGTCCGTGATGGTGAACTCACCGGTGTCGTTGCTCTGGGTGGTGAGTCCGACCTCGGTCTTGGCCGCGTCCTGGGCGATCACCTGGAGCTCGAAGGTCGCCTCGCCGCCGGCCGGAACCGCGCCGTCGTTGAGGTTCGCATCGAAGGTGGCGCCGTCGACCGGTGCCTCGGTGGTTGCCGGGGTCACCGTGACCTCGGCGATCTCCACGGCCGCGGGTGCGGCCCCGGTGATGTCGACCACCGTGTCGGAGAACTGCAGCCGCTCGACGTTGCGCAGGTAGTCGACGCGAGTGTCGTCGGTGTTGTGCGCGACCTCGACGACGCCGTCGGCCAGTTCGGTGATGGTGAACTGGTCGCTGGCCTCCGCGTAGACGATCGTGTCGGTGCCGTTGGTGGCGGCGTCGGCGTTCATGATCCGGCGCTCCATCTCCAGCTCGCCCGGGTTGATGGTCCGGTTGAAGATCCGGGCCGTGAACGCGTTCATGCTGGCGGCCCGCTCGACGACCGCGCCGCTGGCGTCCCGGCGGACGATGTTGGCGTCCAGCCAGGCGTCGCCGTCGACGAAGTTGCGCCCGGCCCGGGGCTCGATGGTGTCGTTGCCGGCACCACCCATGAGGATGTTGTTGTTCATGTCGTCCTCGGTCCAGGGCTCGCTGTCCAGGAACGGCACGGCGTACGCCGGCGTGGTCCCGCCGCCCAGGAGGTCGCGGAGGCCGTCGACCCGATCCAGGTGCTCCTGCGTCATGCGGTGGCCGTAGCCGAGCAGGTTGATCTGGGGATCGGTGAAGGCGTCCCGGTTCTGGCTGCCGCGGATCACATCGTTGCCGTTGTAGCCGGAGAAGGCCTCGACGTCCAGGTAGCGGTCCGTCACGGCGCTTTCGGTGCCGGGGATGATCTGGATGGCGTCCAGGTCCGCGGTGATCGCGAAGCCGTACTTGGCGTAGGACACCCAGTCGAAGCCCAGCTGGCCGCTGAACCGCTCCGTGCCGGAGCTGCCGAGCATGACGTCGTCGCCACCCTCCGCGTCGTGGTCGTTGTTGCCGTTGCCGCCCAGGAGGACGTCGTGGCCGCCGTGCGCGAGGGCCGGGTCGTTCATCATGGTGTTGCTCAGGTCACCGACCATGAGGTCGTTGCCCGGGCCACCCTCGACCCAGTCGTCGCCCTCGTCGCCGCGCAGGTTGTCGAACCCGGTGGAACCGAGGACGAAGTCGTCGTCGATGCCGGCGAAGGCCGTGGTGTTGTCCTGCCCGCCGACGATGAAGTCGGTGCCGGAGCCTCCGAAGAGCAGGTCTCCCACGCCCGGACCGCCGTTGAGCGCGTCGTTGCCGGCCTCGCCCTGCAGCCGGTCGCCGTCCCCGAAGAGGTCCGTGATGATGTCGTCGCCGTCTCCGCCCATCAGGGCGTCGACGCCGTCGTCACCCTCGATGCGGTCGTTGCCGCCCTTGCCCCAGACGGAGTCGTCGCCGATGCCGCCGCGGATGTTGGACGCGACGTCGGTGTCCTGGATGACCACGTGCTCGCCACCCGGGAAGCGCCACTGCCCGGCCGCGCTGCCGGTCAGGCCGGCGGTGTTCAGTTCCGCCTGCGGGCGGTCCAGGTCGAACGTGAGCTGCGGCGACGCGAAGACGTCGTGCGGGACGCGGTCGGCCGTCGTGTTGCGCAGCACGATCTGGGACAGCGAGTTCGCCTCCAGGGTGTGGAACAGGCTGTTGCCCAGGTTGCGGGTCAGGTAGTAGAACCGGTCGCCGTTCTGCAGGTCCTCGAGCTGCTTCTCGAAGACGTGGTTGAACGAGGATCCGAGCATGGCCCCGAAGACGAAGGGCTTCTCGGCCAGTCCGCCCATCCACAGGTCGACCTCGTTGAGGCCGGTGTCCGCGGCGGGGGCGTTCATGAACGCGGTGTCGGCGGCCAGCGCCTCTCCCGCGGTGCGCTTGGCGGCCAGGGTGGTCGCGTCCGTGACCGTCGGGTGGTTGCCGTACGCGGCGATGAAGTTGCCGATGGACTCGGGGTTCTTCATCGACAGCCGGAAGTCCTCCCAGCTGGTGTAGGGCTCGAGCGTCGTGTCGTTGGTCTCCGCGAAGAAGGCCGCGCGCGCCGTCTGCATCGACGGGACGCCCGCCTCGCGGGCCCGGGCCATGTTGATGGCCGGGAGGTCCAGCGGAAGGCCCAGGAGCTTGTTCCGCAGGGTGTCGGTCACGAACTCGTCGACGCCGCTGGCGGTCTGGTTGGCCAGGCCCTTCAGGATGCCGCCGGCGGACGCGTCCGCCGTGAGTGCCGTGCCGTCGGGGGCCGTGGCGAACGCGGTCGGATTCAGGAACGCGTCCAGCAGCGGCACCTCGGTGATCGCGCCGTTGTGCTCACGCGGGATGGACTCCGTCAGCATGGAGTGCCCGAAGCGGTAGACCGCGTGGGCGAACTCGGCCGAGATCGAGGAGTTCACGTCCGGCTGGTAGGAGTTCTCGTTGACCACAACCGGATCGATCGCGGGGGACACGCGGCGCGCGAACTCCTCGAACACCAGGTGCTGGTACTGCATCTCGGTGAAGAACCGGCCGGCCTGGAAGAGGCGCTCGCCGTAGTCCCAGAAACCGTCCTCCTGGAAACGGGTCAGAAGTTCGCCGCCGATCTCGGTCTCCAGCACGTCCTGGATCTGGTCCGTCGCCCGGTTGTGCTCCGAGTGGAACACGTGGTGGACGGCGGTGAGGCCGATGTTCTCGTTGCCGCGCCCGTCGCCCGTGATGTAGTGGGCGCCGAGGGCGTCGTTGTCGTAGCCCGGGATGACGACGCCGTCCTGGCCGACCGTGTCGGCGGCCGGGGTGGCCCCGTGCGCGATGTCGTCCAGGAACGACGCGTTGGCCGTGAGGACGCCGTCGGTGGAGATCGGCGCCGCCGGGTTGCCCTCGCGCAGCTCGCCCTCGAAGGCGAACTGGGCCTGGCCGTTGGCGCCGAGCAGGAGGTGGCCGTACTGGTCGGTGGCGACCAGCGGGACGTCGAGGACGTCGAAGTCGTCCAGCGCGACGCCGAGCATGGTGGCCGCCTGGGCCTTGACCTCGTTCCAGGTCGGCAGCCCGCCGTCGGCACCGTCGAGCAGGTGCCCGGTGGGAACCGGCGACCCGTTGACCATCTCGTACTCCCGGAGGAACGCCTGGTGCGACGCGTGGGAGGTGTAGGTCTGGTTCTGGTCGACGAACGGGGTGGTCCGGTTGATGTGCTCGCGGCCGTTGCCGTCGGCGCCCGTGTCGATGGTGGCGCGGGTCAGGGTCAGGAAGTTGGTCCTGGAGCCCGGGACGTACAGCGGATCGTCCGGCTCGAGCGGCATCACGACGGTGCCGTTGCCGCCCTTGGAGACCAGGTCGAGACCGTGGTCGAAGAACTGGCCGAAGATGACGAACAGGCTGGTCGCCGAGGCGGAGAGGCCCTCGTCGGTCGCGATGTCCGGGATGAAGATGCTCGCGTCGCCGAAGGTGTCCGTCAGCTGCGTCTCGAGATCGGAGGAGACGGCCGTGGGGCTGCCCAGGATCACGACCCGCTGCGGGGTGAGGCGCTCGAGCTCCGCCAGGACGGGGTCCGTGAGCACGCCGTTGGTGGCGACGAGGAGCAGCGGTGCGCCGTCCTTGCCGGCCACGGGGGCGGCCGCCAGGCCGTCCGGGAACAGCGCGCCGGTGGCGATGTAGACCGTGTCCGCCGGGCTGGTGAAGTAGCGTGCCGACAGGAGCGCGGAGGTCTCGTAGCGGTCGCCGCCGCCGACGCGCACGGTCGGCGCGATGCCTTCGAGCTCCGTCTGCACAGCCGCGCCGACGACGACCTCGGACCCGACGATGACGATCTCGGCCGGGTCGAGCCGGTTGAGCTCGGCGAGCGTGGAGGAGGGGATGGAGCCCTCTTCCACCAGCAGCACGGGGTGCCCGTCGCGCGAGGCCACGGCCCCGGCGGCCAGGGCGTCCGGGAAGTTGCGTCCGGTCGCGATGTAGACTCGTCCGACGCCCGGGCTGAACGTGGCGGCGCTGATCGCGGCGGCGGTGTCGAAGCGGGTGGCGCCGGCGAGCCGGGTCACCGATCCGGCCGTGAAGCCGGCCAGCTCGGCCTCGACGTCGGCGTTGACGGCGTCGGGCGAGCCCACGATGACGATGTTCTGGGGCGCCAGGCGCTCCAGCTCGGTGGCGATGACACTCGGGATGTTGGCGGTGTTCACCAGCAGGATCGGTCCGCCGCCCGCGGTGGCCGCCGGGCCGGCGGCCAGCGCGTCCGGGAAGAGGTCGCCGCGGGCGATGAAGACGGTCTCCACGCCCGGGGCGAAGTTCTCGCGGCTGATGGCGGCCGCGGTGTCCCACCGCGTGGCGCCGAAGGTGCGGTCGACGGCCCCGATGCCGGCCGGCACCGCGCCCTCGACGCGGGCCGCGACCGCGGCCGCCGCCGGGTTGGCGGAGGTCTGGTCGACGATGAGGTTGCTGATGGTGCGCGGCTCCGAGTCGTAGACGAAACCGGAGGTCTGCTCGTAGCTCGTCGCCGCGCCGGGGTTCGGCGTGTTGTTGCCGGGCGCGAACGGGGGGGTGACCCCCGCTTCCTTGTACTCGGCGTCGAGCAGGCGCGGGAAGGTCTCCTGTGCCGTGCCGAAGCCCTCCTGGCCCTCCATGAGGTTGTTCCAGCGTCCGTCGACGGTGCGCAGGCCATGCGGCAGCACCGGCGACCCCACGCAGGGGTCGCCGGTGCTGTCGGTGAAGGTCTGGGTCGCGACGTCGAAGGTCCTGCCGTCGCCGCAGAGCGGTGACGCGTCGGGCTCCGGGATGGCCCGCTCTGCGTGGGCCTCCGCGATGTCGATCTGCTTGATGAGGAATTCCAGGTCGGTCTGGGTGACGTTGAAGTCCTGACCGGGCGGAGGGGCGGCGAGCGCCCCGCCTGCGGGAACGAGCGTCCCCGCGATCACCACGGCGAGACCGGTGGCGACAGCCCCCAGCTTCCTCCCCGTTTTTTGGCGCGAATGAGTATGCATTTGTGTTTACTCCCCAAGCTCATGGCCCGACGCGAAGTCGCCAGATGGGCCCCCCAATAGGCTGCGAGTCTCCGGCCCAACAACTCACCCAAAGGCCGGAATCGTCACAGTGGGATCAGTATGCACGGTGGTCAACTCCCTGTAAAGGACTTTCCCTTCGACGAGGTAATCAATTTCCCGGCGGGGGCCGGCCGGGCGCGCGACAAGGGCGGCGCGGGTCCCGGGACCCGCGCCGCCCTTGTCAGAACCGGGTCAGGACTCGATGGTCGCCAGCACCGCACCGGCCGAGACCGTGTCCCCGGCGACGGCGGTCAGGCCCGCGACCGTGCCCGACTTGTGCGCCATGAGCGGCTGCTCCATCTTCATCGCCTCGAGCACGACGACGAGGTCGCCCTCCGCGACGGCGTCGCCGTCGGCCACGGCGACCTTGACGATGGTGCCCTGCATGGGCGAGGCGAGGTCGTCGCCCGAGGCGGCCGTCGCCGCTCCGCCGCCGCGCGCGGCCCGCTTCTTCTTCGGCTTGCCGTTGGCCCGGCCGGGAACGCCGCCGCCGAGGCCGGCCGGGAGGACGACCTCGAGGCGCCGGCCGGCCACCTCGACGGTCACGCGCTGCCGTTCGCCGGCGTCGGCGTCGTCGCCGGCCCCGCCGGAGGGGGACCAGGGTTCGATCGTGTTGTCGAACTCCGTCTCGATCCACCGCGTGTGGACGGAGAAGGGCCCGTCTTGGGGGACGAAGGCGGGGTCGGCCATGACCGCGCGGTGGAACGGGAGGACGGTGGGCATGCCCTCGATGGTCAGTTCGGCGAGGGCGCGGCGGGCGCGCTGGGCCGCCTGGGCGCGGGTGGCCCCGGTGACGATGAGCTTGGCGATCATGGAGTCGAAGTTGCCGGAGACGGCCTCACCCTCCTCGACGCCGGAATCCACGCGGACGCCCGGACCGCTGGGGAGGCGCAGGGTCGAGATCGTCCCGGGGGTGGGCATGAAGCCGCGCCCGGCGTCCTCGCCGTTGATGCGGAACTCGAAGGAGTGTCCGCGCACCTCGGGATCGGCGTAGCCCAACTCCTCGCCGCGGGCCAGCCGGAACTGCTCGCGGACCAGGTCGATGCCGGTGACCTCCTCCGACACGGGGTGCTCAACCTGCAGGCGCGTGTTCACCTCCAGGAACGAGATGACGCCGTCCTGACCCACGAGGAACTCGCAGGTTCCCGCGCCGACGTAGCCGGCCTCGCGGAGGATCGCCTTCGAGGCCCGGTAGATCCTCTCGTTCTGCTCCGCGGTGAGGAACGGCGCGGGCGCCTCCTCGACGAGCTTCTGGTTGCGCCGCTGCAGCGAGCAGTCGCGGGTGGAGACCACCACGACGTTGCCGAAGGAGTCCGCCAGGCACTGGGTCTCCACGTGCCGGGGCGCGTCGAGGAAGCGCTCGACGAAGCACTCCCCGCGGCCGAAGGCGGCCGTCGCCTCGCGCACGGCGGACTCGTAGAGCTCGGGGATCTCGTCCCGGACCCGCGCGACCTTGATGCCGCGGCCGCCGCCGCCGTAGGCGGCCTTGATGGCGAGCGGGAGGCCGTGGTGGTCGGCGAACTCGAGGACCTCCCGCGTGCTGTGCACGGGGTCCTTCGTACCGGGAACCAGCGGGGCGCCGACGCGCTCGGCGATGTGCCGGGCCTGGACCTTGTCGCCGAGCTGGGCGATGGCCTCCGGGGGCGGGCCGATCCAGACCAGGCCGGCCTCGACGACGCGCCGGGCGAAGTCCGCGTTCTCGGACAGGAAGCCGTAGCCGGGATGCACCGCATCGGCGCCCGAGCGCGCGGCCGCCTCCAGGATCTTGTCCATCACCAGGTAGGAGTCGGCGGCGGTGTCGCCACCGAGGGCGTAGGCCTCGTCCGCCAGCCGGACGTGGAGCGCGTCGCGGTCGGAATCCGCGTAGACGGCGACCGAGGCGATGCCCTCGTCGCGGGCGGCCCGGATCACCCGGACGGCGATCTCGCCGCGGTTGGCGATGAGGACCTTGGTCAACTGGGTCATGGCGTGGTGTTCTCCTTCACGTGGCTGTTCTGGAGCCTACCCGCGCTTGGAGGATCCCCACGTGCCGCACGCGGACCACCGGGGAGTCGGCGCGCGATTTTTGTAGGGAACCTACAAGCCTGCCGCGATGGGCGCGGTCAGGACCAGAGGTCCGTCACGGAAAGTTCCGCGGAGGCCAGCAGCCGGCGCAGCGTGGAGACGGACACGCCGACGACGGCGTGCGGGTCCCCTTCGACGCTGCGGAGGAAGGCCGCGCCGCGCCCGTCGATCGTGAATCCCCCCGCGCAGGGCAGGGGTTCGCCGGTGGCCACGTAGGCCGCGATCTCGTCGTCGCTCGCGTCCTCGAAGTGCACGGTGGCGGACGAGACCGCGCCGACGGTCGCCCCGGTGCCGCCGTCCTCCGGGTCCTCGGAGCGGTTGTCGATCAGCCAGTGCCCGGTGTGCAGCACCCCGGACTTCCCGCGCATCGCGCGCCAGCGCTCCGCGGCGACGTCCCCGGTGTGCGGCTTGCCGTAGGACGCGCCGTCGAATTCGAAGACGGAGTCGCAGCCCAAGACGACGGCCCCGTCGGTCTCCTCGAGCCCCGCGACGGCCTCGGCCTTGGCCCGGGCGAGCAGCAGCGAGGTGTCGTGCGCGTCCAGCGCGCCGTGCTGCTCGACGGCGGAGCGCAGCACGGCGTCCTCGTCGACCGCCGAGACGACGACCTCGAAGGCGATGCCGGCGTCCGCGAGGATCCTGGCCCGTCCGGGGGACGCGGAGGCCAGTACCAGGAGGGGCAGTCCCTCGGCGTCGGAGGGGGCGGGGGAAGCGTGGTCGGCGGGAGCGTTCGTCATGCACCCACCGTAGTCTTCCCGCGGCCCTCGCCGTGCCCGTCCGGATCCCCGTCGTCGAACGGGAACCAGTCGTTGTCGCCCGGGACCCGTCCGTCGCCGTCCCCGCCGTCCCACGGGGCGCCGCGCCCGGCGGCGTTGTCGAGCCGCGCACCCTCCACGTCCACGTCCGGCAGGATGCGGTCCAGCCAGCGCGGGATGTACCAGGCCTTGTCGCCGAGCAGGTGCATCACGGCGGGCGTGATGGTCATCCGCACCACGAACGCGTCGATCAGCACGCCCACGGCCAAGGCGAAGCCGATGGCGCGGATCATGCTCATGTGCGAGAAGACGAACCCGGCGAACACGCTGCCCATGATCAGGGCGGCGGCCGTGACGACCGGCGCGGCGTGCGCGAAGCCGGAGCGCACCGCGGCGCGCGCGCCGCCCCCGTGCGCGTACGCCTCCCGCATCCCGGAGACGAGGAACACCTGGTAGTCCATCGCGAGGCCGAACAGGATGCCCGTCAGGAGGATCGGCAGGAAGCTCATGATCGGCCCCGGGTTGTGCACGCCGAAGACGTCACCCAGCCAGCCCCACTGGTACACCGCGACGGTCGCGCCGAACGCCGCGGCGAGCGAGAGCAGGAATCCGGCCGTCGCCAGCAAGGGGACCACGACGGAGCGGAACACGAGCAGCAGGAGGATCAGGGACAGGCCCACCACGATCGCCAGGTACGGAACCAGGGCCTGGGCGAGCTTCTCGGAGACGTCGATCTGCGCGGTGACCTGGCCGGTCGGCGCGATCGTGGCCCCGGTCCCCGCCTCGATGGCGTCGGAGGAGTCGCGCAGGGTGTGCACCAGCGACTCCGTCGCCTGGCTGGCCGGGCCCTCGGACGGGATCACCTGCAGGACGCCGACCGTGTTCGCCGCGTTGGTGCCCACGGGCACGGCCGCGACCGTGCCGTCGATGGCGCGCAGCCGGTCGGCGACGTCGAGCAGCTTGATCTCGGCGGCGTCGGCGTCGAGTCCCTCCGGCAGGTCCGCCACGACGATGATGGGGCCGTTGTAGCCCCCGCCGAATCCGTCGCTGATCCGCTGGTAGGCCTGGTAGGCGCTCGAGTCCGCCGGCTCGGCCCCGCCGTCGGGCAGCGCCGTGCGCAGCTGGGCCGCGGGCAGCGCGGCGATGGCCAGGACGAGGACTCCGACGACGGCGGCCAACAGCGGGCGCCGGGTGACGATCGCGCCCCAGCCGCGGGAGCCGTCGTCGTTCCCGTGGCGGGCCGCGGACGCCGCCGCGGACCCGGCCTTCGCCCAGGCCCGGCGGCTGATCAGCCGCGGGCCGATGACGCCGAGCAGCGCCGGGGTCAGCGTGATGGCGATGAGCACGGACAGCGCGACCGTGAAGGCGGCCGAGAGCCCGAGGATCGTGAGGAAGGGCAGCCCGGGGACGGCCAGGGCGGAGAGCGCGATCACCACCGTCAGGCCGGCGAAGACGACGGCGTTGCCGCTCGTGCCGGTGGCGCGGCCGATCGACTCCTCCAGCTCCATGCCGTCGAGCAGCTGCCGGCGGTGCCGGTGCACGATGAACAGGGAGTAGTCGATGCCCACGGCCAGGCCCAGCATCAGCGCCAGCGCGGGGGTGATCGAGGCCATCTCGATGACGCTGGAGAGCGCGAGCGTCCCGCCGACCCCGGCGGCGACGCCGAGGATGGCCATCAGGAGCGGGAGCCCGGCTGCGACCAGCGTCCCGAGCATCACCAGCAGCACGACGGCGGCGACGGCGATGCCGATGATCTCCGCGATGCCGAAGACGGAGGAGAGGTCCTGGACGATCTCCTTGGAGTAGTAGACCTCCACGCCGCTCGCCTCCGGGGCGCCGGCCAGCTCCTGGATCCGTTCGCGGACCTCGGGCGTCAGGGCGTCGGTGCTGCCGACGAAGCTCACGCTGACGGCCGCGGTGGAGCCGTCGGAGGAAATGAAGCGCATGCCGTCGGTGGAGGCGGCGCGGCGCTCCCCGACCGAGAGCCGCGCCTCGCCGTCGGCCAGCTCCGCCTCGGCCTCGCGGAGCTCGCGCTCCGCGGCGGGAAGGCGCTTCTCCTCGGCGTCGAGCCGGCGTTCGCCGGCCGCGAGCTCGGCCTCGTTGGCCTCGATCTCCCGCAGCCCCGCGGCGATCCGGGCCTCGTTGGCCGCGACCCGGGCCGCGCCGTCGTCCAGTTCCTGCTCTCCGGCCGCGAGTTCGGCGGCCCCGCCGGCCACCTGGCGCTCGCTGGCGGCGATCTCCGCCCACCCCGCGCCCAGTTCCTTCTTGGCCGCGGCCAGCCGGGAGCGCGCCTCCGCGAGCTTGCCCTCCTGGGCCTTGAGGTCCGTCCGCCCGGCGGCCAGGGCGGCCGCCCCGTCGTCGAGCTGCCGGTCGGTTGCGCGGAGCCGGGCCACCGATTCGGCGCTGCCGTCCAGCTGCCGCCGCTGCGCCGCGAGGTCGGCCCGCGCGGCGTCGATCTGCGCGAGCCGCGCATCGAGGTCCTCCGGCGCGGGGTCCTGGGCCTCGAGCCGCGCCTCGTCCGCGTCGAGCGCGGCGCCCGTGTCGTCGAGCCGCTGCTGTCCGGCCTGCAGGGCGGACTCGGCCTGGGTGAGCGTCGCGACGCCGAGCGCGCCGGTCAGCTCGGCGACCCCGGCGTCGTACTGCCGGCGGCCCTCGGCGAGTTCGGCCTCCCGGGCAGAGAGCCGCCGGGCGCCGTCGGCCAGCTGGGCGGCTCCCGCGTTCGCCTGCGCGATCCCCGCGTCGTAGTCGCGCTGTCCGGCGGACAGGCGGGCCTTGCCGGCCGCGAGCTTGCGCTGCCCGTCCTCGACCTGCGCCCGCGCCGCGGCGAGTTCCGCCCGTCCGTTCGCGAGCTCGGACTTCGCGGCCTCGAGCTGTCCGGCGCCGGACTCCAGTTCCTTCCGGCCCTCGGCGAGCCGCTTCTTGCCGTCGGCGATCTCGGTGCGTCCCTCGGCCAGCTGCTTCCGTCCGTCGGCCAGCTGTGCCCAGCCGTCCTCGATCCGGGCGCGCCCGTCCGCCAGCTCCCGGCGCGCCTCGGCCAGGGTTTCCCCGGCGGAGTCGAGGTCGGACTGCAGGGCGAAGGGATCGCGGACGTCCTCGACGTCCTCGAGGGTCTCCAGGCCCGTGAGCGCGGTCTTGACCGCGTCGCGCTGTTCGGCGGTGAACTCCGTGCCGTCGGGCGCGCGGTACACGATCGATCCCGTGCCGCCGGCGAACTCCGGGAGTTCGGTCTTCAGCTTGTCCAGCGTGAGCTGGGTCGGGGTGCCCGGGATGGAGAAGCTGTTGGAGAGGGTGCCCATGAAGGCCGCCGCGGCGACGCCGATGAGCAGCAGCACCGCGGTCCAGGCGGCGACGAACCACCAGCGGCGCCGGTAGGCCGTGCGGCCGAGGCGGTAGAGGAAGGAGGCCACGGGTCAGGCCTTTCGTTCGGGGGCCGCGCCGGCCTGGATGCGGAGTGTCGGGAAACCGTCGCGGAGCTGGGACAGCGCCTCGGCGAGATGGTGCTGGAGCGCGGCGAGGGAGGAGTCGGAGAGGTCGCCCGCGTGGTGGTGGGCCCAGTGTGCGAAGGCGGCCTTGCCGGCGCCGACCACCGAGTGGGCGAAGACCGTCGCCTCCAGCGACTCCGAGCGCGGGACGCGCCCGAGCACGGTCTCCACCAGCCGGGACGCGCAGTTCTCCCAGGTCTCGAGCTGGAGCCGGTTGAGCTGGGGCGTGTCGGCGGAGAGCACGAACAGCTCCGCCACCGGTGCGAGCGCCCGGCGGTCCGCCAGGCTGCGCATGGCCAGCACGGCGGCCTCCATGATCGGCATGTCCGCGGGTAGCTCCTCGAGCTGGCGGAGGGCCAACTCGAGGAAGACCTCGGTGGGCACGTTCAGCGCGGCCTCGACGGTGGGGAAGTAGTTGAACAGTGTCCTGCGGGAGACGCCGGCGGCGTCGGCGACGCGGTCGGCGGTGACCGCGGACGGTCCCTCGGAGCGCAGCAGGCCGAGCGCGGCGTCCGCGATCGCGGCGCGGGTCGCGGCCTTGTTCTGTTCGCGGCGGGACGGGGACTCGGCGGGGGCCGTCGGTGGGGACATGGAATTTACACTACGTGCAAGTTTGCACGCCGTGCAAACCATGCGACGGCGGGGCGCGCCCGGGATCCGGGCGCGCCCCGCCGTCGTGTCGCTGGCGCGGTTGTGCCTCAGGCTCCGCCGGAGGCCCGGACGCCGGCTGGGCGCTCCTCGCGCTCCAGGCGATCCGCGCGGTCGGCGTTCGCCGCGGCGAACTCATCGGCGAAGGGGTTGCCGTTGCGCGGCGCGTTGTAGAGGGACTCGTCGAGGATGCCTTCGCGCTTGGCGACGATCGTCGGGACGAGCGCCTGCCCCGCGACGTTCACGGCGGTCCGGCCCATGTCCAGGATCGGATCCACCGCCAGCAGGAGGCCCACCCCGGCCAGCGGCAGCCCGAGCGTGGACAGCGTCAGTGTCAGCATCACGACGGCGCCCGTGGTCCCGGCCGTCGCGGCGGATCCCAGCACGGAGACCAGGGCGATGAGCACGAAGTGGCTCACGTCGAGGTCGATCCCGAAGAACTGTGCGACGAAGATCGCGGAGATGGCCGGGTAGATCGCGGCGCAGCCGTCCATCTTGGTGGTGGCGCCCAGCGGCACGGCGAACGACGCGTAGCCGGCGGGCACGCCGAGGTTGCGCTCGGTCACGCGCTCGGTGAGGGGCAGCGTGCCGATGGACGAGCGGGAGACGAAGGCGAGCTGCACGGCCGGCCAGACCCCGGAGAAGTACTGCCGGATGCTCAGGCCGTGGACGCGCACCAGTGCCGGGTAGAGGGCGAAGAGCACCAGCGCGAGCCCCGCGTAGACGGCCAGGGTGAACTTGCCCAGCGCGCCGATGGTGTCCCAGCCGTACGTGGCCGTGGCGTTGCCGATGAGCCCGACGGTGCCCAGGGGCGCGATCCGGATGATCCACCACAGCAGCTTCTGGATGACGGCCAGGATCGAGGCGCTGACGTCGAGGAACGGGCGTGCCGCGGGGCCCACCTTCAGGGCGGCCACGCCGACGGCGATGGCGATGACGAGGATCTGCAGCACGTTGAAGTTGACCGACGTCGTCACGTCCCCCGTCTCGGCGACCTTGGACGTGGCCTCGAGCCCGAGGAAGTTCGCCGGGACCAGCCCGGTGAGGAACGCCCACCAGTCGCCGGTCTTGCCCGCGTAGTCCTCCGGGACGCCCTGGCCCGTGTTGGCCCCGGGCCGGACGAGCACACCGAGGCCCATGCCGATGAGCACCGAGACGAACGCGGTGATCGCGAACCACAGGATCGTCTGCCAGGCCAGCCGGGCCGCGTTCGCGACCTGCGCGAGGTTGGCGATGGAGGCGACGACCGCGAAGAAGATCAGGGGGACGACGGCGGCGCGCAGCAGGCTGACGTAGCTGCCGCCGATGACGTCGAGCGTGGCGCCGAGGCCGTTCGGCGTCTCCTCGGTGTGGCCGGTGTACTTGGCCACGAGCCCGAGCGCGACGCCGAGGATCAGCGCCGCGATGATCTGTGGGCCGAACGAGGTTGCCCACTTCGGGAAGCGGCGGGTCTGGGGGTTGGGTGCGGTAGTCACTCCGAAAACCTAGAGGTCTTTCGCCTAGCAAAGTGATCCCGCATTGCGAAATGTTACGGGTAGGATGACCGGAGACTGGCCCGCGTCCGCCCGGGTTCCGCACGGAACCGGGGGAGTGCGGGCACACGCCGCGCGGGGCCTGTGGGGAAGGTCTCCGGGGCGGGGCACGATCGATCACGTCCAGGGAGGCGCGGTGGGGCAAGCTGTGGGGAGCCCGGAGTCCCCCCGCGCCGCCGCGCCGTCCGCGGGCGCCGACCGCGGCCGGGACCCGGCGCCGGACGCGCCCCCCGCGCACGCCCGCCTCCCGCGGCAGCCGCGCTTCGCCGTCGCCCGCCCGCGCCTCTTCGAGGAGCTCGCGCGCTCCGCCGCGCTCCCGGTGACGATCGTCCGCGGGTCCGGCGGACTCGGCAAGACGGGACTTGTCGTGAACTGGCTCGAGCACGGCGCCGGAAGCGGCGCCCCGCCGATGCCGGCCGTGTGGCTCGACGGTTCGACGCTGGCGGCCGCGGGGCCGATCGGGCGCGACGCGTTCTGGGCCGCCGTGCTCGCGGGCCTCCCCGGGCGCGCGGGGGCGTCCCCGGCCACGGGGCCGCCGCGCGGCGCGGGTCTCGTGGCCGCGCTGCGGGCCGCCACGGCTGGCCGGCCGGTGCTGCTCGTCGTCGACGGCTGGAACCACGCGGAATCCGGGGAGCTCGAGTCGGAACTGCTGGCCGCCGCCGCCGCGGTGCCGGAGCTGCACTGGCTGCTGACCACGCGGACGGTCGGTGCGCTGGAGCGTCGCCGGTCGCTGCTGGATCTCGAGGTCGCCGTCATCGGGCCCGAGGCGCTGCGGCTCACGGGACCGGAGGTCGCGGCGATGCTCCGGGACACGGGGCTGGAGGGCGAGGCCGAGGAGGTGCTGCGCGCTGCGGGGGGATCGGTGCGGTTCGTCCGCGCCGTCCGCCTGCGCGCGCTCGAGCTGCGGGCGGTCGGCCCGGTGGGCCTGGCCGACGTGTTGCGCGCGGTGGCGCTGGACGTCAGGTCGATGCTCGAGTCCGGGGCGGTCGCCCACGACCTGGCGGGGTTCCTGGCCCGCACCGCGCTGCCGGAGGCCTTCCCGGAGGAGCTCGCCGTGCGGCTCACGGCCGACCGCGAGTCCGGCCCCAAGATGCGGGAGGCGCACGCGCGGGGCTTCGGCGACTTCGCCGGGGCGCGGGACAGCGAGTTCGCCTACGTGCCGCTGGTGCGCTCGGCCCTGCTGGCCGAGCTCGAGGAGCGCTACGAGGCCGAGCTGCCCGGTCTGCGCAGGGAATGCGCCGTGTACCTCTCGGAGCGCGGCGAGCCGGTGGAGGCGCTGCGCCACGCCGTCGCGTCGGGCCGCCTGCGGCTGGTCGCGGGGGTCGTGGTGCGCCACGCGCCGGCGCTGCTCGACGACCCGGCGCGCCAGGACACGATCGCCCTGCTGGGGGACCTGCCGACCGCGCGGCTCGCCGAGTACCCCCTGGTGGCCGCCGTGCTGGCGCTGGCCTACAACGCCAGCGGACTGCACCGCGCCCGGGGCCAGGAGCTCCTGGCCCTGGCCGTCTCGGGCGCCCGCCTCCGGGCGCGCTCCGCGGACGCGTCCGAGAGGATGGTGCTCGCCGTGGTCGAGGTGGTCGCCCTGCGGGTCGGCGGGCGGCTGGCGCCGGCCGAGGCCGCCGCGCGGCGGGCCCTGGCCCGCCACGCCCAGATGCCGGTCGCCGGGCGCGACCGCATCGCCGCCTTCGAGGACACCCTGCTCCTCCAGCTCGCCCTGACGCTCGCCATGGCGGGCCGCGCCGACGACGCGGCCGGGACCGCCGCGCTCGCCGTGACGATGGCGTCGCGTTCCGGGGACGCCGCGCGGAAGGGCTACGCCCTCGGCGTCGCGGCGTACCTGGACGCCGCCGAGGGGGACGTCCGGCGCGCCGCCGCGAAGGTCGAGCGCTCGTTGTCGAAGGGGTGGCTCGCGCCGGGCACGAACACCTACGTGGCGGCGCCCCTGCTCCTGGCCCGGTCCGTGGTGGCGTTCGAGGCGCTCGACGTGGAGGCCGGACGGTCCGCGCTCGAGCCCCTGCGCGGCGACTTCGAGACCAGCGAGTTCTGGCCGCAGATCCTGGGCATGACCGCGATGTTCGACCTGTTGGCCGGGGAGCCGGCGCGGTCGCTCGGGGCCCTGCGGGCCGTCGCCTCGCGGGGTCGGGAGCTTCCCCCCACCAGCCCCTCCCTGAAGCTGGGCCTCGACGCGGCGGCGGTCTGGCTGCACCTGGGGCTGGGCGACGGCACCGCTGCGCTCTCGGTGCTGAGGCGGCACCGCGGCGGGGGACGGTGGACCGAGATGCTCGAGGCGCGCGTGCACCTGGCCCGGCGCGAGCCCGGCAGCGTGCTGCGCCTGACGGTCCACACCGAGGGACCGGCGTCGCCGCGCCACCGTCTGGACGCGGCCGTCCTCGCGCTGGCCGCGCGGCTCCAGCTCGGCGACGACGCCGACGCGGCCCGCCGGCTGGAGGAGATCACGGGCATCGCCGACGTCTTCGGCCTGACCTCGCCCATCACGCTGCTTCCCGCGCCGGACCTGCGCCGCGTGCTGGCAGCGGCCGCGGCGCACGGCGTGGAGCTCCCCGTCCCTGCGGGCTACCGCCCGGTGATCTCCGGGGATCTGCCCAGCGTGCTCCTGACCGCGCGCGAGACCGCCGTCCTGAGGGAACTCGAGGCCAGCGGCAACGTCGCCGCGATCGCCGAGAACCTGTTCGTCTCGGTGAACACGGTCAAGTCGCAGCTGCGGAGCGTGTACCGCAAGCTCGGGGCGCGGAGCCGGGACGAGGCCGTCGCGGCGGCGCGCCGGCAGGGGCTCCTGCGGGGCTGAGACCGCCGGTTCATGTGGAGAGCCGCGGTGCCCGGTGGCGGACGTCCGCGGCTCTCCTCCCCCCAAACGCCGCCGGCGGCGATGCCTCCCGCGGCGGCCACCCCCAAGGTGGACGGTCCGCGGCCCTGCCGGCGTTCCGTCCATCCTCGCCCCTCAACGGGCGTTTGACAGGAGGCGCGGTCAAAATCACCCCGGGGATTCACCCCGCCCCGGGGTGCCGGGACGCTCAGCCGGCGGGCAGCAGGGCCCGGCGCAGCGTGTCCAGCCCGACGGAGCCGAGGTTCAGCGCCTCGGAGTGGAAGGCCTTGAGGTCGAACGAGGCGCCGTCGAGCTCGCGGCGCGCGTCGCGGATCTGCTCCCAGAGGCGCTGGCCGACCTTGTAGGACGGAGCCTGGCCGGGCCACCCGAGGTAGCGCGTGAACTCGAACTTCAGCTGGCCCTCGGAGATGTCCAGGTGCCGGGACAGGAAGTCGTAGCCCTTCTCCGCGGTCCACGGTCCCCGGCCCCAGCGCTCGGGCATGTCGAGCTCCAGGTGGACGCCGATGTCGAAGACGACGCGGGCCGCGCGCATGCGCTGCATGTCCAGCATGCCCATGTGGTCGCCGGGATCGGCGAGGTATCCGAGCTCCAGCATCAGCCGCTCCGCGTACAGCGCCCAGCCCTCGCCGTGCCCGGAGACCCAGCACGCGTTGCGGCGCCAGTTGTTCAGCGTGTCGCGGCGGTAGGTCGCCGTGGCGACCTGCAGGTGGTGCCCGGGGACACCCTCGTGGTAGACCGTGGTGGTCTCGGCCCACGTCGTGAAACGGTCCTCGCCCGCCGGCACGGACCACCACATGCGGCCCGGGCGGGCGAAGTCGTCGGAGGGACCCGTGTAGTAGATGCCGCCCTCCTGGGTGGGGGCGATCATGCACTCGAGCCTCTCCATGGGCGCGGGGATGTCGAAGTGCACGTCCTTGAGCTCCCGGATGGCCTGGTCCGACTTGCCCTGCATCCACGCCTTGAGGGCGTCGGTGCCCCGCAGCTGGCGCGCCGGGTCCGCGTTGAGGATTTCCTTGGCCTCCTCGATGGTGGCGCCCGGCCGGACCTGCGCGGCCACCGCCTCCTGCTCCGCGATCAGCCGGTCGAGCTCCTCGACGCCCCACCGGTAGGTCTCCTCGAGGTCCACCTCGGCGCCGAGGAACCTCCGCGACATCAGCTCGTAGTACTCGCGCCCCACCGCGTCCTTCAGCGGGGCCGCCGGCAGCAGCTCGTTCTCGAGGTATGCCGCGAAGTCGAGGTACGCTCCGGCGGCGAGGCGGGCGTTCGCGGCCAGCTCGGCCGCCAGGCCGGAGGGGAGCCCGTCCCCGCCGGCGCGCGCCCCGGAGGCCAGCGCGTCGAAGTAGCCGCCGTCCTTGGCGTAGTCGCGCGCCTGCCCGATCACGATCTCCACCTGGCGGCGGGCGGCGACCTTGCCCAGCGACGCGGACTCGCGGAGGGACTCGACGTAGCCGGCCAGGGCTCCGGGCACGTTGGCCAGGCGGCCGGAGATGTGCGACCACTGCTCGGCGGTGTCCGTCGGCATGAGGTCGAAGACCGCGCGGATGCCCTGGGCGTTGGACGCGATGTTGTTCAGCTCGGTGACGCCGCTCTCGATGATCTCCAGGTCCAGGCCCAGCCGCTCGCGCATGGCGTCGAGCGTGGTCGCGTCCACGGCGTCCTCCGGGACCAGCCCGTCCAGACCGCGCAGCGCCTCGCGGATGGCCGCGGCGTGGGCCCGGTTGCCCGCGGGGGAGTAGTCGCCGTACTCCGTCTCGTGCCCGGCGATGCCCAGGCTGGTCGCGAAGTCGGGGGCGAGCTCGATCAGGCGCGCGAAGTAGGCGTCGGCGACGGCGTCGATGGCGGTGGGGACGCGGACGGTCCCGAGTGTGGCGTTGGTCATGGCGCCAGCCTAGCGCGTTGTGAAGCCCTCGTTGAAGACTCCCGGCGGGTTTTCGGCGTCACGGAACCGTTGCGGATCCGTGCTGTTCGCGCGGGGCCGGCGTCCCTACAGTGGCCTCAGCGGGCGCAGCCCGTCCGGCACGGCGCATCAGCCGCGGGCCGGGCGATGCGGGCCCGCACCACGTGGCCGGCGGCCGTGCCGCCGGCGGATGGGGGGCCGTCTCCCGGGGCGCGGTCCCTAGGAGCGCCCGCTGCGCCAGGCCCCCGGGAGCCCCGCGAGCTGCCGTCCGCGGCGCGCGTTCCGGCGGAGGACCTCGCGCCGCGGTGGCTCGGCCGGCGCCGCCTCGGCGCCGTTGCCGAGGGCCAGCAGGACCGCGGTGAGCGCGGCGAGCTCCTCGGCGGTCGGATTGCCGCGCTGCACGCTGAACAGCGGGCCCTCCGGCGGGCCCGGGACCCCGGTCGTCTGCGTGTCCACGCTTCCCCTTTCCTCGTTTTTCGCCGCTCTGGCCGTTCCGTGTGGTCGCCCGCCTACAGCGGGATGTTCCCGTGCTTCTTGGCCGGCAGCGACGCGTGCTTGTCGCGCAGGGCGCGCAGGCCGCGCACGATCTGCAGGCGGGTGTCCGACGGCGCGATGACCGCATCCACGTAGCCGAGTTCGGCGGCCTGGTAGGGGTTGAGCAGCTCCGCCTCGTAGCCCTCGATGATCTCCCGGCGGCGCGCCTCGACGTCGCCCCCGTCGGCCTCGACGGCCGCGAGGTCGCGGCGGTAGAGGATGTTGACGGCGCCCTGGGCCCCCATCACGCCGATCTGGGCCGTGGGCCAGGCCAGGTTGAGGTCGGCGCCGAGCTTCTTCGACCCCATCACGATGTACGCGCCGCCGTAGGCCTTGCGCGTGATGACCGTGATCTTCGGGACCGTCGCCTCGGCGTAGGCGTAGAGCAGCTTGGCGCCGCGGCGGATGATGCCCTGGAACTCCTGGTCCTTGCCCGGCAGGAAGCCCGGGACGTCCACCAGCGTCAGGATGGGCACGCCGAACGCGTCGCAGTTGCGCACGAAGCGCGCCGCCTTCTCCGAGGCCGCGATGTCCAGGGTCCCGGCGAACTGGGTCGGCTGGTTCGCCACGATCCCCACGGTGTGCCCCTCGACGCGGGCGTAGCCGATCAGGACGTTGGGCGCGTAGAGCGACTGCATCTCCAGGAACGCGCCGTCGTCGACGACGTGCGAGATCACGGTCCGCATGTCGTAGGGCTGGTTGGCCGAGTCGGGGATCAGCCCGTCCAGCTCGAGGTCCCGCGCCGTGAGCCCGAGCTCCTCGTCGAAGTCCACGGGCGGCGCCTCCGCCATGTTGTTGGAGGGCAGGTAGTCCAGCAGTTCCTTGACGAAGTCGATGGCGTCCTCCTCGTCGGACGCGAGGTAGGTCGCCGTGCCGGTGGTGGAGTTGTGCTGGCGGGCGCCGCCGAGGGTCTCCATGTCCACCTCCTCGCCGGTGACCGTGCGGATGACGTCGGGCCCGGTGATGAACATGTGGCTCGTCTTGTCCACCATGACGACGTAGTCCGTCAGCGCGGGGGAGTAGGCGGCGCCTCCGGCGCACGGGCCCATGATCAGCGAGATCTGCGGGACGACGCCGGAGGCGTGCACGTTGTTGCGGAAGATGTCGGCGAACATGGCCAGCGACGCCACGCCCTCCTGGATGCGGGCGCCGCCGCCGTCGTTGATGCCCACCACCGGGCAGCCGTTGCGCAGCGCGAACTCCTGCACCTTGACGATCTTCTCGCCGTTGACCTGGCTCAGCGAGCCGCCGTACACGGAAAACTCCTGCGAGTAGACGGCCACGAGCCGGCCGTCGACGGTGCCGTAGCCGGAGACCACGCCGTCGCCCAGCGGCCGCTTCCCGTCCATCCCGAAGGCCGAGGTGCGGTGGACGGCGAGGGCGTCGAACTCGACGAAGGACTCCGGGTCCAGGAGCAGGTCGATCCGCTCGCGCGCCGTGTGCTTGCCGCGGGCGTGCTGGCGCTCGACGGCCTCGGGGCCCGAGGGGAGCATCGACTGGGCCTGCCGGCGGCGGAAGTCGGCGATCTTGCCCGCCGTGGTGGACACGTCGATCGACTCGCCGATGGTGTCGGTGACCGCTTCGCTCATGCCGGTGACTCCCGTCTGGTTGGGGTGGTAGTAGGAATGGCACAAACCGCGCGCCATCCCAGCCAGTCTAGTGAGGTCGCGGCGGGCGCCGACTGGAGGAAACCTACAAAAAGGACCGTCCCCACTGGGCGCCGCGGTGCGGCGAACCCTTTGTTACCCGCCAGTAACTTTTTGCGCCGAAGTGGCGTAGGGTGATCGCATGAGCCCGCAGCCACAGTCCGAGCACGCCGCCGCCCCCCTCGCCGGGCGCACCATCCTCATGAGCGGGGGCAGCCGCGGCATCGGCCTGGCCATCGCGCTCGCCGCCGCCGCCCAGGGGGCGAACGTGGCCCTCATGGCCAAGACCGGCACCGCGCACGCGAGCCTGGAGGGCACGGTGCACACCGCCGCCGAACGCATCCGGGAGGCCGGGGGGCGCGCGCTGCCGATCGTCGGGGACGTCCGGAACGACGACGACGTCGCGGGCGCCGTCGGGGCCGCCGTGGCCGAGTTCGGCGGCATCGACGCGGTCGTGAACAACGCCTCGGCCATCGACCTCTCCACGACCGACGACGTGTCCATGAAGCGCTTCGACCTCATGCAGGACATCAACGTGCGCGGGACCTTCCTGCTCTCCAAGCTCAGTCTCGGCGCCCTGCGGCTCTCGGCGAACCCGCACATCCTCACGCTCTCCCCGCCGCTGAACCTCGACCCGAAGTGGGCCGGGGCGCACCTGGCCTACACCATGGCCAAGTACGGCATGAGCCTGACGACGCTCGGGCTCGCCGAGGAGCTGCGGGCCGACGGCATCGCGGTCAACTCGCTGTGGCCGGCCACGCTCATCGACACGGCCGCCATCCGCAACATGCCCGGCGGCGAGACCCTGGTGCGCGCGGCGCGCAGCCCGCGCATCGTGGCCGACGCCGCCGTGGCGATCCTCGCGCGGCCCTCCGCGGAGTGCACCGGCAACTTCCTGACCGACGAGGAGGTCCTGCGCGCCGAGGGCGTCGAGGACCTGTCCGGCTACGGGCTCGGTGCCGCCGAGGGCGAGCTCCTGCCGGACATCTTCCTGCCGGACCGCGCCTAAGCTGGGGGCATGACCCACAGCGACGCCACCCGCCCGGAGCAGGACCAGTCCCCGCGGGGCGGCCCCGGCGGGGGGCGTCCCGAGCGCGCGCCGCTGGACCGCGGGGCCCTGCGCGCGGCGCTGGTCGCTCCCGCCGGGCCCCTGGCGCGGCTTGATGTCGTCGAGTCCACCGGCTCGACCAACACGGACGCCGCCGCGGCCGCGTCCGCCGACCCGTCCGCGTGGCCGGACCTGAGCGTGCTGGCCACCGACTTCCAGTCCGCGGGCCGCGGCCGCCTCGAGCGCGTCTGGCAGGCGCCGCCCCGCAGCTCGCTGGCCGTCTCGATCCTGTTCCGGCCCGCGGCCGCCGGCGGCGGAGCGCTGCCCGCCGCGGCCTACGGCTGGCTGTCCATGCTGTGCGCCCTGGCGCTGGCCGAATCGCTCGAGGAGACGGCGGGGATCCGGGCGACGCTCAAGTGGCCCAACGACGTCCTGGCCGGGGGGCGCAAGGTGGCCGGCGTGCTGGCCCAGCTGGTGCCCGCCGGCGACGCGCCGGCCGTCGTCGTCGGGTCGGGGGTCAACGTGAGCCTGGGCCGGGACGAGCTGCCCGTGCCCACGGCCACCAGCCTGCTGGTGGAGGGCGCGTCGACGACCGACACCACGCGGCTTCTCGAGGCGTACCTGCGCGCGGCCGCGCGCCTCTACCGGGGCTTCGTTGCGGACGGCGGAGACGCCGAAGCCGGGTTGCGCGACCGCGTGGCGGCGCGCATGTCCACCCTCGGCGCGCCGGTGCGGGCCGAGCTGCCCGGCGGCGCGGTCCTGGAGGGCACCGCCGTCGCGCTCGGCGCGGACGGCGCGCTGGCCATCCGCGCGGCGGACGGCACCGTCACCGAGGTCCGCGCCGGCGACGTCGCCCACCTGCGGCGGGCCGACGGCACCTACGCCTGACCGCCTAGAATTGTCCCCAGTCATCAGGCCCGGCGCATCGCCCGTGCCACGGAGGGAGGAACGATGCGGCTTCGGCTGGCGCCGGGTGAGCGCGTCATCGTCAAGACGCGCGCGCACCGCAGGGTCCTGACCCGTCCCGCGCTCGGGTTCCTCGCCGTCGTCGCGCTGACGGCGTTCGCGCTGGGCTGGCTCAGCCGCGACGGCCTGCCGGCACCCGTCGCGGAGGCGCTGCCCCTGCTGCGCGCCGTGGTCCCCGTGGCGGCCGCCGTCCTGCTGCTCGCCTGGAGCGTCGGACCCCTGCTGCGCTGGTCGAGGACCTGGACCGTCCTCACGAACCGCCGGGTCGTGATCCGCCGGGGCGCCGGCGGCAGCTCGCAGTGGGAGATCCCGCTGGTCCTGGTGCGGGCGATCCATGTGCGGCAGAGCGTGCTGCAGCGCGGAGCCGGCGCCGGGACGCTGCTGCTGGAGACCGCCAACGGGCGGGCCACGCTGCGCGACATGCCGGGCGTCCACCGGCTGCGCGAACTGGTCCTGGACGCCATGGAGGCTTTGCCCAGGCCGACCGTGTTCGATGGTGTAGAACTGGATGTTGAACCACGCGGGGATTGGACGGGACATGGCTGACGGGCGGCAGGAGCGCGGGCACGGCGAAAGGCCGACCGCGGCGACCGACCCGGACCCGACCCCGAAGACCGCCCCGCTTCCCCGGCTGAGCCCGACCGCCGGCCCCGAGACGCGCGCACTGCCGATGGCGCAGGCGCTCGCCCGCGAGGCCGTCAAGGAGTCCGCGAAGGACCTCGAGCGCCGCCTGCTCGGGGCCGAGCGGACCATGCGCCGTCGCGAGGTGGCCGCCGGCGCCGGCATCTCCCTGCTCAGCGCGCGCAAGCTCTGGCGGGCCATGGGCTTCCCCAACCTCGGGGACGACGACGTCGCCTTCACCCAGGTGGACCTGGACGCCCTCGTGACGATCGTGGACAAGGTCCGCAGCGAGGCGCTCACCGAGGAGGCGGCCATCTCCATCACCCGCGCCATCGGCCAGATGACGGACCGCATGGTCGTCTGGCAGGTGGAGGCGCTGGTCGAGGACATGGTCCAGAACCAGGGGCTGAGCGACCCCGAGGCGCGCCGCAAGCTGGTGAAGCTCCTGCCGGAGCTGATCGATCCGCTGGAGAAGATCCTCCTGTACTCCTGGCGCCGCCAGCTCAACTCGGCCGTCCACCGGCTGGGCGTGCGCGCCGAGACCGGTCTGGCCTCCAGCGAGGCCGGCCGCGACGGGAGCGAGGACGACGCGCCGCTGCCGCTGGCCCGGGCCGTCGGCTTCGCGGACCTCGTTTCCTACACCAGCCTCTCGCGGCGCATGAACGAGCGGACGCTGGCCCAACTGGTGCAGCGCTTCGAGAACAAGTGCGCCGAGGTCATCTCGGTCGGCGGCGGCCGCCTGGTCAAGACCATCGGCGACGAGGTGCTCTTCGTCGCCGAGACCCCGCAGGCGGGCGCGCAGATCTCGCTGTCGCTGGCGCGGGAGTTCGCCGCGGACGAGCTGCTTCCCGACACGCGCGTGTCGCTCGTCTGGGGACGGATCCTCTCCCGGCTCGGCGACATCTACGGCCCCACCGTGAACCTCGCGGCCCGGCTCACGTCGCTCGCGGAGCCCGGCACGGTGCTTACGGACTCGCTGACCGCCGCCACGCTCGCCGACGATCCGCGGTTCGTGCTCACCCCGCGGGAGACGACGTCGGTCCGCGGCTTCGGCGACATCAACCCCGTCCTGCTCTCCCCGGGCGAGGGCGCCGGACTGGTCCTGGACTGACCCCCGCGGCGCCGGGGGCGCGCCGGTCCAAATCGCGGGCTGGCATGGGGAGTTCTCCCCACGCGCCACTCCAGTCCGTCGTATAGACTCGTGCCCGGTCGACGCCGGCCACTGGGGAGCGCCCGGCGACAAGCGCAGACGACGTGAGGTCTCAGCATGTCCCGATGGGGAATGAACCCGGGCAAGTCCACGGGCTACAAGGCCGCGGCCTTGTCGGCCGCGACGGCCCTGGCCGTGACGGGGGCCGTGGTCTATCCCGGCTTCGAGACCGCCGACGTGGACCTCAACGACGGCGGCGTGTGGGTCGTCAACCAATCCATCAACAAGGTCGGCCACCTCAACTACCAGTCCAAGGTCCTCGACGGGGGCGTGCTGACCCCGCTGCCGCGCTACGACCTGGCGCAGAACGCGGAGCGCGTGTTCGTGCGCAACCTCGAGCAGGCGTCCCTGACGTCGATCGACCCGGCGATGGTGCAGTTCACCGACGACTTCGCCCTGCCCGCGAACTCCACCTTCTCCTACGGGTCCGAGGTGGTGGCGGTGACCGACGGCGAGCGCGGCATCGTCTACGCGGCCCGGACCGACCGGCTGGGCGAATTCGCCTCGCAGGACCGGGAGCCGCTCCTTGACGCCGAGGGCGGAGCCCTGTCGGCCGTCGGCGCGGACGACACCGTCTGGGCCGTGGACCTCGCCGCGAACCGCTTCCGCAGCTACACGCCGGCGGCCGACGGGGCCTTCGAGCCCGGCGTCGACCGCGAGGTCGCGGGGCTGTCGTCCCTGGCCGAGCCGCAGCTGAGCGTCGTGGGGGACACCGCCGTCGTCTTCGACGCGGCCTCCGGCGACCTCCTGACCTCGGACGGGACGACGTCCGCCGTCGTGGACCCGGAGGGCGGCAAGCTGCAGGCACCGGGCGCGGACAGCGACGCGGTCGTCGTCGCGCTGGCCAACAAGCTCGCGACCGTGCCGCTGCGCGGCGGCGAGGCGGAGTACCGGCCGCTGGGCTCGGCCGGCCAGGCGATCCAGCCGGTGCGGGTCGGCGGCTGCACCTACGCGGCGTGGCAGGGCAGCGCGCAGTACGTGCGCGACTGCGACGACGACGCCGCGGACGACGCCGCCACGATCCCCGGGCTCGGCGGGGGCGCCGAACTCGCGTTCCGCGTGAACCGCGACGTCGTGGTCCTCAACGACGTCGCCACCGGGCTGGTGTGGCTCGTCAACGACGGCATGCAGGTGGTCGACAACTGGAGCGACCTGGAGCCGCCCCAGGGCAAGGGCGAGGCGAAGAAGGAGGACTCCAAGGAGATCACCGACGCCATCGAGCTGCCGAACCGCACCGAGGAGAACAAGCGGCCGATCGCCAAGCCCGACGACTTCGGTGTCCGCGCGGGCCGGACCACGGCCCTGCCGGTCCTCTTCAACGACGTCGACCCCGACGGCGACCTGCTCGTCGCGTCGCTGGAGGGCCGGCAACCCTCCGTCGGCACGCTCCAGCGCATCTACGACGGCACCGGTTTCCAGCTCGTGGTCCCCGAGGACGCGTCGGGCCGCACGGCCTTCACGTACCGCGCCTCGGACGGCAGGGGCGGCGAGGCCACGGGCAAGGCCACCGTGCGCGTGGTCCCGCCGGCGGAGAACAGCGCGCCGGTGCAGGAGCGCGTCACCACGCTGCGCGTGCAGCAGGGCGGGTCCGTGACGCAGAACATCCTCACCGACTGGAGCGATCCCGAGGGCGACGACCTGCAGCTGCTCGGCGGCGCCAGCAAGGACAACGACGCCATCCGGGTCCGGCCCGACGGCGCGCTGACCTTCCAGGACAACGGCAAGGCCGTGGGCCGCAAGGACATCACCGTGCAGGTCTCCGACGGGCGCGAGGGCGCCCAGGGGCGCATCGTCGTCGAGGTGCTGGCCAAGTCGACCATCCCGCCGATTCCCGCGACCGACCACGTCGTGGCGAACGTGGGCGAGGAGGTCACGTTCTCGCCCCTGCAGAACGACGCGGACCCGTCCGGCGCCGGGCTGCGCCTGGCCAACGTCGACCGGGTCGACGGCCTGGACCTCGCCTCCAACGCCGACACGGGCACCGTCACCCTGCGCGGACAGCGGACCGGCACCTTCTACGCCAAATACGTCGCCACCAACGGACCCTCCAGCGCCGCGGGCCTGATCCGGATCGACGTGAAGGATCCCGCGCGCAACACCGGCAATCCCGTGGCCGTCCGCGACGTCGCGCTGCTGCCCGCCGGGGGCGACGTGCTCGTGAACGTCCTCGGCAACGACTCCGATCCGGCCGGTGGCGTGCTGGTCCTCACCGGCGCCCAGGTGCCGCGCGCGGCGCCGTTCACGGTGTCGGTCGAGCGGAACAGCTTCGTCCGCGTCGCGGACGTCCGCGGCCTGACCGAGCCCACGAAGGTCACCTACACGGTCTCCAACGGCAGCGGCGTCTCCACCGGTGAGATCACCGTCATCCCCGTGCCCTCCCCGCCGCGGCTGGATCCGCCGCGCCCCCATCCGGACACGGTCCTGGTCCGCGCCGGGGACGTGGCCACCGTCGACGTGCTGGACAACGACGTCCACCCCAACGGCGCCGAGCTGACCCTGCGTCCGGACCTGCGCGAGACGGACGGGATCGGCGAGGGCAGCCTGGTCAGCGTCGCCGACGACACCGTGCGCTTCCGCGCCGGCGCGTTCGACGGCAAGCCGCGCCGGGTCTCGGTCGTCTACACGGTCGCCGGCCCGGACGGGCAGGAGGCCAACGCGCGCGTCAGCTTCCAGGTGCAGCCGCAGGACCTGGAGAACAACGCGCCGCCGAACCCGGAGCAGGTGGAGGGCCGCGTGTTCGCCGGCGGCGGCACGTCCATCGACATCCCGCTCGACGGCATCGATCCCGACGGCGACTCGGTCACCCTCGTCCAGCTGGGCACGGCCCCGACGCTCGGCACCGCGAAGGTCCGCGGCTCCGCGATCGAGTACACGGCCGGCCGGGAAGCCAGCGGGACGGACGTCTTCACCTACGTCGTGGAGGACCGGCTCGGCGCACGGTCCACCGGCACGGTCATGGTCGGCATCGCGCCGCTGTCCACCGCCAACAACCCGCCGGTGGCCGCCAACGACTCGATCACGGTCCGCCCCGGGCGTCCCGTCTCCGTGGACGTGCTCTCCAACGACACCGACCCGGACGGGGACAGGATCGCCCTGGTCGACGACCTGTCGGCCGCCGAGGGCGTCGACGCCCGGGTGGCGGACGGCCGGATCGTCGTCACGTCGCCGCCGGAGAAGGGTTCCCTGTCCGTGCGCTACAACGCCACCGACGGGCGCGGGGGCACGGCGTCGGCCACGCTCACCGTCCAGGCCGACCCGGACGCGAAGCTGCTCGCGCCGATCGCCCGCGACGACCGCGCGTCGCTGCAGGAGACGGTGGGCCGGGACGAGGTGTCCCTCGCCGTGCTGGACAACGACGAGGATCCCGACGGCCGCACCGACGAACTCGAGATCGCCCTGCCGGACGAGCCGGACACGGCGACCGTGCGGGACGGGGTGCTGAGCGTCCGGGTCCAGGCCCGGGCGCAGGTGATCGCCTACACCGTCACCGACGTCGACGGGCTGTCCTCGACGGCGTTCGCGCACGTCCCCGGCTCCGGCGAGGCGCGTCCCGTGCTCCGGAGCGACACCCCGCTGGAGATCATGGCGGGCGAGACGCTGCCGCTGCGCCTGGACGAGCTCGTCCAGGTCCGCGACGGACACGCCCCCCGCCTGACGGGCGAGGACACGGTGCGGTCCGTGCCCGCCAACGACGGCCCGCTGGTGAGGTCGGCGGCCGAGCTGTCCTTCCGCGCCGCCCCGGACTACGCCGGTCCGGCCTCGGTCACCGTCGAGGTCACCGACGGCACCGGGCCGGACGACCCGGAGGGTCTCGCGGCCGTCCTGTCGATCCCGATCACGGTCCTGCCGCGCCCGGAGGAGAACCGGCCGCCGACCCTGCAGTCCAACTCGCTCGAGGTCGCCGCGGGCGAGGACCCGGCGCGGCTGGACCTGCGCGGGACCGCGACGGACCCGGACGAGGGCGACGCCGCGAAGCTGGTCTTCAGGCTGGCGGAGACGAACATCCAGGGCGTCGAGGTGGGCCTCGTCGACGGGCACGTCCTGACCGCCTCCGCCCCGGCCACAACGCCGAAGGGCACGCGCGGCGCCGTGACCGTCACCGTGGAGGACGGTTCCAACCCGCCGGTGCCGGCCACCGTCGCGATCTCCGTCCTGGCGTCCAACCGGGAGCTGCCGGTCGCCGTGGACGACACGGTGCCGGACGCGCACCAGGGCCGCACGGAGACCGTCGACGTCCTGGCGAACGACCACAATCCGTACGCCGGGGAGGGCGCGCTGCGGCTCGTCGGCGCCACCGGCACGCAGGGCGAGGGCTCGGCGGAGGTCCGCGGCGACCGGCTGGCGATCACCCCCGCCGAGTCCTTTGTCGGCACGATGACCGTCCAGTACACCATCGGCGACATCACCGAGGACGCGGACCGGGAGGTCGACGGCACCGTCACCCTGAACGTCAAGGGGCGCCCGGAGGCCCCAGGCCTGCCGCGCGTCGAGTCCACCGGCGACCGGACCGTGGTGCTGCAGTGGGACGCCCCCGCGAACAACGGGGCGCCGATCGAGTACTACACGGTCCGCGGCAACGGGTTCGAGCAGCGGTGCGAGTCGACGACCTGCACGCTGACCGGGCTCACGAACGACGCGACGTACACCTTCAGCGTGACGGCGACCAACGCGGTGGAGGAGTCCGAGCCCTCGGCCGAGTCGGCCGAGGCGCGACCCGACGTCGAGCCGGAGCAGCCCGCCCCGCCGACCACCACCTACGGGGACCGGGAGGCCGCCGTCGCGTGGACCGCGCCCGTGAGCCGCGGGTCGCCCGTGACGTCCTACACGCTGGAGATCTCCCCGGCCCCCGCCGGCGGCGTCACCCAGGTCACGGGCATCACCGGCACGGGCTACACCTGGGAGGGCCTGGCCAACGGGGTGTCCTACCAGTTCAGGGTCCAGGCGCTGAACAAGGCGGACAAGCCCTCTCCGTGGAGCACCTACTCCGCCGGGGTCATCCCGGCCGGCAAGCCCTTCCAGCCCTCGGCCCCCACGGCTGTCCGCCAGGATTCCGCGGTCGACGGCGGCGTCGTCACCGTGGACTGGTCCGCGCCCGACGGCAACGGGGCGCCGCTCCAGGGCTACGCGCTCCGGGTCTTCGAGGGGGGCTCGCCCGTCAGGACGCTGGACGTCCCCGGGAACACGAGGAGCCAGACGCTCACCGGGCTGAAGACCACCGGGTCCTACAGCTTCTCCGTCACGGCCCGCAACAAGGTCGGCGCCTCGCCGCAGAGCGCGCGCTCGACCGCGGTCACCCCCTACGGCCGCCCGCTGGCGACCGGCGCCCCGACGGCGACGGCGACCGGCCAGAACAACCGCGTGCGCCTGGACTTCCGGGCGCCCGGCGCGAACGGCTCGCCGATCACCGGCTACCAGTACTCCACCGACGGCGGCGCCTGGCAGCCGATCCCGGGGCCGGGCGCCGTCGTCGCCACCGACGCGAACGGCTCGGCGCACACCTGGCGCGTCCGGGCGCTCAACGCGGCGGGTGCCGGCGACCCGAGCCCGGGCTCCAACAGCACCAGCTCCTACGGCCCGCTGCGCGACGGCGGCGGCCGGTCCGCCAGCCACGGCGACGACTGGATCGACTTCCGGTGGAACGCGAACCAGGGCGCCTACGCCAACGGGCGGCCGGTGACCCTCTCCGTCCGGGTCGACGGCGGCTACGGATCGACCCCCAACGACGGCGACCAGCGCGTCGGCGGCCTGGGGTACGACACCAGCCGTACGCTGACGGTGACGGCCACGGACAGCGAGGGGCAAACCGGCTCCTGGCGGATCAGCGAGACGACGAACCCGGCCCCGCCGCCGCCGCCGGACCCCAAGGCCCGGCTGGTCTCCGGTCCGCCGGTGAGCGAGCCCGGGTGCACGGTCAGCTGCTACAAGCTGCGCGTCGAGTTGTCCGACTTCACCGACGGGCACGCCGGCACGTGGCAGGCCGACTGCTTCAACAGCGGGCGGACCAACAAGTTCAACAACTACGCCAACCAGGTGGGCGTCAACGGGTCCACCGCCCAGACGCTTGAGTGCTGGAACGGGTCCGGCTACAGGATGCCCCTCACGGTCAGGCTGACCAAGGGCGGACTGACCGTCTGGACCAACGACGTCCACACCTGGCCCACCAACTAGCGGCGCACCGCCCGACCTCCTTCCCGCACGCATCACTCCGCACGAATCACCCCGCACGAGGAGCACCACGACATGACCATGACCAACGAACAGGGCGAGTGGTTCGCCGGCACCTTCGGGAAACTCGTCGCCAACGTCGGCCGCGCCGTCCTCGGCAAGGACGACGTCGTCAAGCTGGTCCTCACGGCCATGCTGGCCGAGGGCCACGTGCTGCTCGAGGACGCGCCCGGCACGGGCAAGACGATGCTCGCGCGCGCCCTGTCGGCCACCGTCCAGGGCACGCACTCGCGCATCCAGTTCACCCCGGACCTGCTGCCGTCGGACGTCACCGGCATCACGATCTACGACCAGAAGACGCAGCGCTTCGAGTTCCACCGGGGGCCGATCTTCGCGAACCTGGTCCTGGCCGACGAGATCAACCGCGCGTCGCCGAAGACGCAGTCGGCCCTCCTGGAGGTCATGGAGGAGGGACGCGTCACCGTGGACGGGACGACGTACCCGCAGGGGCGCCCCTTCATGGTGATCGCCACGCAGAACCCGATCGAGCAGGCGGGCACGTACCGCCTTCCCGAGGCGCAGCTGGACCGCTTCCTGATCAAGACGTCCCTCGGCTACCCCGACCGGGAGTCCACCGTCCGGCTGCTGTCCGGGGCCGCCACGCGCGACCGCTCGGCCGCGCTGCAGGCGATCATCACCACGCAGGCCGTCGCGGACATGGCCGACCTCGCGGCCACGGCCCACGTGGACGAGGCCGTCCTGGAGTACGTGGCGCGCCTTTGCGAGGGCACACGCGAGGCCGACGAGACCCGCGTGGGCGTGTCCGTCCGCGGGGCGCTGGCCATGGTCCGCGCCGCGAAGGTGTGGGCCGCCGCGGAGGGACGCAACTACGTCCTGCCGGACGACGTCAAGGAACTCGCGCCCTACGTCTGGACCCACCGCTTCGTCATGGACCCCGAGGCCGAGTTCGCCGGCGCGACGGCCGAGGCCGTCCTGGCCCGGGTGCTCGCGGACACCGCCGCACCCCAACAGCGCTCGCTCGCGAACGCCTGATCCGCACACGGAAGGGCACGCACGCATGAGCACCCCCACGCAGGAGCGCCGCCGCGCGTCCGCGCGCCCCCGGCGCAGCGGACCGCGCCCGTCCCCGCTCTGGCGCGAGGCCGCGCGGCTCGCGGCTCCGTACGCCGCGCCCGCCTGGCGTCGCGCCAGCGCCTGGCGGCGGACCACGCTCGGCCCGGTCACCGAGGTCGTCTCTCCGCTGGGCTGGCTGCTGGCCGCCGTCGTGCTGGTCCTGGCCGCGCTCGGCGGGGCCTTCGGCTGGCAGGAGGCGCGGATCGCGGCCCTGATGGGGGCGCTGCTGCTGGTCGGCGCGGTCGCCTTCGTGCTCGGACGTTCCGTCTACGAGGTGCGCCTGGACCTGAACCGCACGCGCGTCGCCGTCGGAGACCGGGCCGTCGGCGGCATGGAGGTGCGCAACGCCGCGCCGAAGGCCTTGGCGCCGTCATCCATGGAGCTCCCGGTCGGGGCCGCGACCGCCCACTTCCACGTCCCGCGGCTCGGACCGGGGGCCGTGCACGAGGACCTCTTCACCATCCCGACCCAGCGGCGCGCCGTCATCCCCGTCGGGCCGGTGCGCTCCATCCGCCAGGACCCCTTCGGGCTGCTGCGCCGACAGGTCAGGTGGACGGACACGCGGGACCTCTTCGTCCATCCGCGCACGACGGCGCTGGACGGCTCGAGCTCCGGCTTCATCCGCGACCTCGAGGGCCTTCCCACCCGGGACCTGTCGTCTTCGGACGTCTCCTTCCACGCCCTGCGCGACTACGTCGCCGGCGACGACCGCCGGCACATCCACTGGAAGTCCACCGCCCGGACGGGCGAACTGATGGTCCGCCAGTTCGAGGAGACGCGCCGCTCCCACCTCGCCGTGTCCCTGTCCACGAACACGCAGGAGTTCGCCGCGGAGAGCGACTTCGAGCTGGCGGTCTCCGCGGCGGCCTCGATCGGGCTGCAGGCCGTCCGCGAGCAGCGCAACCTCAGCGTCATGACGCAGGACGGGCCGCTGCGCACGGAAACGGGGCGGAACCTCCTGGACGACATGACCCGGATCGAGGGCCGTGCCCGGCGCGCCACCCTCGTGGACCTCGCGCGGGCCACCGCGGACGCCGTCCCCAACGCCTCCGTGTTCTTCCTGGTGACCGGCTCGGTGGCCACGCCCTCGCAGCTGCGCGCCGCCAGCGTCCACGTGCCCGTGGGCGTCCGCGCGTTCGCCCTGCGCTGCGCGCAGGGGCTCCAGCCGGGACGGGCGAGCATCGGCGACCTCACCGTCATCTCCCTGGGCTCCCTCGACGACCTGGGCCTGGTCCTGCGGAAGGCGGCCCCGTGAGGATCCGGCGCGCGGCGGCCGCGGAGCACGCGGGCCGTCCCGCCGCCCGCCACGCGGTCGACGCCGCGGCGCTCCTGACCGGGCTGGCCCTCGGCGTCCTGGGCCTCCACGGCGCGTTCGGCGGGGACCCCCGCTACGTGGCCGCGGGCCTCGGCGGCGCCGCGCTCGGGCTGGGCACCGCGTACGCCCACGTGCGGCTCGGCCTCGGCTTCCTCACGACCGCGGGCGTCGCCGCCGGCGCCTACCTGGTCTTCGGCACGCCGCTCGCGACGCCGGCCGAGGCCACGGCCGGCGTCGTGCCGAGCCTGGAGTCCCTGCGCACGCTGGTCGCCGGAATCGTGCTGTCGTGGAAGGACGTCCTCACGGTCGCCCCGCCCGTCGGGACGCGTGGCGGCATGCTGGTCGTGCCCTTCCTCGCCGCGCTCGTCACCGGGCTCGCCGCCGGCCTGCTCGCCTGGCGCCTGCGCTCAGCGTTCGCCGCCGTGCTGCCCGTCGCCGTGATGTTCGTCGTCGGCATCGGCTTCGGTACCCGCGAGGCGCCCATGCCGGTGTTCCGCGGCGTGCTCCTGACGGTCGCGCTGGTGACGTGGCTCGCGTGGCGGCGCCACGTCGACCGGTCCGCCGGCGCCGCCGTCGCGCCCGTGGGGGGCGGTGAAGCGGGCCGGCGCGCCGCGCGCGACGGCCGGCTGCGCCGCATCGGACTGGGCGCGCTCGTCCTGTCGATCGCGGGCGGGGCGACGGTGGTGGCCGCCCCGGTCCTCACCGCGAGCGACGACCGCCAGGTCCTGCGCGACGCCGTCGTGCCGCCCGTGGACCTGTACGACTACCCGAGCCCGCTGATGCGCTTCCGCAGCTACGTCAAGGACCAGGCCGACGACCCGCTGTTCACCGTCACGGGACTGCCCGAGGGCGAGCGCATCCGGCTCGCGGCGCTGGACTCCTACGACGGGATGGTCTTCAACGTCGACCCGCGCTCCGGCGGCAACTTCAGCCCCGTCGGCGACACCGGGAGCATCAACGCCGACGCGGCGGCCGACCGGCGCCGCGAATCGGGGAGGCTCGGCATCACCGTGCAGGGCTACTCCGGGGTCTGGCTGCCCGGCGGTGGCGGGCTCGCGGGCGTGGATTTCGCCGGGGACCGCGCCGGCTCCATGGCGCGCTCCCTCTTCCACAACGCCGAGGCGGAGACCGCGCTCAGCACCGTCCCGCTGCGCGAGGGGGACTCCTACACGGCCGACGTCGTCTTCCCGGTGCGGATCGCCGAGAAGGAGCTGGCCGGCTTCGGGTTCTCCGACGCCCGCCTGCCGGAGCTCGCCAACGTCCCGCAGTCGGTCGCCGGCAAGGGCGCCGAGTACGCCGGGGCCGGCGAGACGCCGCTCGCGCGGGCCCGCAACATGGAGACCGTGTTGAAGACCGGAGGCTTCTTCTCCAACGGCAAGGAAAACGAGGTCCCGAGCCTGTCCGGCCACGGGGCGGCGCGCATCGCGGCGCTGCTCGACGCCGAGGACATGATCGGCGACGACGAGCAGTACGCCGCCGCCATGGCCCTCATGGCGCGGGAGCAGGGGATGCCCGCCCGTGTCGTCATGGGCTTCTACCCGGAGAAGTACGACCCCGCCGGGACGGTGCGGATCACGGGGAGCGACGCGCATGCGTGGGTGGAGATCGCGTTCGAGAACGTCGGCTGGGTCGCTTTCGACCCGACGCCGGAGAAGGACAAGGAACCCACGCCCCCGCAGCAGGAGCCGCAGTCCATCCCGCAGCCGCAGGTCCTCCAGCCGCCCCCGCCCCCGCAGGACGCCGCCAAACTCCCGCCCGAGACGGCCCCCGAGCCGCAGGACGCCGACGAGCAAGGCGAATCGTTCTGGGACCGGTGGGGGCCGCTGATCGTGGCGCTGGCGACCGCGGCCGTCCCGCTGCTGGCGCTGGCGCTTCCGCTGCTGGTCGTCGCGTGGCTGAAGCTGCGCCGCCGCGCGGCGCGCTTCGGGGCGCCCGTGCCCGCGGACCGTGTCGGCGGGGGCTGGAGCGAGGTCCTCAGCCTCGCCACCGACCTGGGCGCGCGCCCCGACGGCCGCGGCACCCGGCGCGAGAACGCCCGGGCGCTGGGGGAGGACTTCCCCGGATCCTCGGGAACGGTCCTGCAGCTGGCCCGCCGCGCCGACGGGGCCGTTTTCGGCGCCCGTGAGCCCACGGAGGCGCAGGTGGCGGACTACTGGAACCTCGTGGACGAGCAACTCGCGGGGATGAGATCGTCGGTAGGCTTCTGGAAGCGCCAACGCGCCAGGTTCTCGCCGAGGTCGCTGTTCCACGACGCCGCGGCCGGCCGGGGAGCGCGCCGCGCGACCCGGTCCGCGGACCGCATCCGTACAGTAGACGCACCGAAGAAGGGGGATTAGCCAGTGGCCGCAGCGCTCCATCTGGTCAACGCCGCAGCCGGCAAGAGGCTGGCGGCCTGGCTGCTCGACGCCGTGCCGCCGGCGCTCGCCGTCATGGTCTTCGCGGGGCTGCAGGCCCAGACCCTCGCGGCGGCGTCCGCGTCGGGCGCGGCCGCGGCGTCGCTGGCGTCGCCGTCCTTGCTGCTGCTGGCGCTGCTGCTGGCCTACGGGATCGCGTTGTGGGGCTGGGAGGCCCAGGCTGGCAAGACGCCCGGCAACCTGGCGCTGGGCCTGCGGACCGCCGACGAGGACGGCTTCGCCCCCGGCTGGTCAAAGGTGTTCCTGCGTCGGTTGGCCGTCGCCGCCGCGGGGATCGTGCCCGTGGCCGGCCCCGTCGTCGTCGTCCTCTCGAACCTCTGGGACCCCAACCACCAGCGGCAGGGCTGGCACGACCGGCTCGCGAAGACGCTCGTCGTCGACGTGGCCCAGGGGCGTGACCCGCTGACGACCGGCGGCCTGCACGGTCCGTCCACCTTCGCGCCCGGCGGCGTGACGGTTCCCGGCCAGTCGGGGCATCCCGAGCTGGCGCCGCCGCCGGCCGCCCGCGAATGGCCGGCCCTCGCCGCGGACGCCGCCGTGTCCGCGCCGATCAGCGAGGTCCCGGGGCGGGGACCCGCCGCGGCGCCCGCGGGCCCGGCGCCGACCGCCCCGGGGGAGCCCCGCGACGATCCGGCCGCGGCCGACGAGGACCTGGGGCACACGCAGCTGCGGCGCACCGCGGCGGAGTCCGTCGGGGCGCGCCTCGTGTTCGACGACGGGCAGGTCCTGCGCCTCGACGCCACGGCCCTGGTCGGACGCAACCCCGCCCCGCTGGAGGGCGAGCGGGTGGCCGCGCTCTTCAACTTCGCGGACATGGGCCGGTCGGTCTCGAAGACCCACCTGCACCTCGCCGCGGACAGCTCCGGGGTGTGGGTGACGGACCGCAACTCGACCAACGGCTCGGGCATCACCGCGGGCGGCCAACGGCGGCCGTTGCCCGCCGGCCGCGCGCAGCGCGCCGCGTTCGGCGACACGGTGCACTTCGGCGACCGCCACTTCTCGGTGGAGCGGGCGTGAGCGCCGAGGCCACGGGGGCGGTGGGCGGCGCGTTCCGGCTGGACTACGGTTTCGCCACGGACCGCGGCCTGAGGCGGCCCCTGAACGAGGACGCGCTCCTGGCGGACCGCCACCTGTTCGCGGTCGCCGACGGGATGGGCGGCCACGAGGCGGGCGAGGTCGCGAGCGGCATCTGCGTCGCCACGCTGGCCGAGGGCCAGGACGCCGCGCACGGGGAGCTCACCGCCGCGGACCTCCAGCAGTGGATGCAGGCCGCCGACCTCGCCATCCGGCGGGCCGCCGGATCCCGTGCCGGGACCACCCTCACCGGCGCGGCGCTGGTCCGCGAGGCCGGCGTGCCGTACTGGCTGGTGTTCAACGTCGGGGAC
The DNA here is from genome assembly GCF_041877255.1 of Arthrobacter halodurans. Lineage (NCBI taxonomy): Bacteria > Bacillati > Actinomycetota > Actinomycetes > Micrococcales > Micrococcaceae > Arthrobacter > Arthrobacter halodurans. Next base: position 101,617 of record NZ_JBHDLJ010000009.1, read on the forward strand.
TCGCGCACGTACCTGCTCAGCCGCGGACGGCTCGCGCAGGTCACCGTGGACCACTCGGAGGTGCAGGAGCTCGTCGACCAGGGACGGATCACGCCGGAGGAGGCCATCTTCCATCCGCGGCGGCACGTCATCACCCGCGCGCTCGGCACCGGCGAGGACAGCGAGGCCGACTTCTGGCTGCTGCCCGTCCGCGCCGCCGACCGCCTCCTCATCTGCTCCGACGGGCTCACCGGCGAGGTGCGCGACGAGGACATCGCCGAGGTCCTCACCCGCCACGCCGCCCCGCAGGACGCCGTCGACGAATTGGTCCAGGCGGCGCTGAAGTCCGGGGGCCGGGACAACATCACGGTGGTCGTGGTCGACGTTGTCCCCGCGCACAACGGCGATGCGCACGACGGCGACGCGCACGCCGACGACGCGAACTCCGACACCGCGCCCCGGCCGGACCCCGAGGACGGCCACACCCAGCCCCGCAGCGAAGGAACGTCCCCATGACCCCGAGCATCCGCTATGTCCCGGGCCCCTGGATCGCCCTGGTGCGCCATGGCCGCGCCCTCCTGCTGCCCGGGGACACCGCCACGGCGGACGTCGAGCGGCTGTGGGGCGAGCTCGCGACCCCGGGGTCGGTCGAGTCGCTGCTTTCCGCGGTGCTCTCCGGCCGGGGGCTGAGCCTGACCGGGATGCCGCCGTTCGGCGTGCTCGAGCTCGCCGAGGACCTCCACGTGATCCTGCGCGGCCCGCTCTCGCTGACCGCCGACGGCCCCGAGCTGAGCACGCACGTGAGCGGCCTCGGGGTGAGCACCTGGGCGGAGCGGCGGCTCCCGGGACAGCGGCGCTTCGCCGTGGCCGTGGACGAGGAGATCCGTCCGGACGCGTCCGGCGACCGGGGGTACCCGCTCGCCGAGGGGGTGGTCCCCTTCGGCCGCCTCTTCGTCGAGTTGCCGCTGGCCGGGGGGGAGTTGGCCATCGAGCCCCTCTCCGCCCCGCTGCCGATCGTCGCCGCCGGGGCCGCGCCCGAACCGGCGCCCCTCCGCGAGTCCGCGGTCGCGCCCGCGCCCGAGACCGAGCCGGTCCCGCCCCCGGCCCCGGGGGACGCCTCCGAGGAAACCACGGCCTTCCACGACGCCGACGACGACCGGCAGCCGGAGGAGCCCGCGACGGAGGACACGCCCGCGACGGAGGACACGCCCGTGACGGCCGGGGACGCCGACGGGGAGCACACCATCCTCTCGCCGGGCGCGGCGCATTCCGCGTCCGAACCGCGCGCCCCGCAAGCCGCGAGCACGGCCGCGCTCCCCGACGCGCAGCGGCTGATCGACGCCGTGCCGTGGCTGGCCGCGGCCCGCGCCGCCGTCGCCCCGTCCCCGGAACCCATCCCCGCCCCGGACGCCGGCCTCGGGGACCACGACGGCCATACGCTGATGCGCAGCGAGCTGCCGCCGGCCCGGTCGCCCGAGCCCGCCGGAGCCGGCACCGCACCGGACACCGGGCCGCTGGTGCTGGCGCGGCGGTGCGCGGGCGGGCACTCGAACCCTCCGACGTCGTCCGCCTGCGGCCGCTGCGGCGCCGAGCTGGACGGCGAGACCGTCCGCACCCGCCGCCCCGCGCTCGGCCGCATGCTGCTCTCCACCGGCGAGTCCGTGGAGCTGGACCGCTCGGCCGTCGTCGGCCGGCAGCCCTCCGTCGCGCGTTCCGCCGGCGGCGCCATGCCGCGCGTCGTGCAGGTCAAGAGCCCCGGCGGCGACATCTCGCGGTCCCACGTGGAGGTCCGGCTGGACGGCTGGCACGTGATGCTGGTGGATCTCGACGCGACCAACGGGACCCTCCTGGTCCGCCCCGGCCAGTCCCCGCGCCGGCTGGGCCGGCGAGAGTCCCTCATGCTGCTCGACGGCGACATCGCGGACCTCGGCGACGGCGTGTCGCTGCGCTTCGAGGGGCTCCTGTGAGCCGCCAGCGGCCGCCCGCCCCGCCGCCGGCCATCGCCGGCTACGAGTACCTCGGGCTGCTGGGCACGGGCGGCTTCTCCGACGTGTACCTCTACGAGCAGGACAGGCCCCGGCGGAAGGTCGCCGTGAAGGTGCTGCTCTCGGACCTCAGGACGCAGGGTGCGCGGCGGCGGTTCGAGTCCGAGGCCAACCTCATGGCCCAGTTGTCCTCGCACCCGTACATCGTGACGATCTACGAGGCCAACGTCACCACGGAGGGCCACTCGTACCTGGCCATGGAGTACTGCTCCCGGCCCAGCCTCGACGTCCGCTACCGCCGCGGGCGCCTCGGCGTCGACGAGGTCCTCTCCGTGGGCATCCAGGTCGCCTCCGCCGTCGAAACGGCGCACCGTGCCGGGATCGTGCACCGGGACATCAAGCCGGCGAACATCCTCGTCACCGACTACAACCGTCCCGCGCTGACCGACTTCGGCATCTCCGGCACCACGGACACGCTCGACGACGACGCGGGGCTCTCCATTCCGTGGTCCCCGCCCGAGGCGTTCGCCGGCGGCTCGCCGGACGGGGTGCGCATGGACGTGTGGTCCCTCGGGGCCACCCTCTACACGCTCCTCGCCGGGAGTTCGCCGTTCGTGCGCCCCGGCGCGGACAACTCCCAGCGGGAGCTGATCGGCCGCATCGCCGGCGCCCCGCTGCGGCCGCTGAACCGCGCCGACGTCCCCGCCGCGCTGGAGCGGACGCTCGCGACGGCCCTGTCCAAGGAACCCGGCGCCCGCTTCGAGTCCGCCCGGCAGCTCGCGCTGTCGCTGCAGCGGGTCCAGGCGGACCTCGGGCTGTCGGTCACCCCGTTCGAGGTGCTCGATGACGCCGGGCTCCCCGAGGGCGCGCGGGAGGCCGACGGCGAGGCCACGCGCGTCCGTCGGGTGGTCTCCATCGACCCGGCGGGTCCGGCGGGGACCGACGACGGCGCCACCGTCGTGCGCGGCAGCCTGCCCGGCGGCACCCAGCCGGGCGGCGGGCCCCGGGCATCCGAGGCTCCGGCGCCGGCCCCCGAGCAGCGGTGGCTGCCGCCCGCGTCGCCCGCGCCCGCGCCGTCCGGATCCGGCGGGACGCAGCCCCGGCAGCGCTTCCCGACCGCGCTCGTCGCCGGGGCCGGCGCCGCCGTGGCGGTCGTCGCCGTCGGCGTGGCCGTGGCGGGGGCCCTCGCCAACGGAAGGGCCGCCACGGACGGCCCGGACGCACGGTCCGGCGCGCCGATCTCGCAGGGGCCGGCGGATGCGCTCGTCGGGGACGAGGGGATCGTCCCCGCGGCGGCCGGCTTCGCCGCGACGGCGTCGGGCGGGACGGTCGTGTTCACGTGGGAGAACCCCGAGCCCCGCGACGGCGACGTCTACTACTGGGCCCCGGTCACGGCCACCGACCAGGGGGAGAGCCGCAAGGTCGGGGCGGCCCGCGCGCGGACGCCGCGGGTCGAGGGCCAGCCGACCTGCATCCAGGTGCTCGTCGTGCGCGCGAACGGCAAGGCCTCGGACCCCGCACGCCATTGCGCGGGAGGTTAGCCGTGCCGGACGTGGCCATCGACTTCTGCGGGGAGTGGTACCCCGTGGCCCAGGACAAGGTCTTCCGGATCGGGCGCGAGGGGGACCTCGAGGTCGACGACAACCCGTATCTCCACCGGAGCTTCCTCACCGTGGCCCGCTACGACGGCATGTGGTGGCTCTCCAACGTCGGTTCCCGGCTCTCGGCGACCGTCGCGGACCCCAGCGGCGGCCTGCAGGCGTGGGTCGCGCCCGGCGCGCGGATCCCGCTCGTGTTCAGCCGGACGAACGTGGTCTTCACCGCCGGCCCGACCACCTACGAGTTCTCCGTGCACGTCGCCGCGCCCGCGTTCCGCCAGGAATGGACGGCGAACGACGGCGGCGGCCAGACCACGATCGGCCCCGTGCTGCTCACCGATTCCCAGCGGGCGCTGATCGTCGCGCTGGCCGAGCCCATGCTGCGCCGCGACGGGACGGGACTGAGCTCGATTCCGTCCTCCGCGCAGGCGGCCGCCCGGCTCGGCTGGCCCCTGACGAAGTTCAACCGCAAGCTGGACAACGTGTGCGACAAGCTCGACAAGGCCGGGGTCGCGGGGCTCCGCGGGGGAGCGGGCCGGCTCGCCAGCAACCGGCGCGCCCGCCTGGTGGAGCACGCGGTCTCCTCGCACCTCGTGACGCCGGCGGACCTCGCGCTCCTGGACGGTGCCGCCGCCGGGGACTGACGCGCCCGGCGGGTGGGGACGCGCCCGGCGGGCGTGGGGCAAGATAGGACTGTGAAGGAGACCCAGCTGAAAAAGAGTCCCGCCGAGCCGGCCGGAGAGGTGATTCCCTCCGAGCCGGTCCGCGACGAATACGAGCAACTCGTCGACGACGTCCGCCGCTACCGCTTCGCGTACTACAACGAGGACCAGCCGCTGGTCTCCGACGCCGAGTTCGACGAGCTGTACCGGAGGCTGGAGGAGCTCGAGCAGCTCCACCCGGAGATCGTCGCCAACGACTCGCCCACCCAGGAGGTCGGCGGCGAGGTCTCCGCCGCGTTCGCGCCGGTGGACCACCCGAGCCGGATGTACTCCCTGGAGGACGTGTTCTCCCTCGAGGAGCTCCGCGCGTGGCTGGAGAAGGCGGCGGCCAACGCGGCCGTCCAGGCCCCGGCGGAGGAGTTGCGCTGGCTCTGCGAGGTCAAGATCGACGGCCTGGCCGTGAACCTCCTCTACCGCGACGGCAAGCTGGTGCGGGCCGCCACGCGCGGCGACGGGACGACGGGCGAGGACGTGACGCACAACGTGCTGACCATCCGTTCCATCCCGCGCGAGCTGTCCGGGAGCGGCTGGCCCACGGAGGTGGAGATCCGCGGCGAGGTGTTCATCCCCTCCCAGGCGTTCCACGAGTTCAACCGGGCGCTGGTCGAGGCCGGCAAGGCGCAGCTGGCGAACCCCCGCAACGCGGCGGCGGGCTCGCTGCGGCAGAAGGACCCAGCGGAGACGGCGAAGCGCCCCCTGGAGATGTACGTGCACGGGATCGGCGCGCGCGAGGGCCTCTCGGCCGCCTCGCAGGCCGAGACGTACGGCCTGCTGGAGGGCTGGGGGCTGCCCGTCTCGCCGTACACGAGGGTCGTCGAGACCCTCGAGGGGGTCCTGGGGTACATCGGCGAGTACGAGGGGCGGCGCCACGGGCTGATCCACGAGATCGACGGGATCGTCGCGAAGGCCGACTCCTTCGCGATCCAGCGCGCCCTCGGCTACACCTCCCGCGTCCCGCGCTGGTCCGTCGCCTACAAGTACCCACCGGAAGAGGTGCACACCCGGCTGCTGGACATCCGCGTCAACGTGGGGCGCACCGGCCGCGTGACCCCCTACGCGGTGATGGAACCCGTCAAGGTCGCCGGCTCCACGGTGGAGATGGCGACGCTGCACAACCAGGACGTCGTGCGGGCCAAGGGCGTGTTGATCGGCGACGTCGTCATCCTGCGCAAGGCCGGCGACGTCATTCCCGAGGTCGTCGGCCCCGTGCTGCCGCTGCGCGAGGGGCGGGAGGACGAGCTGCGCGAGTTCGTCATGCCGACCCACTGCCCCTCCTGCGGGACCGAACTGGCCCCGGCGAAGGAGGGCGACGTCGACATCCGCTGCCCCAACGCGAAGTCCTGCCCCGCGCAGCTGACCGAGCGCGTGGCCCACCTGGCGGGCCGCGGGGCGTTCGACATCGAGGCGCTCGGCTACGAGGCCGCCTACGCGCTGACCACGGGCCCCGGCCCGGATCCCGCGGAGCACGGCGGGCGGATCCAGCCCTCCGGACCCGGCGTGCTCTCCAGCGAGGCCGGTGTCTTCGACCTGGCTGCGGGCAACCCGGACGCCACCATGCGCGAACGGCTGGCCGGGGTGCGGGTCTGGCGCGAGAAGCGCTCGAAGGGAGCCGGCGCGGGCGAGTTCGAGCTGGTGCCGTACTTCTACACGAAGCCGACGGCGAAGACCCCCTCCAAGCCCACGGCCAACACCGTCAAGCTCTTCGCCGAGCTGGAGAAGGCCAAGACCCAGCCGCTGTGGCGCGTGCTCGTCGCGCTGTCCATCCGCCACGTCGGACCGACGGCCTCGAGGGCGCTGGCCACCCGCTTCGGGACGATGGACGCGATCCTGGCGGCGGTGTCCGAGGAGTCCGCGCGCGCCGACCTGGCCGAGGTCGACGGCGTCGGGCCAATCATCGCGCACGCGCTCGTGGACTGGTTCAACGTCGACTGGCACCGCGAGATCGTGCGGGCGTGGAAGGACGCCGGGGTGAGGATGGCCGACGAGCAGGACGCCAACACCCCGCGCACCCTCGAGGGCCTGACGGTCGTCGTCACCGGGACCCTGCCGAACTTCAGCCGCGACGAGGCGAAGGAGGCCATCATCGTGCGCGGCGGCAAGGCCTCCGGCTCCGTCTCCAAGAACACCTCCTACCTGGTCGCCGGCGACGCCGCCGGCACCAAGCTGGACAAGGCGACCGCGCTGGGGGTCCCCGTGCTGGACGAGGACGGCTTCCGGGAACTGCTCGCGAACGGTCCGGCCCCGGCGGAACCGGAGCCCGCCGAACCGGAGCCCGCCGAACCGGAGCCCGCCGAACCGGAGCCCACCGCGGACGGGGATCCGGCATGAGCGCCGCGCCCGGCGCCGCCGAGCTCCTCGACATCGCCCGTGCCGCGGCGGCCGCCGGCGCCGCCGTGCTCGCGGACCGCCCCGGCACGCGCGTCGCCACCGACACCAAGAGCGCCGCGGGGGACTGGGTCACCGACTTCGACCGCCGCGCGGAGCGCGCGGTCCGCGACGTGATCCGCGCGGCCCGGCCGCGCGACGAGATCACCGGCGAGGAGTACGGCACCACCACGCCCGCGGACCCGAGCGGCTACCGCTGGTCGATCGACCCGCTGGACGGCACCACGAACTTCGTCCGGGGCATCGTGTACTACGCGACGTCGGTCGCGGTCGCCGGCCCCGCCGCGGACGGGGGCACCGGGGAGTGGCTCGCCGGAGCCGTCGACGCGCCCGCGCTCCGCCGCACCTACTGGGCCTCGCGGGACGGTGGGGCGTGGCTGCGCCAGGACGACGCCGACTTGCGCCGCCTCACCGGCCCCGACCGCGCCAGCGACGGCCCCCTGATCGCCACCGGCTTCGGGTACGACGCCGGCCGCCGGCAGCTTCAGGTGCGGGCGCTGGCCGGGCTCATGGACGGGTTCGCCAACGTCCGGCGCCTCGGCTCCGCGGCCCTGGACCTGTGCCTGGTCGCCGACGGCACGCTGGACGCCTACGCCGAGTACGGCACGCAGGTCCACGACTGGTCCGCGGCGGCCCTCATCGCCGAGGAGGCCGGCGTGCCGGTCCTGCGCCCCGCGCGCGAGCCGGGCTGGATGGCCGCCGGGCACTTCGACCTCGGGGCCCTCGCCGACCTGGGGGACGGGGCATGAGGTCCGCCGTCGAACCGGAACTGAACCTGCGGCTGCGCCGCCTCACCGACGACGCCGCCATGCTGCGCCGGGCGCTCGTGGACCACGGATTCGTCTCCCGGCTGCCGGAGGGCACCGGCCACCGGCGCGCGGGCCCGGCCCGACTTTGAGCGGGCGACATCGGCTGGGACACTGGGAGGCGATGAATACCGCGCCCGCCACCGTCACCGTCCGCCACGCCCGCCCCGGGGACTACGCCGAGATCGCCCGCATCACGGTGGACTCCTACCTGCACGCCGGACACTTCGACGACCCCACCCACCCCTACCTGGGCCGCGTGCGGCAGGTCGCCGACCGCCACGACGCCACCGACATCTGGGTGGCCGAGCGCGACGGGCGGGTCGTCGGCTCCGTCACCGTGGTCCGCCACGGCAACGAGTACGCCGACGTCGCGCTCGAGCACGAGCTGGAGTTCCGGATGCTCGTCGTCGACCCCGCCGCGCAGCGCAGCGGCGCCGGGGCGGCCCTGCTCGACGCCGTCGTCGCCCACGCCCGCACGCTGGAGGGCGTCTCGGCGGTCAGCCTCACCACCGGGCGCGACTGGGCCGCGGCGCACGCGCTCTACCGCAAGGCCGGCTTCCGGCACGTCCCCGAGCGCGACTGGTACGTGCCGGACACGGACATCCTGCTGCTTGTCTTCGTGCTGGACCTCTAGCGGCGGACGGGGCCGGACCTGAACTAGACTGGGGCAGGAAAACCGCCACCCCACAACACGGGAGATACATGTCTGCCATCAGCCGTGAGGACGTCGTGCACCTGTCCCGGCTCGCCCACATCGAAATGACCGAGGCCGAGCTGGACAAGATGGCCGGCGAACTCGCAGTCATCGTCGACTCCATCGCCAGCGTGAGCGAGGCCGCGGGGCCCGAGGTCCCGGCCACCAGCCACCCGATCCCGCTCACGAACGTGATGCGCGAGGACGTCGTGGGACCGACCCTGACCAACGAGCAGGCCCTGATGAACGCGCCGGACTCCGCGGATTCCCGCTTCAAGGTCCCGGCCATCCTGGATGGGGAGTAGGGACATGGGGAACATCATCCGGCTGTCCGCGGCCGAACTGGCCGAGAAGCTGCGCTCCGGCGAGCTGACGTCCGTCCAGGCCGTGCAGGCCCATCTGGACCGCATCGCGGAGATCGACGGCGGGGACCGTGGCATCCACGCGTTCCTCCACGTCAACGCCGAGGAGGCGCTGGCCGTGGCCGCCGAGGTGGACGCGATCCGGGCCGCCGGCGGCGCCGCCGCCGAGGACCTGCACCCGCTGGCCGGAGTGCCGATCGCGGTGAAGGACCTGATCGTCACCGTCGGGCAGCCGACCACGGCCGGCTCGCGGATGCTCGAGGGGTGGATGAGCCCCTACGACGCCACGGTCGTGGCCAAGATCCGCGCGGCGAAGCTGCCGATCCTGGGCAAGACCAACCTCGACGAGTTCGCCATGGGCTCCTCGACCGAGCACTCCGCGTACGGACCCACCCGCAATCCGTGGGACCTGGACCGCATCCCGGGCGGCTCCGGCGGCGGCTCCGCGGCCGCCGTCGCCGCGTTCGAGGCGCCGCTGGCCCTCGGCACCGACACCGGCGGTTCCATCCGCCAGCCCGGCGCCGTCACCGGCACCGTGGGCGTGAAGCCCACCTACGGCGGCGTGTCGCGCTACGGCGCGATCGCCATGGCCTCCTCGCTGGACCAGATCGGCCCCGTGTCCCGCACGGTGCTGGACTCCGCGTACCTGCACGAGCTGATCGGTGGGCACGACCCCGCGGACTCGACGTCGCTCGACGAGCCGGTCCCGGCGCTGGTGGAGGCGGCGCGCCGCGGCCTGACCGGCGACCTGTCCGGCCTGCGCGTCGGCGTCGTGCGGGAGCTGCAGGGCGAGGGGTACCAGCCCGGCGTCCAGGCGCGCTTCGACGAGTCGCTCGGGCTCCTGCGCGCCGCGGGCGCCGAGATCGTCGAGGTGTCCTGCCCGAACCTCAAGTACGCGCTCGCCGCCTACTACCTGATCATGCCCTCGGAGGCCTCCTCAAACCTCGCCAAGTTCGACGGCGTGCGGTACGGCAAGCGCGTCGTGCCGGCCGACGGGCCGGTCACCATCGAGCGCGTCATGGGCTCCACCCGTGCCGCCGGGTTCGGCGAGGAGGTCAAGCGCCGCATCATCCTGGGCACCTACGCCCTCTCCGCCGGCTACTACGACGCGTACTACGGCTCGGCCCAGAAGGTCCGCACGCTGATCCAGCGCGACTTCGCGGCGGCGTTCGAGCTGGCCGACGTGCTGGTCTCCCCGACGGCACCGACCGTGGCGTTCAGGCTGGGCGAGAAGCTCGACGACCCGCTGGCGATGTACCTCAACGACGTCGCGACCATCCCGGCGAACCTCGCCGGGATCCCCGGGATCTCCGTGCCCGGCGGCCTCTCCGAGGGCCTGCCGGTCGGCATCCAGTTCCTCGCCCCCGCCCGGGAGGACGCGCGGCTCTACCGTGCCGGCGCGGCGCTGGAGAAGCTGCTCGAGGACTCCTGGGGCGCGCCCCTGATCACCCAGGCGCCCGAGCTGGCCGCCGCGACCCACGGAGGTGCCGCCTAGCATGGCCGCCCTGACACACGACCTGGTGGACTTCGACGAGGCCCTGGACCGCTACGACCCGGTCCTCGGCTTCGAGGTCCACGTCGAGCTGAGCACCAAGACCAAGATGTTCTCGGCGGCGCCCAACGCCTTCGGCGACCAGCCCAACACGAACGTCACGCCGGTCTGCCTCGGCCTGCCCGGCGTCCTGCCCGTGGTCAACAAGACCGCGGTGGAGTACGCGATCCTCATCGGCCTGGCGCTGAACTGTAAGATCGCGCCGACGTGCGGGTTCGCCCGGAAGAACTACTTCTACCCGGACACCCCGAAGAACTTCCAGACGTCCCAGTACGACGACCCGATCGCCTACGACGGCCACCTGGACATCGAGCTGTCCGACGGCGAGGTGTTCCGCGTCGAGATCGAGCGCGCGCACATGGAGGAGGACGCCGGGAAGCTCACGCACATGGGCGGCAGCACCGGCCGCATCCAGGGCGCGGACTTCTCGCTGGTGGACTACAACCGCTCGGGCGTTCCGCTGGTCGAGATCGTCACCAAGCCGATCGTGGGCGCCGGCAAGCGGGCGCCCGAGCTCGCCAAGGCCTACGTCGCCGCGGTGCGCGAGATCGTCAAGAACCTGGGCGTCTCCGAGGCGAAGATGGAGCGCGGCAACGTGCGCTGCGACGCCAACGTCTCGCTGATGCCCAAGGGCTCCACGGTCTTCGGCACGCGCACCGAGACGAAGAACGTCAACTCGCTGCGCGCCGTCGACCACGCGGTGCGGTTCGAGATCGAGCGGCACGCGGCCGTCCTGGATTCCGGGGCGAAGATCGTCCAGGAGACCCGCCACTGGCACGAGGACACGCGCACGACGACGGCCGGACGCCCCAAGTCCGACGCCGACGACTACCGCTACTTCCCCGAGCCGGACCTGCTGCCGATCGTCACCACCCCCGAGTGGATCGAGGAGCTGCGCTCGCGGCTTCCCGAGCCCCCGGCCGAGCGCCGCAAGCGCCTGCAGGCCGATTGGGGCTACGCGGACGCCGAGTTCCGCGACGTGGTCAACGCCGGCCTCCTGGACGCCGTCGAGGAGACCATCGCCGCCGGCGCGTCGCCCGCCGTCGCCCGCAAGTGGTGGATGGGCGAGATCTCGCGCCTGGCCAAGAACGCCGACGTGGATCCGGGAGAGCTCGGGGTGAGCCCCGCGACGATCATCGAGCTCAATGCGCTGATCGAGGACAAGAAGATCAACGACAAGATCGCCCGCCAGGTGCTTGAGTTCGTGGTCGCCGGGGAGGGCACGCCGTCCGAGATCGTCCGGACGCGGTCCCTGGCCGTGGTGAACGACGACGCGGCGCTCGGCGCGGCGATCGATGAGGCGATGGCGGCCGCACCGGGCGTCGTGGCCAAGATCCGCGACGGCAAGCTGCAGGCCATCGGGGCGCTGATCGGGCCGGTCATGAAGGCCACGCGCGGCCAGGCCGACGCGGCCCGCGTCCGCGAACTGGTGCTGGCCAAGCTCGGTATCGAGGGCTAGCGGGTCCGCGGGGAATGGACGCCGTCCCCGACGCCGATGTCGACATCACCGACGCCCTCGTGCGCCGGCTTCTCGCCTCGCAGCATCCCGACCTCGCGGGTCTGCCGCTGGAGCGTGCCGACAACGGGTGGGACAACGTGGTCTACCGGCTCGGCGACCGCTTGGGCGTCCGGCTTCCGCGGCGCGGGGCCGCCCACCGGCCGCTGCTGAACGAGCTGCGCTGGCTGCCGTTCCTGGCGCCGCGGCTGCCGCTGCCTGTCCCGGCCGCGGCGAGGCGGGGCCGCCCCGCGCCCGGCTACCCGTACCACTGGGCGGTGGTGCCGTGGTTCGAGGGCCGGAGCGCGGCCCTGGCCCGGCCCGGGGAGCGCGACGCCTACGCCGCCCAGCTGGCCGGCTTCCTGCGCGCCCTGCACGTGCCGGCGCCGGGCGACGCTCCCCGGAGCCCGGTGCGCGGTGTCCCGCTCGCCTTGCGCGCCGAGTCCCTGGCGGCACGGCTGGCGACCGGCCGGCTGCCCCAGGGCGACACCTTGCGGGCGGTCTTCGCCGAAGGGACCCGGGCCCCGCTCCACCGCGGTCCCGCGCTGTGGCTGCACGGCGATCCGCATCCGCACAACATGGTGGTGCACCCGGCAGCGGCGGGTGCTCCGGCGCGGCTGGCCGCCGTCGTCGACTTCGGGGACCTGACCGCCGGGGATCCGGCGTCGGACCTGGCGGCGGCGTGGCTGCACTTCACGGCGCGGGGCCGGAGCGTGTTCCGCGCCGCGCTGGCCGACGGTTCCGGCCGCCCACGGCACGACGACGACGCCTGGCTGCGGGCCCGTGGGTGGGCCGTGCACCTGGGCGCCGTCATGGCGCTGCTGCCTGCGGACGATCCGCTGCACGCCGTGGGCCGCCACGCGCTGCGCCAGGTGGTGGAGGAGTGCGGCTCGGCCGTGTCTGGCCTAGGGTAAGGAGCTGGACGAAAGGAGCATTTCATGAAGAAGATCCTCATGGTACTGACCAGCGTTTCCGAGCTCGGGGACACCGGCGAGAAGACCGGCTACAACGTGGCCGAGGCGGCGCACCCCTGGAAGGTGTTCAAGGACTCGGGCCACTTCGTGGACTTCGCGTCCATCGGGGGCGGGCAGCCCCCGCGCGACGAGGTCGATGCGGAGGACCCCATCCAGGTGGCCTTCACGGAGGACGAGACCACGCGCGCCGGCCTCTACAACACGGCCCGCGTCGACGTGGTCGACCCCGGCCAGTACGACGCCGTGTTCCTCGTGGGGGGCCACGGCACCATGTGGGACTTCCCGGACAGCGAGGGGCTGCAGAACCTCGTGGCCAGCGTCTACAACGCGGGCGGCGTGGTGGGCGCGGTCTGCCACGGACCGGCCGGGCTGGTGAACGTGGAGCTGGCCAACGGGCTCCGGCTCGTCGAGGGCCGGAAGGTCGCGGCGTTCACCAACGAGGAGGAGGTCGCCGCCGGGAAGGACAAGGTCGTTCCCTTCTTCCTGGCCGACCGGCTCGAGGAGCAGGGCGCCACGCACGTGTCGGCGGACGTCTTCGAGGAGAAGGTCGTCGTGGACGAGCGGCTCGTGACCGGGCAGAACCCGGCCTCCGCCGCCGGCGTGGCGAAGGAGATGGAGAAGCTCCTGGCCGAGGTCATCCACCAGGAGAAGGCCGAGGAGCAGGGCGAGGCCGAGGCCCTGCGCGCGGAGAAGGACGCCGAGAAGGAAGCCAAGAAGGCCGCCGCCGAGTCCGGGCACTGACCCCGGCGCCGTCCGGCCCGGGGCGGCGCCGTCAGGCGCCGTCCCCGGCCAGTTCGCGCACGGCGTCGCCGAGGGCGTCGGCCACGAGCCGCACCGAGCGTCGCCGCAGTGTCTCCGGTCGGGCCAGCAGGTCGATCCTGCGCCGGTTGTCGATGCCCGCGAGGGGCCGCAGCACCACGCCCGCGTCCACGGGGACGGCCGCCGTGAACCGCGGAAGGATGCCCAGCACGTCGCCGGTGGCGACCAGTGCGGCGACCGTGGTGTAGTCGTTGATGCGGTGCACCACGCGCGGGGCGCTGCCGTTGACGGCGGAGACCGCGGCGAGGATGTCGGCGGGGGAGTACCCCTCGCGGCTGACCACCCAGTCCCGGCCGGCCAGGTCCGCGGGTCGCAGCACGTCGCGGGACGCCAGCGGGTGGCCCGCGGGCAGGGCGATGTCCAGCGGCTCGTGGGCCAGCGGGACCACCGCCACGCGGTCGGCGGGCCAGCCGGGCGTGTGGTCCATCCGGTGCGCGAGCACCAGGTCGTAGCGGGCCGTCAGGGCCGGGAAGTCCTGCTGGGCCACGTCCTCGTCGCGGAACATCGGCCGGGGCGCGCCCGCGCCCCGCAGCTTCCCGAGCAGCGGCGCGAACAGCGCCTGTCCGGCGGAGTGGAAGCCCGCGACGGTCACGGGGGCCGCGGCGTCGTCCTCGAACGCCCCGATGGCCGCGCGGGCGTCGGCCATCGACGCGATGACCGCGGCCCCGGCCGTGGCCAGGACGCGACCGGCGTCGGTCAGCACCAGGGTCCGGCCCTCCTTGCGCGTGAGCGGCACGTCGATGCCGCGCTGCAGGAGGGCGAGTTGCTGGGACACGGCGGAGGGCGTCACGAACAGCGACCGCGCGACCGCCGTGACGCTCCCCAGGTCCCCGAGTTCGCGCAGGATCTGCAGCTGGTGGATTTCCATGTAGTCCATGCTAATTCGTCGGTTGAGAAACGCGTGGTTGTTCTAAACCGATGGCGGTGGTGGCATGGTGCGAGACTGGAACGCAACCACCGACCGAAGGCATGGTGTCCATGAAAGCCCTCTACAAGTCGGGTCCGCACGCCGGGCTCGAACTCGTCGACCGCCCGGAACCCGAGACCGGCCCGCACGAGGTCAAGATCCGAGTCATGACCACCGGCATCTGCGGCACCGACCTGCACATCCTCGCGTACGACGATGCGGCGCGGTCCATGATCAACACCCCGCTCATCCCCGGCCACGAGTTCTACGGCGAGGTCGTGGAGGTCGGCGGCCTCGCGGGACACGTGAAGGTGGGCGACCGGGTCTCCGGGGAGGGCCACGTGGTCTGCGGCATGTGCCGCAACTGCCGCGCCGGGCGCCGGCAGATGTGCATCAACACCGTCGCCGTCGGCGTGCAGCGCGACGGCGCGTTCGCCGAATTCGTCGTCATCCCCGAGTCCAACGTCTGGGTGCACCGGGGGGACACCGTCACGCCCGCGCTCGGCGCGGTCTTCGACCCGTTCGGCAACGCCGTGCACACCGCGCTCTCTTTCCCGATGGTCGGCGAGGACGTGCTGATCACCGGGGCCGGCCCCATCGGGCTCATGGCCATCGAGGTCGCCCGCCATGCCGGGGCCCGCAGGATCGTCATCACCGACGTCTCCGCGCCGCGCCTCGAGCTGGCCCGCGGCCTGGGCGTGGACCTCGCCGTCGACGTCTCCGCGAAACGCATCGGCGAGGCGCAGCGCGAGCTCGGCCTGGTCGAGGGGTTCGACATCGGGCTGGAGATGTCCGGGCACCCGACCGCGCTCCCGGAGATGATCGACAACATGAACCACGGCGGGAAGATCGCGATGCTCGGCCTGCCCAGCCAGCCGATCGACATCAACTGGGGCAAGGTCGTCACGCACATGCTCACGCTCAAGGGCATCTACGGCCGGGAGATGTACGAGACCTGGTACGCGATGAGCGCCATGCTGCAGTCCAACGACCGGCTGCGCGGCAACATCGCCTCGATCGTCACCGACCTGCTGCCCGCCACCGCGTGGGAGGCCGGATTCGAGGCCGCCCGCGCCGGCAACGGCGGCAAGGTCGTCCTCGACTGGACCGTCTTCTAGGAAGGAAACGCACCATGTACACCCACCTCAAGGACGAATTGTCCGCCGAGCTCGCGGCCTTGGCCGAGGCCGGCCTGTTCAAGCGCGAGCGCCACATCGACTCGGCGCAGTCCAGCCACATTTCCGCGGGAGGCCTCGGCGAGCCGGCCCGCCCCGTGCTGAACTTCTGCGCGAACAACTACCTGGGCCTGGCCGACCACCCGGACATCGTCGCCGCCGCGCAGTCCGCGATGGACGAGCGCGGCTTCGGCATGGCCTCGGTCCGCTTCATCTGCGGCACCCAGGACCTCCACCTGGAGCTCGAGCGCCGCGTCTCGGAGTTCCTCGGCACGGAGGACACCATCCTGTTCTCCAGCTGCTTCGACGCCAACGGCGGCGTCTTCGAGTCGCTGCTCGGTCCCGAGGACGCCGTCATCTCCGACGCCCTCAACCACGCGTCGATCATCGACGGCATCCGGCTGTGCAAGGCCCGGCGCTTCCGCTACGCCAACCGGGACATGGCGGACCTCGAGGCGCAGCTGCGCGCCGCGGCCCAGATGAACGACGGCGCCGGCCCGCGCCGGCAGATCGTCGTCACCGACGGCGTCTTCTCCATGGACGGCTATCTGGCCCCGCTGGAGGCCATCTGCGACCTCGCCGAGCGCTACGGGGCCCTGGTGATGGTCGACGACTCGCACGCCGTCGGCTTCATGGGTGCCACCGGGGCCGGCACGCCGGAGCACGCGGGGGTCGCGGACCGCGTCGACATCTTCACGGGCACGTTCGGCAAGGCCCTCGGCGGCGCCTCGGGCGGCTACGTCGCGGCACGCGCCGAGATCGTGGCGATGTTGCGGCAGAAGGCCCGGCCCTACCTGTTCTCCAACTCCCTGGCCCCGGCCATCGTCGCCGCCACGCTGCGGGCCCTCGAGCTCGTCGAGGGATCCTCGGCGTTGCGCGGGCGGCTGTTCGCCAACGCCGCACTGTTCCGCCGCCGCATGGCCGAGGAGGGATTCGAGCTCCTGGACGGCGAGCACGCGATCGTCCCGGTGATGTTCGGCGACGCGCGCAAGGCCGGGGAGGTGGCCGACGCCATGCTCGCCCACGGCGTCTACGTCACGGCGTTCAGCTACCCGGTGGTGCCGCAGGGCGCGGCGCGGATCCGCGTCCAGCTCTCCGCGGCGCACTCGGAGGAGGACATCGAGGCGTGCGTCGCGGCGTTCATCGCCGCGCGCCGACCCGCCCCGTAGGCTGGCGCCATGGACGCAACGGTTCTTCCCCCGGGCGGCGTCGTCGACGTGCTGGTCATCGGCGGCGGCATCGCCGGCCTCTCGCTGGCCTCCGAGCTGGCGGCGGCCACCGACGTCCTCCTCCTCGAGGCCGAGCCGACGCTGGCCTACCACACGTCGGGGCGCTCGGCGCAGCAGCTGATCCCCAGCTACGGTCCGGAGCCGGTGCGCGCGCTGACCCGCCGCACGCTGGAGGCCCTCGCCGCAATGCCGGCGGCGGGGCGGCCGCTGGCCTGGCCGAGCCGTTTCCTGCTGGTCGGCTCGCCCGCGGACGTGCGGGCCCACGCCTCCGAGACCATGCGCGACATCGGCCACGCCGCGGCCCGCGTGCTGGTCCCGGCGCTGGTTCCGGACGCCTTCGCCGCGGCCGCGCTGGACGAGACGAGCGTGCGGACCGACGCCGGCGCCCTGATCGAGCACCACCGTTCCCTCGCCGCCGCGCGCGGCGCACGCATCCTCACGGGCCGCCGCGTGGACGCCGCCCGGCGGGTCGGCTCGGAATGGCTGGTCCGGGCCGGAGGGGAGTCGTTCCGCGCCCGGCGCGTCGTCGACGCCGCGGGCGCCTGGGCGGACCAGGTCGCGGAGCTGTTCGGTGCGCGGCCCCTGGGGCTCGTGCCGCTGCGCCGCACCGCCGCCTACGTCGACGTCCGCAACCCGCTGCCGCCGGGGACGCCCATGGTCGGCGCCGCCGACCACAGCTGGTACTTCCGCCCCGAGGGCGGCCGCGTGCTTGTCTCCCCGTCCGAGGCCGAGCCCGCCGAGCCGGGCGACGCCCGCCCGCGGGACCGCGACGTCGGGGACCTCGTGGCGCGCATCAACGAGGTCACGACACTGGGCGTCACCGGCGTGCACCGGGCATGGACCGGCCTGCGGACCGAGGCCCCGGACGGCGTGCCCGCGCTGGGCCCCGACCCGGACGTCGGGGGTTTCTTCTGGCTCGCGGGCCAGGGCGGCTACGGTTTCCAGACCTCCGCAGGCATGGCGGAGCTGGCCGCCGCGCTGCTGCTCGGGCGCCAGCCCCCGTTCCCGCCGGAGGTCGTGGCGGCGCTGGACCCGGCGCGCCTGCGCTGACCCGGCACGGATCCGCCGCCGCGGGCTACGCCGCGGGATCCACCGAGACGACGGCCAGGACCCCGCGCCCGGTCACCTCGGGTGGCGCCCCGTCGGACCCGACGACGGCGTCGTAGCGCCCCAGCGCCACCCCGTCGACGGCAACGCGGCCCTGCAGCGCGACCGCGTGCTGCCCCCCGAAGACCGGCTGGGGCCGCGTGCCGGAGAGCTCCACGATCGCCACGTGGGCGCGGAACCCGGCGGCCGCGATGACGTTCAGGTTCCGGATGGCCCCGGTCGGCAGCGCCGCGCCGGCGGCCGCGCCGCCGTCGAAGCGGAACGGGCGGTACCGCTCCAGCCCCTGCTCGCGCCCGTCCACGGTGAGGAGCAGCAGGTCGCCCTCCACCACGGTGAGCAGCCGCTCACACTGCGGGAACTCGGAGAAGTCCCCGGCCCGCTCGATGTCGGCGACGCTGATCCGCCAGCCCCACGCGCCGTCCTCCGCGCCGCGCGGCCCGCGGGCGATCTCCACCGTGGTGCCGCCGCCGTTGCGCCAGCGTTCGGGCCGGCGGTCGGCGAAGCGGATGATGCTGTCGTTGTGCTGCTGGCTCATGCCCCCACCCTATGTTCCCGGGCCGCGGACCTCAGAGCAGCGGCGATGCGGCGGCCGCGTTCGCCGCGGCCAGCACCTCGCCGCTGCGGACCAGGCCGAGCGCGGCCTCGATCTCCGGTGCCAGGTAGCGGTCCGTGCCGGGACCGTCGGCGACCGTGCGGACCGCGCGGCGGACCGCGGTCAGCACGGGCGAGGACTTCGAGGACGCGACGCCGCCGTCGCGCATGTCCAAGGCGCGGGCGCCGGTCAGCAGCTCGATGGCGAGCACGCGCTCGAGCCCGTCGATGGACCGGCGCAGCTTCAGCCCTGCCGCCCAGCCCATCGACACGTGGTCCTCCTGCATCGCCGAGCTCGGAATGGAGTCCACGGAGGCCGGGACGGCCAGGCGCTTGAGTTCGGAGACGATGCCGGCCTGCGTGTACTGGGCGATCATGTGACCGGAGTCGACGCCGGGGTCGTCCGCGAGGAAGGCGTTCAGCCCGTGGCTGCGCGCCTTGTCCAGGAACCGGTCGGTGCGGCGCTCCGAGATCGAGGCCAGGTCCGCGACGGCGATGGCGAGGAAGTCCAGCACGTAGCCCACGGGCGCGCCGTGGAAGTTGCCGTTGGACTCGACGCGGCCGTCCGCGGTCACCACGGGGTTGTCGATGGCCGAGGCCAGCTCGAGGGCCGCCACCGACTCGGCGTGGTCCAGCGTCGCGCGCACCGCGCCGTGCACCTGTGGCGCGCACCGCAGCGAGTAGGCGTCCTGGACACGCGTGAACGCGTGGTCGCCGTTCTTCTGCATCTCGACGAGCGTGGAGCCGGCCAGCACGGCCCGCATGTTCGCCGCGGAGGCGAGCTGCCCGGGGTGCGGCCGCAAGGCGTGGAGGTCGGCGGCGAACACGGCGTCGGTGCCGAGCAGCCCCTCGACGCTCATCGCCGCCGCGAGGTCCGCCGTGGAGACCAGGCGCCGGAGGTCCGCGGCGGCCAGCAGGAGCATGCCGAGCATTCCGTCCGTGCCGTTGATCAGCGCCAGCCCCTCCTTCTCGGCCAGCACCACCGGTTCGAGTCCCGCCTCCGCCAGGGCGTCCGCGGCGTCGACCAGCGCCCCGCGGGCGTCGCGCACGCGGCCCTCGCCCAGGGCGGCCAGCGCGCAGTGGGACAGCGGCGCCAGGTCGCCGGAGCAGCCCAGCGAGCCGTATTCGCCGACCACGGGAGTGATGCCCGCGTTCAGCAGCGAGGCGTAGGCCCGCGCGACGCCGGGGCGCACCCCGGTCCGTCCCGTCGCCATGGTGTGCAGGCGGTTGAGCATCAGCCCGCGCACCACCTCGCGGTCCACCTCCGCCCCGGAGGACGCGGCGTGCGAGCGGATCAGCGAGCGCTGCAGCTGGGCCCGGAGCTCCACCGGGATCTGCTTGGTGGCCAGCGCGCCGAAGCCCGTGGACACGCCGTAGTGGGGCCGCTCGTCCGTGGCCAGCGCGTCGATGACGGCCCGCGAGGCGGCCATGGCCTCGAGCGACTCGCCGGAGATCTCGACGCGCGCGCCGTGGCGGGCCACGGCGACGACGTCGGCGGGGGAGAGGGGCTCGGGGCGCAGCTGTACGGCGGTCGGGGTCATGGAGGCCTTCTTCGGTGGGGTGGGATGTCGGGACGGGTGCGGCTACTCGGAGATCAGCGCGTCCGCGTCGGGTTCCTTGCTCAGGACACCGTACTGGGCCGCGGCGCTCCCGAGCGCGGCCAGCGCGTCCCGGTTGATGCGCGGCGTCCACACGGACATCACTACGGTCTCGGCCAGCTCGGGGGTGACCTTCGCGTAGTCCTGCACGATGGCGCGGACCTCGTCCTCGTGCTCCATGGCGTAGGTGAAGGACCGGGCGAGCGCATCGCGGAACCCGGCCACGAGTTCCGGCTTCTCCTCGAGGGTGGCGCGCGAGGTGAAGTAGTAGGCGGAGTCGAAGTCCTCGGCCAGGTCGGTCATCGGGCTGGCCACGATCCTGCCGCCCGCGTCGAGGATCTGCGTCCGGAACGGTTCGGTGGTCCACGCGGCGTCGACGTCGCCGCGCTCCAGCGCGGCCGGCATGTTCGGGTAGGGCATCTCCACGAACTTGACGCCGTCGGGGTCGCCGCCGGCGCGTTCCACGGAGTTGCGGATGGTCACGTCGGCGAAGTTGTTCAGGGCGTTCACCGCCACCGTCTTCCCCACGAGGTCGAGGGGCCCGGAGATTCCGCTCGCCGGCAGCGCGGCGACCTCGGTGACGTCCTCGCCCGGGGTGTTGGTGGAGCTGGAGCCGTTGGAGACCACGGCGATGGGCAGGCCCTTGTCCGCGGCGATCAGCAGCGAGACGACGTTCGAGTAGCCGAAGAGGAAGTCGCCGGTCATCACGGCGGGCAGGATCGCCGCGCCGCCCTGGGCCATCTGCACCGTCAGGTCGATGCCCGCGTCCCGGAAGTACCCCTGCTGGATCCCCAGGTAGACGGGTGCGACGTCGGTGATGGGGATGAGCCCGAGTGTGACGCTCTCCAGCGCGCCGCCGGAGCCGGGCGACTCCGCGGCCGCGCCGGACGGGCTGCCGGATCCGCACGCGCTCAGGCCCAGCGCCCCGCCGCCGGCGACCAGGGCGCCCACGAGGAACGAGCGGCGGTTCGACTCCAGGATCAGCGGGGAACGGCTCGACATGGGGATCTCCGTTTCTGCCGCGGTGCGGCAACGGTCTTTCGAAGAATAAAATGCTCTGACCGTTACATGAAACAACACGCGTCCCCCGGCGTCAACGTTCGGACCTTGCCGTTAGATGAAACTGGTGTTCTACTAGACGCAACATCCGTACGCACCAAGGACCGGAGGAACCATGGACGTCCTGGCTAAGCCCGACGCCACCACCCGCAGCGCCGACCGCGTGCTCGGACTGCTCCGTGTGGTGTGCGAGCACGACGGCGTGAAGCTCGCCGAGGCGGCCAAGGCCATGGGCCTCTCGCCCTCGACGGCGCTGCGGCTCCTGCGCACCCTCGAGGCCAACGGCTTCGCCACGAAACGCCAGGACGGGCTCTACCGGCCGGGCTACCGCATGGTCCAGCTCGGCGTCGAGGCGCTGAGCCACGAGTCCCTCGTCGCCACCGCGCGGCCGGCACTGGCCGCGCTCGTGGCGGACACCGGGGAATCCGCCTACCTCAGCGTCGCCGCCGGGAACGGCGACGGCCTCTACCTGGCGATCGAGGAGGGCACGCACGCCGTCCGCCACGTGAACTGGGTGGGGCGCACCTTCCCGCTGGCCGACAGCGCCGCCGGCGCGGTCCTGCTGGGCCACGTCCCGGCCGGGACCTACACCGCCGTCGCGAACGCCGTCGAATCCGACGTCACCGCGGTGGCCGCGCCGGTCCTTGCCGGTCCCCGGGTCGTCGCAGCCCTGAGCATCGTGGCCCCGAGCTACCGGACCGACGACCGGGCCGCCGCGCGGCTCGGCGATCTGGTCTCGGCCCGCGCCGCCGCGCTCTTCGCCACCGCCTGAAACCCCCCCCGCCCGAACACCCCGCCCCGAACACCCCGCCCACCAGGAACGGAAAGGCCCCCGCCATGAGCTTCACCCAACACGATCCCTCGCGGACGATCCGCGCGCCGCGCGGCACGGAGCTGACCGCCAAGAGCTGGCAGACCGAGGCGCCGCTGCGCATGCTCATGAACAACCTCGACCCGGAGGTCGCGGAGCGGCCCGAGGACCTGGTGGTCTACGGCGGCACGGGCCGCGCGGCCCGCAGCTGGGAGGCCTACGACGCGATCGTCAGGACGCTGAGGGACCTCGAGGACGACGAGACGCTGCTGGTCCAGTCCGGCAAGCCCGTCGGCGTCTTCCGCACCAACCGCTGGGCGCCCCGGGTGCTCATCGCCAACTCCAACCTGGTGGGGGACTGGGCCACCTGGCCCGAGTTCCGCAAGCTGGAGGCCGAGGGCCTGATGATGTACGGCCAGATGACCGCCGGGTCCTGGATCTACATCGGCACGCAGGGCATCCTGCAGGGCACCTACGAGACGTTCGCGGCCATTGCCCGCAAGCTCGGCGGGGAACACGGCACGCTGGCCGGGACGCTCACGCTCACCGGGGGCTGCGGCGGCATGGGCGGGGCCCAGCCGCTCGCGGTGACCCTCAACGGTGGCGCCGTCCTCGTCGTCGACGTCTCCGAGGACCGCCTGCGCCGCCGCCTGGGCAAGCGCTACCTGGACGACGTCGAAACGGACCTGGACGCGGCCGTCGCCAAGGTGTCGGCCGCCCAGGCGGAGCGGCGCGCGCTGTCGGTCGGCTTCGTCGGGAACGCCGCCGACGTCTTCCCGGAGCTGCTGCGCCGCCACCTGGCGGGCGAGCTGGCCGTCGACATCGTCACGGACCAGACGTCCGCGCACGACCCGCTGTCCTACCTGCCCTCCGAGTACGCGATCGACCAGTGGGATGCCGAGGCCCGCGCGGACCCCGCGGGCTTCACCAAGAAGGCCCAGGCCTCCATGGCCCGCCACGTCGAGGCGATGGTCGGCTTCCTGGATGCCGGCGCCGAGGTCTTCGACTACGGCAACTCCATCCGCGACGAGGCCCGGCAGGGCGGCTACTCCCGCGCGTTCGAGTTTCCCGGCTTCGTCCCGGCCTACATCCGCCCGCTCTTCTGCGAGGGCATGGGCCCCTTCCGCTGGGTGGCCCTGTCCGGCGATCCGGAGGACATCCGCGTCACCGACGCCGCCATCAAGGAGCTCTTCCCGGACAACGCGCACCTGCACCGGTGGATCGACGCCGCTGCCGAGCACGTCGAGTTCGAGGGGCTGCCCGCGCGCATCTGCTGGCTCGGCTACGGCGAACGCCAGCGGGCGGGCCTGCTGTTCAACCGCCTCGTCGCCGAGGGCCGGGTGTCTGCGCCGATCGTGATCGGGCGCGACCACCTCGACTCCGGCTCCGTTGCCTCCCCCTACCGCGAGACCGAGGCCATGAGGGACGGCTCGGACGCCGTCGCCGACTGGCCGCTGCTGAACGCGCTCACCGCCGCCAGCTCGGGGGCCACGTGGGTGTCCATCCACCACGGCGGCGGCGTCGGGATCGGCCGCTCGATCCACGCCGGCCAGGTCTGCGTCGCGGACGGCACCGAACTCGCCGCCGCGAAGCTCGAGGCGCTGCTCACCAACGACCCCGGGATGGGCGTCATCCGCCACGTCGACGCCGGCTACGAGCGCGCCGCCGACGTGGCGCGCGAGCGCGGCGTCCGCATCCCGATGGCGGAGTAGGGCATGGCCGACGTCACCTCCCTGCTGGCCGCGATCGACGGCACCGGCCGCGACGCTCGCCGCGGCGGCTACACCCGCCCGGTCTACTCGACCCCCGAACTGGAACTCCGCGAATGGTTCCTCGCCGAGGCGGTGTCCCGCGGACTGGAGGTCGAGCAGGACCGCAACGGGATCCTGTGGGCCTGGTGGGACCTCCCGGGCGCGGGGCGCCGCGGCGCCCTGGTCACCGGGTCCCACTTGGACTCCGTCCCCGGGGGCGGCGCGTTCGACGGGCCGCTCGGCGTGGCGTCGGCCCTCGCCGCCGTCGACCGGCTCCGCGCCCGCGAGGCCGCGGGCGACCTGCGGCGCAACCGCGCGCTCGCCGTCGCGGTCTTCCCCGAGGAGGAGGGCTCGCGCTTCGGCGTCGCCTGCCTGGGCTCCCGCCTGCTGGCCGGGGCCATCGACCCCGCCCAGGCGCTCGGCCTGCGCGACGCGGACGGCAACACCTTCGCGGACGTTTCCCGCGCCCACGGGCTGGACCCGGAGCGCATGGGCCGGGACGGGGAGACCCTCGCGCTCATCGGCGACTTCGTGGAGCTGCACGTGGAGCAGGGCCGCGGGCTCAACACCGAGGAGTTCACCGACGCCGCCGGCCGCGGTCCCGCGCTGGCCGTCGCCTCCTCCGTGCTCGGGCACGGGCGCTGGCGGCTGAGCGTCCACGGGCAGGGCAACCACGCGGGCACCACGCTGATGGAGGACCGGGCCGACCCCATGGTGGCGGCCGCGCAGATGGTCCTCGCCGTCCGCAAGGTCGCCGCGGCCCGCCCGGACGCGCGCGCCACGGTCGGCCGGCTCGAGCCCGTCCCCGGGGGGACGAACGTCATCGCCTCGCGGGTGGACCTGTGGCTGGACGTCCGCCACCCCGACGACGCGACCACCGCCGCCGTCGTGGAGACCATCCACGGGCAGGCGCAGAAGATCGCCGCGTTCGAGGGCTGCACGGTCTCGCTCGTCGAGGAGTCCTACTCCGGCACCGTCCACTTCGACGACGCCCTGGGCCGTTCCCTGGCGCGGTCCGTGGCCCGCACCGTCCCCGGCGCCCCCGCGCTGGCCACCGGCGCCGGGCACGACGCGGGAGTGCTGGCCGGCGTCGTGCCCACCGGCATGCTTTTCGTCCGCAACCCCTCGGGCATCAGCCACTCGCCCGAGGAGCACGTGGAGGACGACGACGCCGCCGCCGGGACGGCGGCGCTCGCGGACGCGCTGGAGGACCTCCTGTGAACGCCGCCGGCACGGTGGACCTCCCCGGTCCGGTCAACGCGCATTCCCACGCGTTCCACCGCATCCTGCGCGGGCGCACGCACGGCGGCGCCGCGGGCGGCGCCGGGACGTTTTGGACCTGGCGCGACCAGATGTACGCGGCCGCGTCGGCCCTGACCCCCGAGTCCTACGGGCGGCTGGCGACGGCGGTCTTCGCCGAGATGGCGGTCAGCGGGTGGACCGCGGTCGGCGAGTTCCACTACCTGCACCACGCGCCGGGCGGGAAGCCGTACGCGGACCACGCGATGGAGCGGGCGCTGGCCCGCGCCGCCGTCGCCGCGGGCATCCGCCTGGTGCTGCTGGACGCGTGCTACGTGGACGGGGGCCTCGACGCCGCGGGCCGCCCGGTGCCCCTGGACGAGACGCAGCTCCGCTTCAGCGACGGCGGCGCGCCGGCCTGGCTGGAGCGCCTGGGCGGGCTGCGCGCGGCGCTCGCCGAGGAGGACGGCGGCCGCGGCCTGGTGGGCCTCGGCGCGGCCATCCACTCGGTCCGCGCCGTCCCGCCGCGGGACCTGGACGCGATCGCGGCCGGCCTGGATCCCGCGGTGCCGCTGCACGTGCACCTCTCGGAGCAGCCCGCGGAGAACGCGGCGTGCCTGGCCGCCCACGGGGCGACGCCGGCCGCGCTGCTCCACCGCCACGGCCTGCTCACGAACCGGCTCTCGGCGGTCCACGCGACGCACCTGACCGGCGCCGACATCGCCCTGCTCGGCGACGCCGGCGCGACGGTCGTCATGTGCCCCACCACGGAGGCCGACCTCGCGGACGGGATCGGCCCGGCGCGCGAGCTTGCCGATGCCGGCGCCGGCCTGGCGCTGGGCACGGACCAGCACGCGGTCGTGGACCCGTTCCTGGAGATGCGTGCGCTCGAGCACGGGGAGCGGCTGCGCAGCGGCGTGCGCGGGCGCTTCTCGCCGGGCGAGCTCGTCGCCGCGTCCCGCGGCGGCGGACTGCGCAGCCTCGGCCTGCCCGGGAACGGCGACCGCGTCGCGGTGCGCTCCGGGAGCCTCCGGACCGCCGGATCCCGCCCCGCGCAACTCCCGCTGACCGCGACGGCGTCCGACGTCGCCTCCGTCGTCGTCAACGGCGTCGAGGTGGCGCGCGACGGCATCCACGCCGGCCTCGGCGATCCCGCCGGGCTCTACCGCGCCTTCCTGGCCGAACATCCGGAGTTCGCATGAGTGCCACGCTGATCACCAACATCGCCGAGCTGACCACCCAGGATCCGGAGCGCCGCGTCCTGGCGGACGCCGCCGTCGTGCTCGACGGCGACCGGATCGCCTGGATCGGCCCGGCCGCGGCCGCCCCGGCGGCCGACGAGGCCTACGACGCCGCCGGCCGGGCCGCGCTGCCGGGGTGGGTGGACTCGCACACGCACCTGGTCTTCGCCGGGGACCGGAGCGCCGAGTTCGAGGCCAGGATGGCGGGGCGGGAATACGCCGCGGGGGGCATCGCCGTCACCACGGACGCGACCCGCGCGGCGGGCGACTACGAGCTCACCCGCCTGCTGCTGGGGCGCGTGGCCGAGGCCGTCGCCGGCGGCACCACGTACCTGGAGACCAAGACCGGCTACGGCCTGAGCGTGGAGGAGGAGTCCCGGCACGCGCGGATCGCGTCCACGGTCGCCGACCAGGTCACCTATCTCGGAGCGCATCTGGTCCCCGCCAGGGCCGACGCAGACGAGTACACCGACCTCGTCTGCGGCGGGATGCTCGCCGCCGTCCTCCCGTACGTGAGCTGGGCCGACGTCTTCTGCGAGCGGGGGGCCTTCACGGAGGAGCAGTCCCGGCGCGTCCTCGACGCCTGCCGGCGGGCGGGCCTGGGACTGCGCGTCCACGGGAACCAGCTGGGACCGGGGCCGGGGGTGCGGCTGGCGGTCGAGTTCGGCGCCGCCAGCGTGGACCACGTGAACCACCTGGACGACGACGACGTCGCCGCGCTCGCCGGCAGCTGGTCCGGCTGGGACCCCGCCGCGGCGCGCGGCGCGCGCGGCACCGTGGCCACCTGCCTGCCCGCCTGCGACCTCTCCACGCGGCAGCCGCTCGCGCCGGGGCGACGGCTCGTCGACGCGGGGGTGGAGATCGCGCTGGCCTCCAACTGCAACCCGGGCACCAGCTACACGACGTCGATGAACTTCTGCGTCGCGACGGCCGTCCTGCAGATGCGGCTGACGGTGGACGAGGCCGTGCGGGCGGCCACGTTCGGCGGCGCTTTGGCCCTGGGCGTGCAGGACAGCGTCGGGTCGCTCGAGGTGGGCAAGCGCGCCGACCTCCAGCTGCTCAACGCGCCGTCCGCGACCCATCTGGCGTACCGCCCCGGGATGCCGCTGACCGGCGCGGTCTGGCGGGCGGGTGTCCGGCACGGCGGCTGAGCCGCCGCATCGCTAGGATCGGGTCATGGACCGAGTGCGCAACGACCCGCGGCAGACCGGAACCGGCGGCCCGACGAAGGACCACCGGCGGCTGAAAGTGGAGCTCCTCATCGTCCTCGGCCTCTCGCTCGGGCAGTCCGCGGTCTACGCCGTGGTCAGCCTCATGGACAAGCTCAGTCGCGCCCCGCTGGCGGACCAGACGACCAGCATGAACAACAGCCTCAGCGAGCGCCCGTATTTCGACCTGACGTACCAGCTGCTCGACATCGTCTTCGCCCTGGTGCCGGTGGCGCTGGTGTTCTTCCTCTTCGCGCACGCGGGCGCCAACGGCTTCCGGCGCATGGGGTTCGACCTGCGCAGGCCCTGGGCCGACCTCGGGTGGGGGGTCGCGCTCTTCGTCGGGATCGGGCTGGGCACGCTGGCCATGTACGCCGTCGGCCGCTCCCTCGGGGTGACCACGGCGATCGTCCCGGCCGCGCTCGAGCCGTACTGGTGGACCGTGCCCGTCCTGGCCCTGTCCGCGGTGCGCCACGGCGTCGTGGAGGAGGTCATCGTCGTCGGCTACCTGTTCGACCGCCTGCGGCGGCTCGGCTGGGGCGTGTGGCCGATCCTGCTCGCCTCCGCCCTGCTGCGCGGCAGCTACCACCTGTACCAGGGGTTCGGGCCGTTCGTCGGGAACGTGCTCATGGGCCTGGTGTTCGGCTGGCTGTACCTGCGCTACAAGCGCGTCATGCCGCTGGTGATCGCCCACGCGCTGCTGGACACCGCGGGATTCGTCGGATACTCGCTCCTCGGTCCGGCGATCGGGTTGGGGACCTAGGCCCGGACCCGACCGCCGGACCGCGACGGCGCTAGACCGTCACCGCTCCGTGGGGGGTGTCGAAGGTGACGGACATGATGCCGGGAGTTCCGTTGGGCGCCTGCCACTCCACCTCGACGCCCTCCAGCGGGCTCTGCTCGGGGGTGCCGAGCCATTCGCGGACGCGCTCCCGGGAGCCCGCGATCGTGATCTTGGAGATCCGCCCCTGCGGGGCCAGGGCCTTGGACGGGTGGAGGTCCTCTGTGCCGTCGTCCCAGCGCAGCATGTAGGGGACCTGCGGGTCGGAGATCAGGCCCTTAATGCCGATCTGCTGCCACGTCAGTTCCTGGCCGTCCGGGAACTTCCGGTTGCCCGGCACGGAGGAGCGGCCCAGCCGCTCCTCGAAGGGCGCCAGATCGTCGACGGCGACGCACCAGCCCATCCAGCCGCCGCCCATCTCGGAGCGGGCGCGCACGGCCTGCCCGAAGGGCGCCTTGTCCGACGCCGGGTGATTCAGCACCTCCACCACCTCCAGGTACTGGTCGTTCAGCAGCGGGAAAATCACATTCCGCGTGCCGAAACGGGGATGGACGCCGCCCTTGACGGACTCGATCCCCAACATGTCTGCGATGCGCCCGGCCGTGGCCGCCAGCCCATCAGGTCCGCAAGCGTAAGAAACATGGTCCAACCTCATCATGTGCCCATGATGGCACTTTGTGAGGTGGGTCTCGACTTAGGCTCCCCTAATACGCGCCTGACAGCGGGCGGAAGGCGAAATGCGTACCTCCGGCGTCACAAAACGGCCGCGGATCTTGCCGCCCGCGCGACCGTCCGTAGACTGGTGGTAGGTCATGAGTGCCAGCGCGAAACCCCGGTTTGCTGGCCGGCAACCCTCCACTCGCGGTGGGGTGCCCCGGGTGAGGACCTGGCTCCGCGCCGCGAAGGGCGTGGGGCAAGCGCGGGTCGTTTCCGGCGGCGCCACCGTCCGGTGGGCCCGCCGCAGGGGACGGCCCCTCCGACGAAGGGGAGCACCACGATGTCCAGCAACTGGTCCTTTGAGACGCGACAGATCCATTCCGGGCAGACGCCCGACGAGGCGACGGGCGCCCGGGCCCTCCCGATCTACCAGACGACGTCGTTCGTCTTCCCGAGCGCCGAGAGCGCGGCGGCCCGGTTCGCCCTCCAGGAGCTCGCGCCGATCTACACCCGCATCGGCAACCCCACGCAGGAGGCCGTGGAGACCCGCATCGCCGACCTCGAGGGGGGCGTCGGCGCGCTGCTGCTGTCCTCCGGCCAGGCGGCGACGACATACTCCATCCTCAACGTCGCCGAGTCCGGGGACCACGTGGTCGCCAGCCCCAGCCTTTACGGGGGCACGCAGAACCTCTTCAAGCACACCCTGCGCAAGCTCGGGATCGAGGTGACGTTCGTGGCCGACCCGGACGACCTCGACCAGTGGCGCGCGGCCGCGCGCCCGAACACCAAGGCGTTCTTCGGCGAGGTCGTCGCCAACCCGCGCCAGGACGTGCTCGACATTGAGGGCGTCAGCGCCGTCGCCCACGAGGTCGGCGTGCCGCTGATCGTCGACAACACGCTGTCCACGCCGTTCCTGATCCGCCCGATCGAGTGGGGCGCGGACATCGTCGTCCACTCGGCCACCAAGTACCTCGGCGGGCACGGCACGGCCATGGCCGGCGTCATCGTGGACTCCGGGAACTTCGACTTCGCGGCGGACCCGCAGCGGTTCCCCGGCTTCAACACGCCGGACGAGTCCTACAACGGGCTGGTCTTCGCGCGGGACCTCGGGGTCGGCGGGCTGCTCGGCGCGAACCTGGCGTTTGTCCTCAAGGCGCGCGTACAGCTCCTGCGCGACCTCGGATCCGCCGTCGCGCCGCTCAACGCGTTCCTCATCGCCCAGGGACTGGAGACGCTCAGCCTGCGCATGGAGCGCCACGTCTCCAACGCGCAGGCCGTCGCCGAGTGGCTCGAGACCCAGGAGCAGGTCGGGTCCGTCGTCTACGCGGGACTCCCGTCCAGCCCCTGGTTCGAGCGCGGCCGCCGGTACGGACCGCGCGGCACGGGGGCGATCGTGTCCTTCGAGATCGCCGGCGGCAAGGAGGCGGGGCAGGCCTTCGTCGACGCGCTCGTGCTGCACTCCCACGTGGCCAACGTCGGCGACGTCCGCTCGCTCGTGATCCACCCGGCCTCGACGACCCATTCCCAGCTCGCGGAGGCCGAGCAGCGTGCCGCCGGGGTCACCCCGGGCCTGGTGCGGCTGGCGGTCGGGATCGAGCACATCGACGACATCATCGCCGACCTGGCCGCGGGATTCGACGCCGTGCGCACCGGCGCCACCGACCTCCAGGCGGTGAAGTGAGCATCGACTTCGGCACCGCATCCCAGCGCCTGACCCGGACGGACGCCGCGGGGCCCGGGCGGGACGGTGTCCTGCGCACCCTGCGGACGGGCCCGTTCCGTTTCGAGACCGGCGGCTCGCTGCCGTTCCTCGACGTGGGCTACGAGACGTGGGGCCGGCTCGACGCCGACGCCTCCAACGCCGTGCTGCTCCACCACGCGCTGACCGGCGACACGCACGTGGCCCGCGGCGAGGGCGCGGAGCCGGGATGGTGGGACGGCTTCGTCGGTCCCGGCCGCACCATCGACACCGACCGCTTCTTCGTTGTCGCGGCCAACATGGTCGG
Organism: Arthrobacter halodurans; assembly: GCF_041877255.1. Classification (NCBI taxonomy): domain Bacteria; kingdom Bacillati; phylum Actinomycetota; class Actinomycetes; order Micrococcales; family Micrococcaceae; genus Arthrobacter; species Arthrobacter halodurans. The sequence continues at coordinate 132,351 of NZ_JBHDLJ010000009.1, forward strand.
CGGCTGCTACGGGACCACCGGGCCGTCCAGCCCGGATCCGGACGGCAGGCCCTGGGGTTCGCGGTTCCCGTTCACGACCGTCCGCGATTCCGTCCGCGCCGAGGCGCGGCTGGCCGACGCGCTGGGCATCGACCGTTGGCACACGGTGCTCGGCGGCTCGCTCGGCGGCGCGCGCGCCCTGGAGTGGGCCGCCGAGTACCCGGACCGCGTCGCGCGCTGCGTCGTCGTCGCGGCCACGGCCGCGTCCAGCGCCGAGCAGATCGCCTTCGCGCGCATCCAGACGGAGGCCATCCGGCTCGATCCGGACTTCGCGGGGGGCGACTACTACGCCGCCGGGCCGGGCCCCGTGGCCGGACTGGGTCTGGCCCGGCGGCTCGCGCACATCACGTACCGCTCCGAGCCGGAGCTGGACGTGCGGTTCGGGCGGTCGCCGCAGGGGTCCGAACTCCCGCTCGGCTCGGCGACGTTCGACCGCGGGCGCTACCAGGTGGAGAGTTACCTGGACCACCAGGCCTCGAAGCTGGTCGGCCGCTTCGACGCCAACAGCTACCTGGCGCTGACGGAGGCGCTCATGAGCCACGACGTCGGCCGCGGCCGCGGCGGGGTGCGGTCCGCGCTCGGGCGGCTCGCCGGGGTGCGGTTCATGGTCGCCGCCGTGGACAGCGACCGCCTGTACTGGCCCGAGCAGTCCGAGCGGCTGGCACGGTCCCTGCCCGGCCGGACCGCGGTCCGGTACATCACCTCTCCCATCGGACACGACGGCTTCCTGACGGACATCGGGCAGCTGGACGCGGAACTGCGGGACGGCTTCCTGGACTAGGGACTCCCGGGCTGGGCGCTGGCGGCCCCGCGGCGGCCGCGCGCCGCGGCCTGCGGGGCTGGTTGAATGGTGCCATGACCGAAACCACCTGGAAACCCGTCGTCGCCTGGTCCAAGCCGGAGGAGGAGCGCGCGGGCACCCCGCTGCTCGTGGCCTTCCACGGCTACCTCTCGCACGAGCTGGATCTGCTCGGCCTCGCCCCCCTGCTGCCGGCCGAGTTCACGATCGCCTCCGTCCGCGCGCCGCGGGCGCTGGGCCCGGGCTTCACGTGGTTCCCGCTGATGCACGAGCCGGACTTCTCGGTCGACCGGGTCACGCGCTCCGTCGCCGACGTCTGGGCGTGGCTGGACACCGTCCGGGGCAACCACTCCTCGGTGACCCTGCTGGGCTTCTCGATGGGGATGGCCGTCGCGACGAGCGCGCTGCGCCACCGGCCCCGGGACGTGGCCGCCGTCGTCGGACTGTCCGGGTTCGCCGTCCCCGACGACGGCGACCCCTTCTTCGACGACGCCGGAACCCGCGCCGCGCGGCCGCCCCTGTTCTGGGGCCGCGGGCAGGAGGACCAGGTCATCACCCCGGACAAGATCCAGTACACGCACGAGTGGGCGACGGAGCACACCGATCTCACCAAGATGCTCTACGCGGGCCTGCAGCACTCGATCACCCAGGCTGAGATGGGCCACGTCAGCGAATTCCTGCGGGGCACGGTCCTCGCGTCCTGACGCGGCACCAGTCCGCAGGGACCGACCGCGGCACGACCGGTCTTTTGTAGCGTCCACTTGACACAAGCGTCCGCAGGGTCTTGTCTTGTCCTGTTGATACAAACGGACGGAAAGGCGGCTCGACATGGCGGTCATCGGTGGCGTGTTCCTGGTGGTTCTGGGGATCTTCGTGGGTCTCGGCGTCCTGGTGTCCCGCGCCATCCCCTCGCCCGTGGAGGCGCCGCGCGGCGCGCCGGCCGGCGTCGGATCCGCGGGCCGGGCCGAGGCGGCGGCGGCGCTGCGGGCCGACGCCGTGCGGCACGCGTCCGCGGTGGCCGCCGCCGTCGCCGCCGGGGCCCTCTGCGTCGCCGCGCAGGCCGCGTGGCCCAGCCTCGTGGGGCTGCCGCTGCTCGTGGCGCCGTCGCTGATGTGGCTGGCCTGGGCCGCCGTGCACGCCGCGGCGTCGCTGTGGGCGACCCGAACGGTGCACGGAATCCAGCCGGGGCCGCGCAGCGCGCGCCTGGAGGTCCGGACGGCGCGGGCGCACGGGCCGGCGTGGGCCTTCGTCCTTCCCGCGCTGCTCGGTGCCCTCCTGGCCGCCGCGGTGCTCCTGTTCGGCGCGGTCTCGACCCCGGACGAGACCGGCCGGCGCCGGCAGTTCCCCCGCGTGGGCATCTCCGCATGGACCACGGACGACGCCGGGTTCGTCACCGAGCTCCACTACGGGACGGGCGCCGCGGGGCCGTTCCCCGGCTGGTACTACGGGCTGCCCGTGCTGGCCGTCGCCGCACTGGCCGGCGTCCTCCTCCTGATGGCCCTGCGCGCCGTGGCCGCGCGCGCCCGCCCGCTGGATCCCGCGCTCGCGGGGTTCGACGACACGCGGCGGATGCTCGAGGGCCATCTCCTGGCGCTCGTCAGCGCGGCGTTCCTTGCGCTCCAACTCGCGCTGGTGCTGCTGATGGCCTTCGGACCGCTGCGCCGGGCCGGGGACCGCGTGGGGTTCGAGGTGGGGGACCGGATCGGCGACGCGGTGCCGGACTTCGTCACCGAGGGGCCGTGGGCCGTCATCGGCGCGGCGACCGGGTGGGCCGGGGCCCTGCTGCTCCTGGCCGCCGTCGTGCTCGGCGTGGCCGCCCTCCGGCGACTGGCCGCGCTGGCGCGGGCGGCCGCGGGCGCGGGAGCCGCCGCGGCGCCCGCCGTGCCGTGACCGCCGGAACGCCGTGATCACCGTCGATCCGGGCGCCCCGGTGCCGCCCACCGAACAGATCCGCTCGCAGCTCGCCGCGCTCATCCAGGGAGGCGAGCTCCCGGCGGAGACCCGCCTGCCGCCGGTGCGGCAGCTCGCCGCCGACCTGCGCGTCGCCGTCGGCACGGTCGCCAAGGCCTACCGCGAACTCGAGGCGTGCGGCATGATCCGCACGGGACGGGCCGCCGGCACCCGGGTGAACCCGGGCCACGCCACCGCCGTCCCGACGCTGGCCGAGGCCCGCGCGTTCGCCGCCGCCGCCCGGGGCGCGGGGATGAGCCTCGACGACGCCCGCGGGATCCTCGCTGCCTGCTGGGACGCGTGAGTTAGGACGCGGAGGACTCGACGGCCACCGTTTCGCCGTTGACCTCGACCGTGTCGCCGGGCCGGACCTGGCGGCCGCGCCGCGTCTCGATCTCCCCGTTGACCTTGACGATCCCGTTCTCGATCATTTCCTTGGCGTGGAAGCCGTCCTCGGCCAGGGACGCCAGCTTGAGCAGCTGTCCCAGGCGGATGGTGTCGTCGCGGATCTGCAGGGTCATCGGTTCGGGGGTGCTCATGGCTCCATCATCCGGCAGCAGGCCCCCGGACGCGAATGCGCGGGCCCCGCGGTCTGGCAAGCTGGGACCGAGCCGAGCAGAGGAGAACCGTGACCCAGCGCCCACCCGCACCGACGGCGGTTCCGCTGCTCGTCGCCGCGGGGGCCGGGATCCTCATGCCGGTCCAGGCGCTCGTCACCGCCGCGGCCGCGGCGTCGATGGGGAGCGTGCTCGCCGCGGCCCTCCTGAGCCAGGGCGCGGCGCTCGGAATCGTGCTGCTCGCCAGCGTGGCGCTCCCGTCCGGGCGTCGCGGCTGGGCCCGGGTCCCCGCCGTCTGGAAGGAACGCAGCGTCCCGCGCTGGTTCCTGCTGTCCGGCCTGGTGGGGGCGTTCTACATCGTGGCCCAGGCACTCAGCGTGGGCACGATCGGGCTGGCCCTCTTCGCGGTCGCCGTGGTCGCGACGCGCACGCTGGGCAGCATCGCCATCGACGTCGTGGGGTTCAGCCCGGCCGGGCGGCGGCGCATGACCCGCCAGCGGCTGGCCGGCGCCGGACTCCTGATCGTCGGCGCCGCGGTCGCCGCCGCCGGCACGGGGCTCCGCGCCCGGGACGACCCGTCCGCGTGGTGGGGGCTGGCCGTCGCCGCCGCGGCGGGCCTGTTCGTCAGCTTCCAGCAGTCCATGAACTCCCGGGCCGGGATCGCCTACGGCGCGACGTCCACCGCCATCGCCGTGAACTACGTCGCGGGCGTGCTGGGCCTCCTCGCGGCGTGCGGCGCCGGCGTGGCGCTGGGCGCCCCCGGCGTCGTGCCGGAGCAAGGGCCGGCGTGGTGGCACGTCCTCGGCGGTCCGCTGGGCATCATGTTCGTCGTCGTCGGCGTCACGCTGGTGCCGCGGCTCGGCTCGCTCCTGCTCGGGATCGGACTGGTGACCGGCCAACTGCTCGGGTCGCTGCTGCTGGACCTCGTCCTGGCCCCCGAACGCGTTGCCGCCCCCGAGGTCGTGGGCACCCTCATCACGCTGCTCGCGGTGCTGGTTGCCTCGTGGCAGCCCGGCGGCACCCCGCGGCCGCGGCGGGGTCCGGGCGGCCATTGAGCGGTCCCGTGCCCCCGCGCGATGCGGCCACGCATCCGCCGCCGCGCTAGGCTGGGGCGGTATCGATCCCCCCGTTACGGACCGCAACCAGCGGCCACGTGAACCTTTGGAGTTTTTTCTATGGCGCCCCAGTCCAAGCTCGACCAGGTCATCTCCCTCGCCAAGCGGCGCGGGTTCGTCTTCCAGGCGGGTGAGATCTACGGCGGCTCCCGCTCCGCCTGGGACTACGGGCCGCTGGGCACCGAGCTCAAGGAGAACATCAAGCGCGAGTGGTGGCAGGCGTTCGTCCGCGGCCGCGAGGACATGGTCGGCCTGGACTCCTCCATCATCCTTCCCAAGGCCGTCTGGGAGGCCTCGGGCCACGTCGCGACATTCACCGATCCCCTGGTCGAGTGCACGTCCTGCCACAAGCGCCACCGCCAGGACCACCTCGTCGAGGCGTTCCAGGCCAAGAAGGGCCGCGAGCCCCGGGACGGCATGAGCGAGATCGCCTGCCCCGACTGCGGCACCAAGGGGCAGTTCACCGAGCCGCAGCTGTTTTCCGGCCTGGTCAAGACCTTCCTCGGTCCCGTGGACAACGAGGCCGGGCTGCACTTCCTGCGCCCGGAGACCGCGCAGGGCATCTTCGTGAACTTCAACAACGTCCTGACGGTCTCGCGGAAGAAGCCGCCGTTCGGCATCGGGCAGATCGGCAAGGCCTTCCGCAACGAGATCACGCCGGGCAACTTCATCTTCCGCACCCGCGAGTTCGAGCAGATGGAGATCGAGTTCTTCACCGCCCCCGAGGACGCGGACCACTGGTTCAAGGACTGGGTGGAGATCTGCTGGGAGTGGTTCCTGGACCTGGGCATCAACCCGGAGAACATGCGCCGCTTCGACGTCCCCGAGGACGAGCGCGCGCACTATTCCGCCGGCACCATCGACTTCGAGTACCGCTTCGGCTTCCAGGGCTCGGAGTGGGGCGAGCTGATGGGCGTCGCCAACCGCACCGACTACGACCTCTCGTCGCACACCAAGGGCTCCGGCACCGACCTCAGCTACTTCAACCAGGCCAACGGGGAGCGCTTCACCCCCTACGTGATCGAGCCGTCGTTCGGCCTGACCCGGTCCATGATGGCCTTCCTCGTCGACGCGTACACCGAGGACGAGGCGCCCAACGCCAAGGGCGGGGTCGACAAGCGCACCGTGCTGCGCCTGGATCCGCGCCTCGCCCCGGTCAAGGCCGCCGTGCTGCCGCTGAGCCGCAACGAGGAGCTCTCGCCCAAGGCCAAGGCCCTCGCGGCCGACCTGCGCAAGCACTGGAACATCGACTTCGACGACGCCGGGGCCATCGGCCGGCGCTACCGCCGCCAGGACGAGATCGGCACGCCGTTCTGCATCACGGTCGACTTCGACACCTTGGAGGACCACGCGGTCACCATCCGCGAGCGGGACACCATGGGCCAGGAGCGCGTCTCCCTGGACCAGGTCAAGTCCTATCTCGCCGCCCGGCTGCTGGGCGCCTAGGCCCGTGATCCCTTCCGACAGGAGCACGATGAACACCCTGAACTTCCGACCGTGGCAAGACGGCGACGACCTGGCCCTCCTGCAGATCTGGGGCGATCCGTCCACGCCGCAGGCGCACCTCGACCGCACCATGCTGCGTCCCTCGACGGACGACCCGTGGGCCCGCACCCTGGTCGCCGAGGACGACGGCGTGCCCGTCGCCGCGGCGACCGTCTTCGAGTCCTCGCTGCATCCGGACCGGCTCTGGTTCTTCGCCGAGGTCGCGAAGGACCACCGGCGACAGGGCGTGGCGACGGAGCTGCTCCGCCGCCTGCGCCTCGAGCCCGCCCCGTCCGGCGCGTCCGCGCTGAAGTCCCGCTACACGGCCGAGGGCGCGGAGGCGGAGGCCGCGGCTGCCTTCGCCGCGTCGGTTGGGCAGCAGCCACTGCAGCGTTCCCGCGCCGTCGTCGTCGAGCCCGGCGGGCTGCGGCTTCCCGTGTTCGACGACGAGGGGCTCACCTTGGAGGAGTCCGCGACGGGTTCGGTCGAGCTCACCCAGCTGGTCGCCGACTTCTACAACGCCGTCCACGGCTGGGACCGCGCCGAGATGACGCTCGGCCGAGCGCAGACCATGCTGCTGGGGGAACCGACGGGAGCGAAGGGCGCCGTCGTGCTGAGGGACAAGCCCCGCGAATTGGGCGGGAAGATCCTCTCCTTCGCGATCAGCTACGAGCCCGACCGCATCGACGCCCCCGCGGACGTCCTGATGGGGTGGGACCCGTCCCTGTCCGACGCCGAGGCGCGCGAGGCGCTCTCGGGTTTGCTGGCGATGCTGGTGCACCAATACCCAGTGAAGCTCGAGGTGGACGACGCGATGCTTCCCCTCGCGGACCTCGTTGATTCGCTGATCGCCGCGGGCCAGACCACGGTCGTGACGACGACGCACATCGTCGCCACCGCCTGATTCGTCGCCACCGCCTGCGTCCCCGCGGGGCCACTCGTGCCTCGTAGGATGGTGTGGCCGCGCCCGACCGGGCGCGGCCCACGCCGCGGAAGGAATCGCTTGGGCCACAGCCACAGCCACCAACACGACGGTCGGCCCGCGGTCGATCCATTGCGGCGCCGCCGCGCCACGATCATCCTGGCGGCCATCCTGCTGCCCCTGGCCGTCCTCACGGGCGCAGGCGTGATCGCGCTCTGGCCCGGTGCCGCCGCGGACCGCGTGTCACTCGGGGACCCCTACTCGGCGGCGGCCGGCGTCGAGTTCGTGACCGGGACCGTGCAGAAGACCGTCACAGAGGAGTGCCCCTCGGCCGGGGCGACGGCCGAGGCCGGCGGAACCGCGCAACTCTGCGACGTCTCCTACGTGCTCCCCGAATCGGGGGGCGGCGCCGTGCCCGTCGAGGTGCCGCCCGAGATCGTGGCCTCCAGCGGGGTCCACCCGGGCGACACCGTTCGTTACCTCGACCTCCGCGGCGCGGTCACCGGGTCGGCGGCGCCCTACGTGTTTGTGGATTTCGTGCGCACGGCTCCGATTCTGCTGCTGGCCGCCGCTTACGCCGTCGTCGTGTGCGCGGTCGCGCGGTGGCGGGGCTTCCGCGCGCTGCTCGGCCTGGCGGGAGCCTACGCGGTGCTCGCGGGGTTCATCCTGCCCGCCCTCGTGGAGGGCAAGCCGCCGCTCCTGGTCGGCCTTGTCGGGTCGTCCGTCATCATGATCTCGGTGCTGTACTTCGCCCACGGCTTCACGGCCCGGACGACGACGGCACTGCTCGGCACGCTCTTCGGCCTGCTGGTGACGGCGCTGCTGGCCGCGTGGGCCACCGATGCCGCCTACCTCACCGGAGTGGGCGACGAAAACGCGTACACCCTGATCAACCAGGTGCCCGAACTGAGCCTGTCCGGCGTGATCCTCTGCGGTCTGCTGGTCGCCGGGCTGGGCGTGCTCAACGACGTGACCATCACGCAGTCGTCGGCGGTGTGGGAACTGGCCGAGGCGTCGCCGCACACCTCGGCGCAGGGTCTGTTCACGTCCGCGATGCGCATCGGGCGCGACCACATCGCGTCCACGGTCTACACGATCGCCTTCGCCTATGCGGGCGCGGCGCTGCCCGTGTTGATCCTCGTCAGCCTCTATGACCGTCCGTTGCTGGACACGTTCACCAGCGGGGAACTGGCCGAGGAGGTCGTCCGCACGCTGGTCGGATCCATTGGTCTGGTCCTGGCCATTCCGGTGACGACGGCCATCGCCGTCGCCGTGGTCAAGGCCGTGGGCCCGGGCCGGCGCGAGTTCCTGGCCGCGCGGCCGTCGTCCGGAACCGACCCCGACACCGGCCTGGACCGCGATGTGGATGGCGAATCCATGAGCCGAGGCGCGATGTTGCCCGGCGCCGAGGTGCCCGGCGCAGGCCGGCAGCCCGCGGGACGAACCTAGCCAGCGCCGCGGAGCCCCACGTGCTTGGTCTTAGGCCGAGCCGGAGGACCTCGCGTTCCGGACGGCGGCCCTGGTGGGCGGGCAGTGCCGGCCACTCGACTTCCACAGGTTCCGTGCGCCGACGATTCTCCGCATTCGAAGGTGTGTTCCCATTCTGTCGGTGGCCGGGCGTAGCGTGGGGTCATGGACGAGGAAACGGCCACAGGGCAGGCGCCGCGGGAGTCGCCGGTCGCGCGGGGCCTGGCGGACATGACGGCCGGGGAGATCCTGCGCTGGGCGGCGGTGCTCGCCGTGCTCGGCTACCCCGGCGCGGAGGATCCGGGGTCCGTGGCCGCCCCGGCCCCGACCATCGACCCGTTGCTGGATCCGCTCCCGGCCCCGGCTCCGGCCGTCGTCCCGGTCCCGGCCCCGGATCCGCTCCCGGTTCCCGTCCCGGCCCCGGCTCCACCGGTTCCGCCGGTTCCCGCCCGCCCGCCGCAACGTCCGGTTCCCCCGGGGATGG